>JABXKR010000204.1 GCA_013619145.1 Psychromonas sp. | reverse complement strand
TTTGTAAACTTTCTTTTTTACTGTTAATTATTTTTTTTCATGCAACAGTTTTTGCAGGAATTGATTTTACAATTAATGGAGTTGATGATTCCGCGAATAGTAACATTTCGGTGTTTTTAGCTGCCTTAAGTGAACCTCACGATGCTGATGATGAAACTTATTTAAAACAAGTTGAAGAATCAACACGTGAGGCTTTGACTGCATTAGGTTATTACCAGGTAAAGATGAAAATGGCGGTATCAGGTGAGCGAGGGAAGCAACTTGTTATCTTAAATATCAGCCCGGGTGAGCAAACTCATATAACAGAACTGAGCGTTAAATTAACCGGAGAGGGGCAAAGTGATCCGCAATTTAAAATATTGCTTGCTGACTTTTCTCTTAAATTAAATGATGTTTTGCACCATGGGCATTACGAGGCAGCGAAAAGCAGTTTAAAAAGCCTTGCACGAAGGCGCGGTTATTTTGATGCACAATATGACAAAGCATTGGTTGAAGTCACCTCGCAAAATAATAGTGCGATAGTTTACCTTTGGTTTAATACCGGAGTTCGTTACCAATTTGGTGAATTGGTTTTTGACACTGATATTCCTGCTGAAAAATATATCCGTTCATTAAAAAACTTTAAAACGGGTGATCCTTTTGAATCTAAAATATTAAGTAAATTTAATGCCGATATAAATGAAACTGGTTATTTCAAAAGCATCACAATATTACCCGATATTAAAGGCAAACAAGGATTACAGATCCCATTGAATGTTATTGCCAATATGCGCCCGCAAGACTCCTTTAATGTAGGACTGGGTTACAGCACTGACGAAGGTGTGCGCGGAAAATTTCGTTGGGTACGTCCTTGGGTAAATGATCACGGGCACTCTGTTGAAGGTAATTTAGTTGCTTCAATACCTACACAAGAGGCTTCGTTAACCTATAAAATCCCCCTTGATGATCCACTTTATGACTATCTTTCAATTCAAACGGGTTACAAAATGGTTAATCAAAATGATACAGATACCACTCAGTACCTTGTCGGTTTAAACCGCCATTGGCGTTTATCAAATAAATGGTTACGCACCTTGTTTATCAAATATGACTACGAGTTCGGTCGGCAGGGACAACAAGATTTTACAACGCAGTTAATTATCCCTGGTATTAGCTTTAGTCGTACCCGCAATCGAGGTGGTATCAATGCATCCTGGGGGGATAAACAGTTGCTCTCTCTGGAAGCGTCCAATGAAGCGTGGTATTCAAGTGATGATCTGGTTAAAGTTTATGGGCACGCAAAATTTTTACGAAGTTTTAATGGACATCAATTTGTTGCGGGTAGTGAACTAGGCGCTATCTATACTGACTCAATTTATAATGTACCTTCATCAATGCGTTTTTTTACCGGGGGAGATCAAAGTGTCAGAGGATACGATTATGAAAGTATTGCCCCAACCGATAATCAAGGTTATTTAGTAGGGGGGCTATACTTAGCGGTAGCCAGTTTAGAATACCGTTTTCCTGTTGCAGAAAATTGGAAAATTGCTTTATTTGCTGATGCCGGTACCGCAACCGATGATTTTTCTGAGGATATTTCAACCAGTGCGGGTTTAGGGGCGGTATGGTCATCCCCTGTCGGCCCAATTAGATTTTATCTGGCTAAACCTTTTACCGATCCCGCTAATTCGATCGCATTTCATTTTATGATTGGTCCTGAATTATGAGTTTGAAGTCGAAAATATTAAGTTTGACAAAACTAACAACTATCTTAGTTTTCAGCTTTACCTTTTTTATTTTATTGCTTGCTAGCCTGCTGCTGTTTAGTCATTCAGGAAATCAAGTGGTGATTAGTCTCGCCAAACAAATTGAACCGCGTTTTTCTATTGTGCTTGAGCAAGGTAGCCTTTTTAATTCACCCACTTATTCCCAGATCAGCTGGCATGATCAACAAGCTAAGATAGAGATAGATTCTGCAAGTTATGTTTTTGACTGGTCCTGTTTATTTAATAAAGTATGTTTAAAAAATCTTAATATTAGCAATGCACAAATTGTTATTACTGAAAGTGCTGAATCAGACGCAGAAAAAACGACTGAAAGTACAGCCGTCAGCAGATTCGAATTCCCTGTAGACGTTGAGATAGAGGGGATTAATTTAAAACAGATTCATTTTGCGTTAGGTGATTTATCGGTCGATTTAAATGAATTACATTTACAAGCGTATGCAAACAAAAGTGATCTCACCTTAAAAACTGTTATTGATGGTTTACTGGTGAGCTTACCTGAAAGTGAAGCAACTGAAACGCCAGTAAAAAAATCGACTGACGATAGTAAACTGCCAACTTCAAAACCCGCATTGCTTTCACTACATGTTTTACCTGAAATTATTTTACCCCTGAATCTATATATTGACCCCTTTGATATCCGTAATTTCACCCTTAAACAGGGTGATAAAAACTTGTTTGAACTTAATTCGTTATCCAGCCAGTTTAGCTTTATACATTCAAAATTAACGATTCAATCTTTTGCTTTAGATTCAGTTGAAACAGAGTTGCAGTTAGATGGCGCTGTTAATTTTACCGGTCGATACCCTTTAAATATGCAATTAAAAGGGCAGCTAAAAGCAATTAAACAACTGCAACCAGCGGAACTATTGTCAGGGCAAGTTTACCAACTTAAAAGTTCTGGTGATTTATCACAATTAAAAACTGAACTACTTTTGTCTAATAAACTGTCAATGCAGTTAAACTCAGAAATTAATTTATTTAAAGAAAACCTGCCATATATATTAACGTTAAATTGGCAGCAATTACGCTGGCCATTAACAGGAAAAGCGCAATACTCATCCGCAAATGGTGCACTGCAAAGCAGCGGAGATATCTCTGATTACCGTATTAAAATAGATACTGTCTACAACATCGAAAATATACCTGCAGGAGAACTCTCTTTAGCAGCAAAAGGGGATCTACAGCATCTGAATCTTGAACAGCTGATCGTTAACACTTTAGATGGTTCAGTGAACTTAAGCGGCTTATTAAATTGGCAAGATGCAATAAAATGGCAAGGTGAGTTAGCTATTGATAAAATCGATTTAGCGCAATTAAATACACAATATACAGGTAACTTTTCAGGGCTAATTAAACAAAACGTAGCCGTTACATTGGAGCAACAAAATCCACCTTCTTGGATGTTTGCCATTCCAGAGATGGATATTTACGGTGAGTTTTTAACGCGCCCATTTACTGTTAGCGGTGTTATCTCCGGCGATGATAAACAGGGTATCTCTTTTCAAGAAGTTGTTGTTAATAACGCAGAAAATGAATTCATTATAAATGGCCGACTTGCAGAGCAAAATGATTTAGCTATTAAACTGAATATTGTTGATTTAAGCCATGCACTACTCGATAGTACTGGAAAAATTAACGGCGAAGTTGAACTGCAAGGGCCAAACAGTGCGCTAAAAATAAAATCTAATCTGCAAGGAGAGTTGCTAAGTTATCAGACAAGCGCATTAAACTCTTTTCAACTTAATGGTTTTGCGATTGCATCGGATAGACCGCAACTTTCTTTACAACTTGCGGCTAAGGAACTAACTGTTGCGCAGCAGATAATTGATAATATTGATATCACTATAGAAAATATTAGCAGTTCAGATACAGCCGAGCACCACCAAATTGATTTATCAGTAATCAGCGAACTTATCTCAACAGATCTGCAATTTCAAATTGTTCAAGATAATAAAAGATGGTTAAGTACATTAAGTGCCGCCAGCATCGACTTCCCATATCAGCAGTTAACCTTGAATAAACCGATTGATATAATTGCTGAAAATGAGAATGTGCAGTTAACCCCACATTGTTGGCTGTCATCAAACAAGCAAAATGACAATAGCGGACAATTATGCTTTAAAAAATCAGATATCGGCAAAGCAGGTGAAGTTATCCTTGCGATTGATTCCTATTTACTGTCGAGCCTTGATCCTGTATTACCTGATGAGTTTAAAATTGCGGGAGCGCTTTCTGCTAATGCACAAATAAAGTGGGATCAGATTGAAAAACCGCACTTTGATATTAATGTATTCTCAAATGATATGGCCATAAAAGTTAACCTTGAGCAAACTGAGCAAGGGCTTTTTATTTATCCGATGGAGAAATTTAATCTAAAGCTCAGTAGTAATAAGGAAAGTAGTCATTTGTCAGCAACTATTTATTCGCAAAATTTAATTGATGCAAAAATTGAAGGGCAATTGTTTCCCTATAAAAGCACACCAGATCTGAATCTCTCAGTTAATATAGAGCTTCCTGACTTTTCCCCTTTCACTGTACTGGTTCCTGAGCTTGAAAAACTTGCAGGGCAGTTACAAAGTGAATTATCTATTAATGGGCCATTAAAAAATCCGATTGTAAATGGACAGATAAATATTAATGATACGACAATTACAGCCGTTAGTGCGCCCGTTCAGATCAAGAGATTAAATACTTCTATCACAGTGAATAACAGCACTGCAACGGTCGATGGGGAATTTTATACCGGCCAAACAAATGATAGCGATATTGAAGAAAATGTCATGCGGAAAACCATTATTCATGACGCTATTAGTATCTTGGATAGCTCTATTAAAACAGTGGGCAGAACGATCATTAATGAAAATGAAAGCGAAAATATAACCGAGCCGCTTGCGGATCAGAATGTAACTGGTCGAGCCAATATTAAAGGTTCAATTAGTTGGAATAATAAATTAGAAGGAGATGTTCATTTTTTTGCAGACAAGATGACTATCTATGATTATGACAAAATTGATTTTTTGGTTAGCCCCGATCTGCATTTGCTGATTGCAGAACATGTGAAATTAAACGGTACTATCGTGGTTAACAAGGGAAAAATAACAGTAAAAGAGCTACCTGAAGGTGCTGTTTCTCCCTCGAAAGATATTATTGTCGTTGATATTGAAGCTCCAAAAGATGCAACGACATTGCCTATTGAAATTGATTTACAAGTCGAACTCGGTGAACGACTGGAGGTTGAAGCTTTAGGATTAAATACCAAAATAAATGGCAATATGCTGATACGTAAAGCGTTTGATCAAAATCTAACCATACATGGTGAATTAAACCTTGTGGACGGCAGTTATAGGGCATTGGCTCAACAACTTGTTTTACAAAAAAGTCGAATTGTTTTTCAAGGGGCACCTGAATCTCCCTATATTTCTATCGAAGCGATACGTGATCCCGATAAAATAGAAGACAATGTAACAGCTGGTGTGCGTGTAACAGGCACGCCTGATCAGTTATCACTGGTTATATTCTCTGATCCGGCCATGGCGCAACAAGATGCTTTATCTTACATTACCCGTGGTAAATCGTTACAAGCCAGCTCAGATAACCAGGGAAACAGCCAAATTGCCGGTATGTTAATTGATATGGGAGCAGATAAAACATCTGGTGTAATGAACGATATTGGTAATCAGGTTGGTATTAAAGATTTGTCTCTTTCTTCAAGTGGCAGTGGCGATGAGCAGTCTGTTGGTGTAAGTGGATCTATTGCACCAGGTATCGAGTTAAGTTATGGCGTTGGTGTGTTTGATAGTTTTTCAATATTAGCCATTCGTTACGAGATGTTTGAGCGTTTTTATATTGAAGCATCAAGCGGTTTATACCAGGCAATTGACGCTTATTATGAGTTTGATTGGGAATAGCTATTCGCTCCCAGAGGATCTCAATGGTGGTTATTTAACACTTAGTTATCATCCTCGCTTTCAAATATTTTCTCTAAGAGACAGCATCCATCAAGCACTTCTTGCCATGTTCGAGGCAATGTGAAATAGAAACCCTGCACAATATCGCAACCGAGTGTTTTGATATGCTCAAAATCCGCTTTAGTTTCAACTCCCTCGACAATAACTTCAAGCTGATATACTTTTGCCAGCTCAAAAATAATATCTATTGTCGGTTTTTTTCCGATAGGTGTATCACGCAAATTTTTAACAAATGAACGATCTATTTTTAATGTATCTAAGGGATAATTAACTAATTGACTGAATGATGTATATCCAGTACCGAAGTCATCAATCGCGACCCGAACTCCTAATGACTTAAGTTGATTAAGACTGATTACTGCTTGATGATCATCAGGCATCAAACATGTTTCAGTTATCTCAAGCTCTATCTGTTTAACATTTACACTGTATTTTTTGATAAGTTCTTTTAAACGAGTATAAAAGTTATCATTTCTTAGTGACTTAGATGAGACGTTGATCGAGAAAAAACCATCAAATCCAGTTGTTTCGACAATCTCTTTAAGCTTAATTAACGCATTTTCAGCAACCCACAAATCAACACTTAAAATAAGATCGGTTTTTTCAGCTATCGGAATAAAAACATCAGGCCCAATATCAATATCCATAAGGGCAGGGCATCTTAACAGAACCTCATATCCTTTTAGCTCGAGTGTCGAAGTTGTATAGGCGGGCATGAAGACTAAGAATAATTTATTATTGCTTAATGCTTCAATTAATTCACTCTCGATGATTTTTTCATTACGCATTTTCTCTTCAATCTCGGATGAAAAAAGCTTAAAGTTATTTTTCCCATCTCTTTTAGCTAAATACATTGCGTCATCAGCTTGATTTAATAATGTCTCACCGTTGTTTACATTGTCATTGGAATAGGCGATGCCAATGCTTGCATGAACATCAAATTTATCGTTATCAATGGTAAAACCATTTTTAAATAAATCGCAAATGCGTTGGCCAATGCTCTTTATAGCGTCCACTGATGGCAATCCATTCATTAAAATAACAAATTCGTCCCCACCAAGACGGGCAATGCTATTAATCATATCGCTACTGATAAAACGGTCATCTGCTCTTAGCGTTTGTCTTAACCTCTGGCTAAAAACGACTAGTAAGCGATCTCCTGTATCATGTCCGAAATTATCATTTACATATTTAAAATTATCCAAATCGATAAAAAATAGCGCAATATAGGTTTCACTTTTTTCATTTGTAACAATTACGGATGACAACTTTTCGTTAAAGCTTCCCCTGTTTGAAAGGCCTGTCAGTGGATCATTATTTGCGAGGTTATTTATTTTATTAATGAGTGAAATATAACTTTCATTTAAATCAGAAACTTCATCGTTAGTAGTTAATGGTTTAAGATCGACAACCAATGAAGCTTCAACTTCTTTTACACTTTTAGCCAGAGTGGTTATGGGTAATATAATTTGCTTGTCGATTATTCGCACAAGGATCAGATAACTTATTGTCATCAGTACGACATTCAGGAATAAAAGCTTAACAAGAATAGTATTTAAATTCTCTGCAAAATAGTTTTCATCTAGCGTTAATATAATTTCAAACAATGCAGAGCCAAAACTGCCTTCATAAAAGCCTTTCTCATTTAGTTGAAAAGGAGTGCTGCTGACTGATAATTTGTCAGTCATAATGTTTTTATCTGTAAATTTGGATGCGAAGTAGCCGTGATGCTCGTTAATCAGACGCCCAATTTCAACACTGATAAAATCGATATTCACTTCTGCCTGTACCAGGTAGATATCATCATTTTGGTCATAAAATGACTTGGATGTTAGTTGATATGGTGAAAAAACCTGAATCATATTAAATTGTTTGTTTTTAGTATCATCAAGAAAATAGTAATACTGAGATGTTTTTTCACTGTGATGACTTTTATCATTAACCTTATCTAAGATTGTTTTAGTTTGTTTTTTTAAAATTGGCTCAGCGAAGGGGTCTTGCGTATTAACATGAATAATTAATTCACTATTAGAGTCATAAATAACAAAATCATTAACAATACGCCCGATGTTGTTTGAACCACTTTCTTTATCAATAAATCGATTAAGGAACTGCGTAACATATGGTGCAGGCAGTTGATCGCCACGTTCCTGGGCATTAAAGATAAGAGATGCTTCTTTACTATCAATTTTCTGTCTTAAATAGCTTTTCGAATATGTCAGATCGTACTTGGCTCGCAATAACAGGGTTTGAATACGATCATCAAGTGAGTCAATTTTGTTTTCTATAATTTGATTTTTATAAACATCATAATAAACAGAAGAAACCATGGTGGAAACCATAACAATCACTGGCAATATAATATATCTTATTTTTTTTCCAAGCTTCATAATTCAACTACTCTGGGGTTCTCAGTATTGAAACAATTCGATTGCGAATTACAATATCGTCTTTAGAAAGCTGTGTGTAGCTATGACTGCGCTGCAGTGTCTTTGCATCAGGCGAAATTTCACTATCGTTTTTATATTTATCACTGGCCAATAACTGGGCCGCTTTATTTGTTGTAGAAAACCACACATCTTCCGCGTTTTGATAGGCAACCGATGGCTCATTAATAAACGCAAGAAATGCTTTAGTTCCCTCTTTTAAAACACTAGCGGAAGGGGCCGTAAAACAATCTACATAAAATAACGTTCCCTCTTTAGGAACAACATATTCCCAATCATCTTGGCCGGTACTTTTCTTTATATTATATAAATCCCCCGAATAAACTGCAGCAAGTGAGAGTTTGGATGATTTTCCTAACTCATTGGTATAGGTGATAGGGTAGCCATATTTCATAAGGTATTTTGACTGGTTTTTTAGTAATGAATATGCAGACTTTAGTTGTTCTCTATCACGAGTAAAGGGATCGAGACCTTGAGCCAGCAGGGCAATTGCAATTGTATCGATATCATCCTTAATCATCATTGTTGTACCAATATGCTCATTAGGGGGCATTAGAAGGTCATTCCAAGAATCGATTTTTGTTTTCGAAATAGAAGTACGATGAATAATCCCCATAGTGCCTTTGGCATAGGGAATGCCATATTTCCCACAAGCTTGCAGCGATTGTTGATCATTAAACTGTACATTATCTAAATGAATAGAATCTAAGGGAAGCAGTACCTTTAGTTTTCCATAGCGGAGTGTTGTAGCATTATCAACAATGATTAGATCGTATTTTGCTCCCTGACCATTCATCAAAATAGCATTACGATCAACTTCACTATCATAGAAATATTGCTTAACGGTATGACCTGTTTTTTTCGTAAATGCTTTGATTACCGCATCAGAGAGGAAATTTTCCCATGTGTAAATCTTAATTTCTTGAGCCGCTAGCGGTGAAATTAGTAAAAAACATAATAGGCTAAGTAAGGTATATTTCACAAAAAATCCTTGAAAAGCGCAGTGAAAACAACTAAAAAATAAAATATTAATACGAACTTAAGTTGTTTCAAAACAGATCAATCAAGAGCTTAAGAAGTGATCTGATTTACTTAACATTTTAGTTTGGAATTTTTAAAAATACGAGAAACTATCACAAATACTAGGTTATATTGATGAAAAGGTGGTAAGTGAATGATTATACAGTAGTAAAAGTAAGCGCCGCAAGCAATTAGAATATAATAGAAAATTATTCTTCATAAGAATAAACAATAGCTATATATAAACTAATATAACGTTGTTTGAACAAAGTGAATTTTTGTAGGCGAGTTTTAAGATGTAAGTAAAGTTTACTCACTAATCTAGTATTTAAGATAGGTGCGCATTATACGCTTGCTGGCAGTTTACTTTACCTGTCAATAATTCTATTTCTATGTGTTTTTTTAGTTGATTTAGATTATGTCGCGTTTTTTCGGTATACAAGAGCATAATATTGAGGAGCATATTCAGATGCTCCTAAGCCACGACATTCCAAATTGTAATTATCCAGTATTTTATGGAAAGTGATTTTTCTAATTATATCTGGATTTTGTAGCCACGCTTCATTATTAGTCTGTGTAATGATCACCAAAACGTTTGAGTCTGGTAAGTCATCAACTATATTTTCGAAATAAAAATCATCACTAAGAGTTGGGTATAGTTTGTAAATAGGCATTTACTCACCTCATATAACTGGGCTGTTTATTGTAATTTGACCTTATGATATATATTACACCATAAAAATATAATGTCACGTTTTCGGTGAGTTAAATGTACTTAATGGCAATGCCAACAGAGTGTGGAGAAAGGGAATTATTGAATCTCACATACGTGATTACAGTAGGAAGGGCATTCCGCTTTTCTACTAAACAATCACCCCTTCGGGAAGCACCTGGATACACCTATTGATTACGAGAACCTGGTGGATGCAGAATTTGCTCCGTAGAGGTTTAGGGCAGGAGGAACCTGGCTCCTTCATGCTCCACCGATGTGGCTGAAGGCATGATGGGCTTACTTGCCTCATGCAAGCAATTCCCAATTGTTAAAAACTATTAATGAGATGGTTATATGTCAGTTTAAGATTTGAGTATTTTGATCAGCAAAGAACAAAGGTAGGGATGACTGAGTCAGATGCCCAATCCTATGTGTGTATGGAGGATTTCAGTGGTTTAACCGATGGGAATAAGCTTGATAGAGGTGGGAATAAGGTTGAAAGAGGTGCGACTGCCTGGTCAAGGGCTGCATGTGCCTGTGATAC
>JABXKR010000192.1 GCA_013619145.1 Psychromonas sp. | reverse complement strand
GCTACACATATTAATAGTATTAATACTATGCTCTAATATTTTCATATCGAGATTAAAGGTAATCTAATGATCAAATCTTTTATATTCGTTTTACTGCTGCTTTCCAGTGTAGTAAACGCGCAATGGTTCCAGTCATCCGGTGAAGCTTTCATTATTGGTAATGATCTGGAAAGTGCACGTGAAAAAGCTATCAAACAAGCGGTAAAAAACGCTTTGCTATTCTCTGGAGGGACAATATCAAGCTTGCAGCAGGTGAATAATGGCGTGCTGGTAGAAAACAAATTGATACTCAATAGCGAAGGTGAAATTAAAGCGTTAACAATTATAGATGAAACAGAAGAAAGCGATAAAATAAGCGTCAAAATAAAAGTGAATATTGAAGCGCCTGAAAATGCCTGCCTCGGCAGTAGCTATCCTAAATCAGTATCAATTACACGTTTTAAATTAAATAATCCAGTTCAAGCTGTGGATGGTAATTTACACGCAATTAATCAACAAGTGACGAAAATACTTTATAACCAGCTAAAGCTTTCACCGCAAAGCCTGAATATCAGACAGTTGCTAAATACACCGGTAAAACTGGGTGAAAAATATAACGATCAAAATCTTACCGATACTTTACACGCTCTTTCAACACAAACAGATAGCCAATATATTGTGTATGGTGAAATTAATGACCTTTCAGTGAAATTTGCCAGTAAAAATTCCATCAGTTACTGGGTAAGCAATCCACCCCGCCACTTTTATCTAACCGTGTATCTCTACGATGCACTGCAAGGACAATTACTTGCAACTAAACAATATCGCACCCAAGCAGCATGGCAATATAATAAACATGAAGCGGCTGATTTACAGAGTAAACTATTTTGGCAAAGAGATTATGGGCAAGCAATTATCTCCCTGCTTGATAATGTGAATGTTGATTTAGAGAGACAGTTACAATGCCTGCTGCCAACTGCAAAAATAATTTCTGTACGTAATGACAGTGTGCAAATTAATTTAGGGAAAAGAAACGGCATCCAACAAGGCGCTATTTTATCACTTTCCTATTCAAGTAATTACAAAGATCAATTCGGCATTGAGCGGAGTTCTGAAAGCCAATACCAAGATGCAATGAAAGTCATTGAAGTACATGAAACAAGTGCTATTTTACAGACAATAGACAACTATCCGCTGGGTAATATTCAACTTAATGATTTAGCACGAATTAAATAAATTGGTATAAAACACCAGTCTTTTTTAGATGTTAGCAAAATTCACTAAGCGACTAGCGTTTCACTCCTGGCTTGCCCTGCGGGGGCTCAGCTCGAAAACCAGTATTGCGTTACAGCATTCGATAAGGGAGCAACCATTCAAGATGTTAAATGCTTGCATTTACATCTGCCGATAGAGGATTAACGCAGTTAATCGCTCGAAAGGCCTCATGCTGTGCCTTATTCTGGTCTCCGAGCTGAGTCCTGATAAAGCACCTTGAGGTATCATGGGTATATTAACAGCCGCATAGAATATTCATAATTATTGTTTTTGTAATAACAAAAATAACCATATTTGTGTTTTTATCTCAGTTTTTGTATATAATTCAACAACGTTCAGTGTCCCCTTGGCACAGCTGGATAGCGCGGCTCCCTCCTAAGGAGCAGGTCACAGGTTCGAATCCTGTAGGGGACACCATTTAATACTTTTATGTATTACTGATAAATATACAAAAATCTCGCTAGATACAAATTATTTTAAGGCAAAAAAAAAGAGAGTTAAATTAAAAACTCTCTTTTCCTAAACGCATTAATTATTCAATATCGATTAATCTTGCACTTTCTTTTTACGACGCATTGGTGCAAAACCGACATCTTTTGCTTCATGGAAAGTTTTATTTGGCGCAGCTTTTGTTTTCTGCTTTTTCTTAACAACTTTCTTTTTGTCAGTATTATCCGCTGTTGCATTTTTAACAGGTTTCGCGATAACCTCTTTAATACCTTTGAATTTTGGTTTAATGCCTTCAACGCGGTCAAAGCTGATATGCTGCTGCACAAATTCTTCTACTTTTTTGAAATTCACCCAGTCTTTAGGACCGATAATTGAAATCGCATCGCCCTTCTCACCGGCACGACCTGTACGGCCGATACGGTGGATATACTCTTCAGTATGTTTTGGGATATCAAAGTTGATAACGTGACTAACATTAAGCAAGTCTAATCCACGAGAAGCAATATCAGTCGTGACCAATACTTGCTCTTTACCACGTGAAAATGAATCCATTATTTTATTACGGTTGTTTTGTGTTAAATCACCATGCAGGGCAAGGGCGGTGAAACCTTTTTCAGTTAACACTTCACTTAAACGCTCGGTATCTTTACGGGTAGCGGTAAAAATAATAATCTGTTTTGAACTTTCGTTCTTTACAAAGTGAAACAGTAATTTTTCTTTTTGATTTAAATTGTCAGCAAGGTAAAAACGTTGTGTTATTTCACTATGTTGTTGGTTTTCTTCACCGACTGCGATACGTACCGGTGCTTTTAATAACTCACCAGCAAATTCATTAACCTCTGCATGACCAAGGGTTGCTGAAAAAAGTAATGTTTGACGTAAACGGTGATTTGCCTCGGAGTTAACTGCTTTTAACTGCTCCGAGAAACCTAAATCAAGCATACGATCTGCTTCATCTAAAATTAACAGCTCTAAACCATGCAGGTGTAATAGACCTTTTTTCAGATGATCAACAATGCGCCCCGGGGTACCAACAACAAAATGCGGGTCTTTATCAAGTGCTTTAACTTGGTCGTTAAAGTTTTCACCGCCTGATACCAATGTAGATTTCAAACTGGTATTAGAAATTAACAAACGCAATTGCGCATACACTTGCTTTGCCAGTTCTCGTGTTGGCGTCAAAATTAATACACGAGGATCCCGTTTAGTCAGTGCACGCGTTTTTAAAACACGCTGCATCGCCGGCAGTAAAAATGCCAATGTTTTACCCGAGCCGGTTTTTGATGATGCCAGTAAATCTTTCCCTGCAACAGCAAGAGGAATTGCATCCGCTTGAATTTGTGTTGTTTCTGTAAATCCAAGATGGGATAGCGAAATTATTAAACGACGGTCAATGGGTAAATCATCAATGAGCAAAGCATTCTCCAAAAGAGGTAAGTTAAAAGGTTGAAACAGCTAGTATAACGATTAAGCAGGAAAAGAAGAAATTTAGATTTAAATTAAAGGAAAATTGTAATTATTCTGTCCCTGTTTGGCTGCATTCAAAATAAAAAGAGCCAATACAGCTGGCTCCAAACTAAAAACAATAACTTATTTAATAGTACTTAAATTCATCTCAAAAATAAGTTTTTCAGCTGTACATTCAAAGCTTAATGAAACTTCAAGGGTAACGCTGTCAGCACCATGGCTTTCTTGCGTCGTGACTTCAACCGTCGCAAAACGCGCTTTCGCTGCATCTATATATTTTTGTGCAAGTTGCTCAACACTTGCTTTATCCGCACCCGTAAAAGGTAAAATCAACACGGTATCATCTTCAGTAATAACACTGCCTAACTCAACAATAGTACCACACGCTTCACATACATCATTTGTATTTTGATCTTGAGACATAACAACCTCCTCGGTCGCATAAAATGGATAACTAAATAAAACATCCTACTGATTATACTGCGCTTTAAGCAAAAAAAAAGGCGATAATTAATTATCGCCTTTCAGGTTTACTTGTTTAAAAAACGATTAAGCTAGTGGGTACTTTTTCAAGTTCCAAATAGTTGTTGCGTAATCTTCAATCGAACGGTCTGAGTTAAATTTACCCATCGCGCCAGAGTTAAGAATTGCTTTCTCAGCCCATAAAGACTGGTCACGGTAAGCCTCATCAATTTTCTGGTGAGCTGCACAGTATGAAGCGTAATCAGCTAGACATAAGTACTCATCACCGCCTTCAAGTAGAGAGCGTTTGATATCAGATAGCGCACCAGGTTGACCAGGTGTGAAGAAGTCAGTATCTAACCAATCTAATACAGATTTCAACTCAGGGTTGCTGTAGTAGTAATCGAAAGGATTGTAACCTTTCTCTTTAAGTTCTTTAACTTCTGCAACGCTTAGACCGAAGATAAACATGTGCTCAGCACCAATCTCTTCTGCCATTTCGATATTTGCGCCATCCATAGTACCAACAGTTAATGCACCATTGATTGCAAATTTCATGTTACCAGTACCAGATGCTTCCAGACCCGCAGTTGAAATCTGTTCAGAGATATCTGCAGCCGGGAATAGTTTCTCAGCAAGTGATACACGGTAGTTTGGTAAGAATACAACTTTTAGCTTACCTTTAACACGCTCATCGTTATTCACTTTGTCTGCGATTTTGTTTAGAGCAAAGATAATCTGTTTAGCCATATGGTAACCCGGTGCCGCTTTCGCGCCGAATACAAATACACGTGGAACCATATCGTAATCAGGGTTATCCAGTAAACGTTTGTACAGAGTCAAAATATGAATCATATTCAGTTGTTGACGTTTGTACTCGTGCAGACGTTTGATTTGAATATCAAAGATAGCATCAGCAGAAACTTCAACACCTGTTAAGTCTTTAATGATTTTAGCTAGTTCAAGTTTGTTGTCTTTTTTGATATCCATAAAGCGTTTTTGTAAAGCAACATCTTTTGCTTTTGGTAATACGCCACGTAATTTATCAAGATTAACAACCCACTCAGGACCAACTTCTTCGTCATATAATGCAGCAAGTTTAGGGTTACAAGCTTTTAACCAACGACGAGGTGTAACACCATTAGTTACGTTAACTAATTTAGTCGGGAATAGCTCATGGTATTCAGGGAACAGATCAGTTTTAACAAGTTCAGAGTGAACTGCAGCAACACCGTTTACTTTGTATGAAGTAACAACACATAGGTTTGCCATACATACTTTACGATCATCGCCTTCTTGAATAATAGAAAGTTTTGCTTTCTTAGCATTATCGCCAGGCCATTTCGCTTCAACTAATTCTAGGAATTGACGGTTGATTTCGTAAATGATCTCAAGGTGACGAGGTAATACTTTTTCGAATAGGCTAACAGACCATTTTTCTAGTGCTTCTGGCAGTAGAGTATGGTTTGTGTAAGCGAATACTTTTTGACAGATTTCCCAAGCGAAATCCCAAGCTAGACGCTCTTCATCAATTAAGATGCGCATTAATTCAGGGATAGCGATTGTTGGATGCGTATCATTTAATTGAATCGCAACTTTGTCTGCTAGTTTTGTCCAATCGCTGTTTTGGCGTTTGAAACGACGTAGAATATCTTTAACTGAACAAGCACAGAAGAAGTACTGTTGAACTAAACGTAACTCTTTACCTTCTGAAGTTTCATCATTCGGGTATAGTACTTTTGAAACTGTTTCTGCTTTTGATTTTTCAGCTTGCGCGTCAACATAACCACCAGCATTAAATACGTCCCAATCGAAAGCTTCATCTGCGCGGCTTTCCCATAGACGTAAGATATTAACTGTTTTTGCACCGTAACCAACAATTGGCACATCCCATGGCACACCTTTAAGTTTTTGACCAGCATGCCACACTTTGTGTGAGCTTCCATCTTCATCAAAAACAGTTTCAACGTAACCGTATAGAGGTACATGTTGAATAGACTCTGGACGACAAATCTCCCATGGATTGCCGTATTCACGCCATGTATCAGGACGTTCAATTTGGCGACCGTCTTGGAATGATTGTGCGAATAAACCGTGCTCATAATGGATACCGTAACCGATTGCTGGGTAACCAAGAGTTGCTAAAGAATCGATGAAACATGCAGCAAGACGACCAAGGCCACCGTTACCAAGTGCCATATCAGGCTCTTCATCACAAATTTCGTATATGTCTTTACCTAGACCTTTTAAAGCATCTTCAGCTACTTTGAATAATTGTAAATTATGTAGGTTATTTGAAAGTAAACGACCCATTAAAAATTCAAGAGATAAATAATTTACAGAACGAACATCTTTGCCAGCATGATTTTGTTGAGTCTGTGTAAGTTTATCAAAAACCACTTCATTAACGGCATAACAGGTTGCATTCCACCACGCTTTGTTATTCGCTTTATTTTGATCTGTACCTAAGCTTTTATGTAAACGATCTACGATTGACTGTTGCATTTGTTCACTAGAACATTCAACTACTGGAGTTAATTGCTCTGTTGCCTTTTTGCTTGTAGCTTTACTTTTTGCTGCAGTTGGGGTTTTTTTAGTAGCCATGATGTACCTACATTTCCATGTTAATTAATAAATAGCGAGATTTTCATCAATTTGATAACTCGCCACTGTAAAATTTCGAATGATAACTAGAGTATAAAATTATTATTATCTTACTCTCTTTACCATTGTTCGCTTTTCAAGTAATTATTATCCTTAAAAACAGGTACCACAATAATGTGAGTTCAACGGTTCGTCCTCCTCCTTTCTTCTACGCCCCCCCCCTAAACGTTGCGCCTATTTACTGCGTTTAAAGGTGGATTAACAGGTAGAATCAGCTGTCTATCGCGATTTTTGATAAATATGGAGTAATTAAATGGGGGGATATTTATTAAGAATAATTGATCGAGATCATGAAGTTAAAGGTAGAATGAGTTCTGTAAACGCGAATAAAATAAATTTTCACCTTTACAGGTCTCATATCAGCCTCTTTATTTTTAAAAAAGAGGCTGACATATCACAAATATATTATCTTTTTTCTACTTAGTAATTATAAACCAGCTTTAGAAAAAGCTTGAGCGACAATCTCTTGTGCTTCTTTTTGGATTGCTGCAATATGATCTTCGCCAATAAATGACTCTGAGTAAATTTTATAAATGTTCTCAGTACCTGAAGGACGCGCAGCAAACCAGCCATTTTCAGTGGTCACTTTCAGACCACCAATAGCAGCACCATTTCCCGATGCATGTGTCAGTTTCTCTGTGATTTTTTCACCCGCTAGCATATCAGCTTCAACCATCTCGGGGCTTAAATTAGCAAGCACCGCTTTTTGCTCAGGAGATGCTGGCGCATCAAAACGCTGATAAATAGGAGAGCCAAATTTTTCAGTGAATTCGGCATAGTGCTCGCCTGGATCTTTGCCTGTTACTGCAATAATCTCAGCTGCTAATAATGCTAAAATAATACCGTCTTTATCAGTACTCCATACGGTTCCATCTTTACGTAAGAAAGAAGCACCCGCACTCTCTTCTCCACCAAAACCGAATTTCCCATCATAAAGGCCATCAACAAACCATTTAAAACCAACTGGCACTTCAGACATTTCACGTCCAAGCTGAGCAACAACACGATCGATCATTGAACTTGAAACCAAGGTTTTACCCACAATTGCATCTTCAGGCCATTCATTACGATGCGTAAACAGGTAATTAATCGCCACTGCTAAATAATGGTTAGGGTTTAACAAGCCAGAGCTTTTAGTTACGATACCATGACGGTCATAATCCGGATCATTAGCAATTGCCACATCGAATTTATCTTTTAATTTGATTAATCCAGCCATTGCATAAGGTGAAGAACAATCCATACGGATTTTTCCATCTTTATCTAAGGTCATAAAAGAGAAAGTAGGATCAACGCGATCATTTACAACTTCGATATCTAAACCGTAGGTTTTAGCAATAACGGGCCAATAAGCAACACCTGAACCACCTAAGGTATCAACACCGATTTTGATGCCCGCTTTTGCAATCGCATCTAAATTTAGAACATTTTTCAGATCATCAACGTAAGGCTGAACATAATCGTATTCTTCTACTAAATCTGATTCCATCGCTTCAGTGAAATCCCACTGCTGAATATCATCAAAGTTATCGGTTAATATTTCATTAGCGCGATCCTGGATGATTTTTGTTACATCACTATCAGCAGGGCCACCATTTGGCGGGTTGTATTTGAAACCACCATCTTCAGGTGGATTATGTGAAGGTGTAATAACAATACCATCAGCTAAATTATCAGGGTGTTCATTGTTATATTGTAATATCGCGTGAGAAATAACAGGTGTTGGAGTGTAACCACCATTTTCTTGTACAATCACTTTGATACCATTTGCAACTAATACTTGTACTGCTGAAATAAAAGCAGGTTCAGATAATGCGTGTGTATCTTTACCAATAAACATAGGCCCAGTATAACCTTGCTTAATACGGTATTCAGCTAATGCCTGACTGATTGCTAAAATATGCAATTCTGTAAAAGCATTCTTAAATGAGCAGCCTCGGTGCCCTGATGTACCAAATGCGACTTGCTCACTTGCTAAGCTCACATCTGGAAGATTAACGTAATATGCTGAAATCAATTTAGGGATATCAACTAAATCGCTTGCTTGTGCAAGTTGACCTGCTCTTGGATGAATTGCCATAATAATTACTACCTCAAAAGTATAAATAAATTGTTTTTAAAAATATGCTTCCCGAAAGTCCTTTAATAGTTAGTACTACTCCTAATTTAAATTTCATCTTTTATGCGTTCTATCAGATGATGCGGGTATCCCATAGAAGCCATCATCTGTGTCAGAATTATGCGTTTTCGACCGGTATTTGCATTAGTTATCACCCAAAATGGGGTGTTGGGAATATCACGCGGTTTACTTGCTTTTAATAGCGCAACTTCTTCTTCATTATCAGATTCCAATAATGTACTTAAATTTTGTCCGAAATAATCCCGAGTACGCCCTTTGGTCGTATTAGCAGCGGCAATAAATGCCGCTCTGTTTTCATGATACATAGTTGTTAGCATCATCTTAAATTTATTGGTTACGATAGGCTCTTTTTTAAATGTTTGCTCAGCAAACAAAGCAGCAACACTATGTGCAGCTGACTCAGGTAAAGATGAATGGGAAGTAGAATAAATAGAAGGTGCGATCTCTTTTTGCTCAACAGCAGAAACAGTCTGCTGCACAGAAGTTGTTTCAATAGTGGCTATCTCATCTTGAATATTTTCACTTATTTCGCTGCTATTAACAGCGTCTGGTAACGAAAGTAATCGGCGTAAAATCTGCGAAGGTGTTTCACCAAAAGCTTCGATGTTAGCCAGAATATATTTATAAAGGTCGTCTTCTATTTCTATTTTTTTCATTATTTCACCGTTCGATCTTTACGCTAATACTTAATATTTCTAATCGGTCATCTTTATAAAAATCAAAATCACAAAAAACCATTAGCCAATGTAATACCATGTTAAACTCAAGTAAAGATTATACTTTATTTACCATAGCAGTAATTCTATTATTATATTTTCACTTAAAATCGAATCTTATGCTACTTAATTACCAACAAAAACAAACAGCTTTGAATGAAGCAGATCAAAAATGTGAGAACATTTTTGTCATCCATGGATTATTTGGTAGTTTATCAAACCTATCAGGGCTTGCCACAGCCTTACAAGAATATCATCACATCATATCTATTGATTTACGCAACCATGGCAGTAGCCCACATTCACCGAGCATGTCGTACCAAGAGATGGCCAATGATTTATTCGAATTAGCGGACCACCTTAATATTGAGCATTTTTCTATCATTGGTCATTCAATGGGGGGAAAAGTCGCCATGACTTGCGCATTGCTGCAACCTGAACGTATCAATAAACTTATTATCGCCGATATAGCCCCCGTTGCTTATGCAGATAAACACAGTGATATTTTTACCGGTTTACAAGCCGTAGCAAATCAACAAATAAAAAGCAGAAAATCTGCAGATTTAATATTAAGCCAATATGTAAAAACAGCAGAACTCCGCCAATTTTTGCTTAAGTCACTGCAGAAAAAAGGTGATGATTACCATCTGCAGTTTAATTTAGCTTCGGTCATAGCGAACTATGACGCGATTCGTGGTTGGTTAGCAATTGATAATATTTTTAATAAAGAAGCACTCTTTATTAAAGGGGGAAATTCTGATTATATCAGCCCTGAGAACCAAACCGATATTTTACGCTTATTTCCAAAAGCAAAGGCAAAAGTGATTGAGAATACTGGCCACTGGTTACATGCTGAAAAGCCAAAAATATTCAACCGTCTGGTCAGACAGTTTTTTAATTAAATAGACATTAATTGGGCTATATACCCGTATCATTCAAGATGCAAAAATCAGCAAGTCGAGAGGCGAACAGGTTCTAGGCGTGAAGGTGAAGATCTAACGGGTTAAATCGAGACTTCACAACACCGAAGATGTTTGCCTCACGGCTTGCCCCGTGGGTCACTAGCTCGAAAACCAATACTGCGTTGCAACATTCGATAAGGGCAAGCCATTGTCATCATGTTGCGCCTTGTCTTGGTGTCCGAGCTAGCGACTGATAAATGCATTTTGATTGATAACGGGTATAAATAAATCGCTGAGTATTCGCGTTTATGTTATATTCCTCTTTTTGAATGAAGCCTGTACTATGCTGCAAGAATATACAGAACAAATCGAGATTATTGGCCTTTATGGTTTTTATCTCCTGCTTTTTTTGTTGATAGGGCTTTCCATTCAAGATGTATTAAAACGCAGTGATGTGCCTAAATTCGGACGTAACGTTGTTTGGTCGGTACTTTTTTTTGGTTGTATCGGCTTTATCTCTAAAGCGATCATCGAAATCATCTGGACCAGTAATGGCATTGGTTAGTGATAAGTCACAAGTAACAATAGATACTTTTAGGTAAAAAAAATGGCAAAAGAATCATTTGATCGTATTACTGACGATCTTTTTGCTGATGAGGTACGTCTTGGTCGGCCTAAAAGCAACCCGCACTCTCGTCAAGTCCAGCTTAAGATTAATAAGCAGAAACAGACACTACGAGATAAGCAGAAAGGTTTAAAACGTATTGAGTTAAAAGTTGATAGGCAATTATTTGAAGCACTCAATAAGCTATCACAAGAGCAAGAAATTAGTCGTGGTGAGCTGATTAATCAGCTACTTCACGCACAGTTAAATTAATTTATTAATAAAGGTAATCGACTATGGCAAGCGTAGGTATTTTTTTTGGTAGTGACACAGGTAACACTGAAGCCGTTGCAAAAATGATCCAAAAAGAGTTGGGAAAAAAATTAGTTGAAGTAAAGGATATCGCTAAAAGTAGCAAAGAAGAAATTGCGGAATACAGCTTGCTTTTATTCGGCATTCCAACTTGGTACTACGGTGAAGCACAATGTGATTGGGATGATTTTTTCCCTGATTTAGAAGATATCGATTTCAGCGACAAGTTAGTGGCTATTTTTGGCTGTGGTGATCAAGAAGATTACGCAGAATACTTCCTTGATGCGATGGGCCAGCTTGGCGATATTGTAGAAAGTAAAGGTGCGGTTATTGTTGGTAACTGGCCAACTGAAGGTTATGAATTTGAAGCATCAAAAGCACTGGTTGATGATGATAATTTCATTGGCCTTGGTATTGATGAAGATCGCCAACCTGAATTAACTGAATCACGTGTTAAAGCATGGACAAAACAGATTTATGATGAGATGTGCTTAGCTGAGCTTGCTGACTAGTATTAATAGAGCCAAACCGTTAGGGAATTATCATGCCTTTAGAAAACGAAGCATTAAAAGATGCTGGATTAAAAGTAACCTCTCCACGAGTGAAAATTTTACGTTTACTTCAACTACCTGAGAATCAGCACACTAGTGCTGAAGATCTTTATAAAAAACTGCTCGAGCAGGGAGATGAAGTTGGTGTCGCAACGGTTTATCGCGTATTAAATCAATTTGATGATGCAGGTATTGTTACTCGTCATCATTTTGAAGGTGGAAAATCAGTATTTGAACTTGCTAATCAGCAGCATCACGATCACCTTGTTTGCCTAAAATGTGGTGAAGTGATTGAATTTAACGATGATTTAATTGAAAAACAACAAAAACTGATTGCTGAAAAATATGGTATTGAGCTCACCAACCATAGCCTTTACCTTTACGGTGAACCTGTTGATGGCTTATGTAACCACAAAAAATAGCGAATACTTTCCCTAAAAAATTAAAAAGCCCCGTTTTTATTATAGCCTCCGTTGCTATTCTTATTTTTACCGCGGCTACGCAGAAATACTTTTTTGATGACTGTAGCTGGCTGGAGGTGATGGCAATGCTG
>JABXKR010000091.1 GCA_013619145.1 Psychromonas sp. | reverse complement strand
GGTATTTTTTGCCCTGCGATCAGGCCGCCGACAGTTCCTTCCGGTCATGCGCGATTAAGAATTTCTCTGATGAGAATTTCAATGAAGGGTTACGACCTTGTTGGTCATATTCAGGTCCAAAACAACCTGTGATATCTCCGTTTACCAGTTTAATCATATCGTCATAACCATAGTGGCTGCGCGAATTGTGAATCAATGGTTGAAAGTAGGATTTATTAGCCTCGGCAAACTGCGCTTTATCTTTATCGTTATGGATAACCCCTTTACCCTCAGCTAACTCTTGATCGGTAAAGAAACCAGCGCAACCATTACGCATGATTAATACTTTTTTATCCCCCACATAACAGTCGTAATGGAAGAAAAACAGCAGCTGCTCGCCATTTTTAGCGTAGGAGTCGATATGAATTTCATAACGCAGGGTTTCGCCGCCAAACGCCATCTCTTCAAGGAAAGTTAATTCACAATCAAGCAGGCGATAAACGCGCTCACTTTTGTTTTGCAGATCGATACCAATATAGGCGATCAGCATCAGATCACACTGACCCGATTCAACCGAAACAGACCAGGGGATCTGTCCATCAATTAAAAATGGCGCATCGGTCGGGATATCGCGGCAGCGTCAGATGTGTATAAGAGACAGATTTTACCTTCCGCGAACTCCACCAAATCAGCTGTATTATAGATAACCTGTTTTGGTTTATTAAATCGCTCTTTTAGTTGCAGTGGAGGATACAGATATCCGCTGGCGCCCTTTATCTGCAGACCGGGCGCTTTAAAAGCTGACGTTGCTACTTTTATTTCTGGCGATTTTATTGCCACGTCTGGCGCTTCACCCGCTGCGACCTGTGCCTGCAGTTTGATCAGTTTTGCAATCTGCTGCTCTGCAGCATGACGTGCGCGAATAAAGGCCTGATGCGTTTGTGTTTGCTGGAAAATCTCAAAGCTGGTTTTACTGTTCATCTGCACTCCACCACAAGCTGGTTTATAAGTCGGATTAATCGCTGTTTCTGCTGCTTTTGCATCGGCCGATAAAGATTGCGGGCCTCTGTTTATGGTTAACAAGGAAATATCAACCGGGTTTAAAACAGCTGTTAGTTGTTTATCTTTAACTTGTGACTGAATATTTTTAAACAGTGCATTGTCACTATTATCTAAAATAGATTCCTGTATCGGCTTGCCACCTAAAGTAATCGCTTTTATTAATGAAAACGGTTGTTTAGCTGCTGTTGCAGCGGATATCTGATGTGCGCTAGCAGTCGACGATAAAATAAGATGCGCACAGCTGAGATCTTTGCCTAAACCGTTAATCGCAGTGTAAATACCCTGTTTTGACTGATCTAACAATAACGCTGATTTGATAATACTGACCATACCCGAGGCATTAAACAGATGTCCTACCTGACGTTTCACGCTGTCAATTTTGCTGCGCGGATATAATGTGGCAAACGCTTGTTTCTCAGCTTGATTATCCGCACTGAAACCACTGGCAAAGGCTTCAACATTAGTAATAGCGTCTGATTGAATTCCGGCCAGTGCACAGGCTTTATTACTGGCAGTGTTAATCGCATTGGCATCACAACCATTGGCAAAACTGACCGCATCAATATTGGCATAAACCTGCTCAGCTGACACTTTTGAGCTTGGTTTTACAACAAATGCACCTGCGCCTTCACCCACTAGCCATTGCTTAGCATCCAATAGATTGGCAGGGCTTGCGGCATCTTCTGACACAGCGCCGTAACGCTGACGTAAACTGATATTCTCAAACGAGCCGGCCAGATCGACACTGGCGATAATAACCGCTTCAACATCTGATGTTTGAAACAGGTTTTCAGCTAATTCGACACAACGATAAACTGAGTTTTCTTCACTGGAAACGGTAAAGGCAGGGCCTGAGAAATCCCATAACGCAGAGATACGCGAAGCCATGATATTGCCGATAAAACTGGTATATTGATTCAGCTGTGCAGGAGAGGCAATGCTCTGTTTGGCAATTTCCGTTAACTCCTGCTGTTGAGCAGGCGTTAATTGAATGCCTTGCTCACTTAAGCTTTGTTCTATCTGCGTGGTTAAATTAACACGCCCGCGATATTGATGAAGGTCCAGCTCAACCCCCATCGCAACGAGAACCGCAACATTTGCGCCTTCTGTTAATGCCGCATCTTTAGCCGCATTATCAGCGACTTTGATCATCATTAACTGTTGCGGAATCAGGCAGTCCTGCTTATTTGGCGGCACTTTGAAACGCAGAAAATCAATATCAAAACTTTCGACATAAGCACCTTTAGGCGCTTTATTAAGCTTTAATTTGTTTAAAACGGCCTGGTTGTTATTAATCCCTTTCCAGCGGTTTACCGGCAGTTCACGAAAACTGTTTCTCCCGGAATTGATTAAGCTTTTAAATTCAGAAAGATCTTTACTCGATCCGACTAAACAATCCATACCG
>JABXKR010000190.1 GCA_013619145.1 Psychromonas sp. | reverse complement strand
ACATTATACCAATCCGCAAAATTAACTGATCTGCTTTTGTTTTTGGAAGTGCGGTTTTAACCGCGCAATATCATAGGCGCGACTGAAGTCGCACTTCCACAAATAGACCACAAAATTAAAAGAACACTGACTGCGTCCATATTATGATGATGCAATTGACCGTCAGGAAAGATCTAGGATTAAGTTTATTTATAAAGGTAGCCAATTCATCCGTTTTTAAGTCGTTCACACTGGCCCTAAAAAATGAAAAGTGAGCCAAGGCTCAGCTTGCCATAAAACTACAGGCTGCTCTAATGTATTTAATGCTAATTAAGTCTAAGCTAATCTGAAAGGTATTAACTGCTGCAATAGTCATAAATGCTTTGTAGTGAAATACCTATCGATTTGAGCACTCTATTCACACTGGAATTTCGAACAATTGTTATTTATTAATGATAGGAGCATCATTATGTTTAAGAAATTAGTTATATTCATTGCCCTACTGCCTATCTCATGGTCACTGATGGCGACAGAGATTATAGGTAAGATTCAGTCGATATCTACACAGGCAAAGGTCATTCAATTTATCAATCTAAAAAGCAAAGAAGTTGCAGTCATTAAATATAACGAACACACAAAACTTGCAAGTGCAGAGTCTTTTGAAGAGTTGACCGTTAATACTAAATTTAAAGCAATTGTTGATAACAAGATGAACGCCAGTGAAATCAAACGAATTTTGGTAAAACTTCCTAAACAGCAAATTATTGATACTGATCAGCTTGCCGAAATGATTGAGGCTGGAGAGAATTTATTTATCGGCGATGCGCGCCCGATCGGCCAATACAATATTGGTCATCTTCCCGGTGCGGTTGCAACACCAGCGAATGAACTGGCCAAAAACATCACCTGGCTGCCTAAGAACAAAAGCACACCATTGGTATTTTATTGTGGAGGTGTTACTTGTCCATTAAGCCCGAAAGCATTGAAGATAGCGCAACAAAATGGCTACCAGAATGTAAAAGCTTATGTTGAAGGATTTCCTGCATGGAAAGCAGAGGTTTACCCGGCTTATGTTAATCAGGCATGGTTGGAAAATAATCTTGATGTTCATCATGTCATTGTAGATGTGAGAAAAAATCCAGCTACTCATATCAAAGGTGCTGTTCATCTTCCGACTTCTCAGTTAGCAGAAATGCACCAGAGATGGAACAAGGAAAAATTTGCCACTAAAAAACGCACCATTTTTGGTTTACGCGACAAAAAAGCGCCCATAACCATAGTTTCAGAGAGTGGTCAAAGTGAGCAGGCAATCGAAGCTTATGAAATATTAACCTTTTGGAAATTCAAAAAGGTGGCGATATTAAACGGGGGAATGGCGGAGTGGAATAAGCAAAAACGCCCTCTGGCAAGTAAAGCGATTGATACTCATCTCAACTATGTTAAGAAACTTGCAAAAGGTGAAATTGATGAAGCAGCCTTTGTTGCAGCCGTGAAATCAGGTAATGCAACAATTATAGATGTTCGCTCCGCAGAGGAAGCTACCCATGGACGTTTGAAAAATGCTATCAATATTTCACTTGAAACGCTTGAACAAAACTTGGCAATGATCCCAACAACAGGGCTTGTTATTGTTCATTGTAGCGCGGGGGCGAGAGCATCGCTCGCTTACACCACTCTCATTAATAAAGGTTATAAGAATATAAAATTCTTAAATGATTCACTTGAAGAAATTGCCAAAGAAAACGGCATTACTCTGATTTAGAATGGCTTTTAATTATGAATAGTACTGCCAGGCGGACTATTCATAATCATACATTTTGAGAGTAAGTGTTGAGTTCTGCAACACTAGCAAAACACAACACTTGCCCCTCGCCCCAGTGCGGGTCAGCTGGCTGCAAAGTTAACTGTTTTCTATTTTAAAGCCTATTTTAACGGTCACCTGAAAGTGACCTACTTTGCCATCAACAATATGACCACGAGTTTCAACGACTTCAAACCAATCCATATTTTTCATGGTCTTATGACATTCATCAATAGCGTTGCTGATGGCATCTTCGATACTGGTTTTAGATGAACCAACCATTTCTAGTTTTTTATAAGTGTGGTGTTCAGACATATCAAGCTCCTGTATTAACAAAGAAAAACTTATTGTCAGAACTATAGTTGAATAATAATTACTTTACCAAAGTGGTTGATATTGATTGGCAAATGTTGAATATGATATTTGTTTGCAAGCTCCCGCTTTGAACAAACGGGAATGGTCGGTCATCAAACACAAACCTGAAGATATTGATACATGGGCAGATCATCTTAAAAAACAATTCGGTGGCCCTAAAAATGAATAATTGATTCAAATATTAGTAAAAATCTATATAAAAGCGATGCGTGTCCAGAACGTACGTCCTGGACTTTACGTTTTTGACACTAACGTGAAAACAGTGCGCGGATATCCAGCTCTCCATGCTTTCTTATCGACAGACTGACCATCAGACAAAGCGCACCAAGCAGATAAGCAAGTAGAAAATAAAACCATCCGACCTGCGCAAATACAGCTAAAGGCTGCGATGCAGTAAGCAGTGATATCGGCATTGCGCTAATGGCGCGGATAAAAGTTGCGACACCTTCAAAAGCAAAAACATAACTGCTGAGAAGTTTAACCGTATAAGCACCGATCACTACCACTAACAAGGGGGAGTTTATCACCTGCGAAACGGCCAGCAGTAAACAGGCTACAGGCAGCACAGCCAGACTGACCAGCAGCATTTTAGCCACAAACATTAACCAGTTAAGAAGCACGCAAAGTAGCGATGTTTCACCCAAAAGCTGCATTACATCATGACTGTTGGTTAATGAAACAAACCAGAGAAAGAGCTCTGCACTGAGCACCAGAAGCGAACAGATAAGCGGGATTAAAATCAAGGCGAAAGCCAATTTTACAGCATGGGTCATGGCATCTGATACCGGCATACTGCGCCAGAACATCAGACTGCCTTCCTGACGCTCTTTACGGAATGTTTTTGCCAGATACAGTATCGATAAAAGTAAAGAAACAGCACCCGCGCCAAAGGAGATAATCGAGCTCAAGCCCTGCGTAAAATCTGCCGTGTTGGGCGCTAACTCCCCCTGATAATTAAACTGCAGTGATATGTTATTTAATGAGTCCGTATTGAGCACAATAGAGCCCAGTATAAACAGTCCGGTCAGCAGTAAAAACAGCGGTAAACGCGTTACAATTTTATGTTCAAGCAGCTCTTTTTCAAGCATAAATAAACTAGGATGCATTACGCGCCCTCCTTTTGAATGGCAATAAAGATATCCTGCAGTGTCGGATTGATGATTTCCCCTAAGCTTTCCGCTTGAGAGCGATACTGACTTTCAAGCAGCCATTTAGTGCTGCCGAGACCGGCTTTCGAGGCGAGCGGAGACATCTGCTGGATAATCGCCTCATGCTGATGCTGTGCATCGACAATGAAATACTGAGCATGAATCGAATCCATATCGCCCTGTAACACTGTTTCCCCCTGTTTAAGCATCAGTACATCAGTAAGCAGATGTTCGATTTCATTGACTTCATGACTGGCGATAATCAATGCACGTTCACCGTCATGGAACCACTCGATAAGATGACGGTAAAAAGTATCACGGTAGATAAGATCTAAGCCTAATGTTGGCTCATCGAGAATTAATACTTTAGTATCGGTTGCGATAATAATAGATAGATGAAGTTGTACCTTCATCCCTTTGGATAACGAGCTGATTTTTGTGCGCTGTGCAATCTGCGTGCTGCTCAGTAACTGTTTTGCTTTATTAATATCAAAACTCGGGTGTACCCCGCTGGTATAACGTAAAATCTGCGCAACTGTCATCCATTGTGGTAATACATTTACATCAGAAATATAAGCCAGATGCTGCATTAATTCAGCACGCTGGTTAACCGGGTTTAAGCCGCAGACCTGAATCTCTCCCTGATAACTCAGGGATCCCAACAGCGCGCCGATTAACGAAGATTTCCCTGCTCCATTGTGGCCTAACAGGCCAAGCACCTGCCCGGCCTGCAGTTCAAAAGAGATATCTTTGACCGCCACCTCAGACTGGTATTGCTTACTTACATTTGCTGCTCGAACCAATGTTGTCATTTCTCTTCCTCAATCTGTTTCTTTAATTCTTTAATGAAATCATGCACAGGCATATCGATACGTTTAAGCATCTGCACAATATTCGGTATCTCCTGAGTTAAAAACTGCTGTTTTTTTTCTGTTTTCAGCTTTTCAATCGCACCGGATAATACAAACATCCCTTGCCCGCGTTTTTTTTCTATTAAGTGATCATCAACCAGCAGCTGATAAGCTTTCATAACGGTAAGGTGATTGATTTTCATATCAGCCGCAACAGCTCTTACCGAGGGTAATGCTGTTCCTTCTTCCCAGATACCGAGAAGGATCTGCTTTTCTATCAGTTCTTTTATCTGATGGAAAATGGGCTGTTTATCATTCCAGTCGCTCATATAGATTCCGCCGCGGTGTTATACTCATGTATAACACCATAACGGTAAGCTAACCAAGATGCAAATTTTAAGATCGCGGTTTGTTGATCGTATTGCAACAAAAGCGCTGTATTATAAGGAGCTCAATTTTTATAAAGAGGCTGAAAATAGCCGAGGAAGTAAAAGAATTAACTAAGAGGTTTAACCTTTATTCTGCCTGTTTGGCTCAGTGTTCTTTTCAAACTTAACTGCAGAGTAAGCGTCAGTGAAACGCTAATCATCACAAAAATTGCGATAAGAATCACCAACTGATATTTAATGGCTAAGACAGGACTTGCTCCAGCAAGTATCTGCCCTGTCATCATTCCCGGAAGTGTCACCAGTCCCGTCGTCGCCATTGACGCTAAAATCGGCGCTTGTGCTTTTTTCAGTGCAGCAAGAACAAAGGGGCTGGCAGCCTGAAACGGGGTTGCTCCTAATGCGATAGCCGCTTCATATTCGCTTCTACGTTGCTCAAATGCCTCAAATAGATTTTGCAGTGCGACGATATTACTGCTTAATGAATTACCTAATAACATGCCCGCAAGCGGAATAACATATTGCGCGCTGTATACAGGCTCAGGCCGGATAATGGCATAACAGAGCAATAGCATCAGGGGTAATAAACCGATACTTACCCCGCATACAACAGGCATAAATAGGGCACGCTTAGGCAAATTGGCTTTACCGACAATCGCACTGCTGCCGATTAGTATCATCAAGATGATCCAGCCGATATTAACGAACAGGTTGTTGAGCGAAAAAACATATTGCAGATATAAACCGACTAAAATCAGCTGCACAGCCATACGCGAAACTGCAATTAATATCTCTTTCGCCATCGCTAACTGATAATAACGATTAACTAATAGCGGAATAACAAGCACCACTGAAAATAGTGCCAGTTGTGCCCAACTAATCTCTAAACTGTTTTGCATAAATCGTTTCGCTTATTGAAAAATAACGTTAAGACTCAATCTGCTTACGGAAAAACTGTACCATCTCATTGCGGGTGATTAGGTGTTTAAGATGAAAAATATCCTTCGGAAAGAGCAGCTCGATAACACCGGTATCAAAAATACGTTTTACTTCATACTCGTTATGCGCCACATCCTGCTGGTACATATAGTCTAACCAGGTCTGATTGGTGTGGATAATAAACTCAACGCGCATGCCGCCTAAACGTGCAAAAAACTTCATCATCGCGGTTTTATCACTGGAGCCGACAGCCCTGCCCCGATACTGAGTATGCTCGCTTAAGGTATCAGAAATATCTTCGAGTACCATTAAAGAGTTTGCTTTAGAGGCACTGCGGGTAAGGTGTTGCTGAAAAGCTTTAACATCACTCACCGAATCAAGCACCGCCATCAGTCCTAATTCATCATCAACAGCAATCGCCGGGTTCTTCTCATTTTTTCGCAGCAGTTTTAAAACCTTAGCTTCCGGTGGCTTCTTTCTGATCGATACATAAATGGGGGTGTTTTTCTCGCCGACAGTGAAACTTCGGCGTTTAATTAAGGTTAACTTTTCTCCTTTAGCCGGCTGCACTAACTTCGCCTGCTGGGGATTTAAAACTGTCACACTAGTGCAGCGATAATCTTCACTACGGTGCGTAGAATGGAGATAGACTGGATCTAACTGGCCAATTTTCAGATTTGGACTCCATACATAACCATTTAAAAATGCCAGAAAAGCAGAAAACTTACTTTCAATATCCGTTTCACGCTCACGTTGGTCGATACTGCCGGCCAGTGTCATTAAAATCAGTTTACGGCGCGCTTCAAAACGGGCTTTTTTATGATAATCATCGTTAAACATAATCAATAACAGCTCAACAGGATTATTAGTAACCTCTATTTCATTGGTTGCTTCAATATGTGAAGCATAGGGTGAAAGAATTTTATCGATAATAGAATGGATCACCGCATCTGCAGTTCGCGCATACTCATCCACACGACTCTTTATTTCATTAAGATTGCCGTCAATGCCGAACATATTACCTAACAAACGCAGAGCACGCTCACTGCGCTGTTCGCGCAGCGCTTTATCAGCAATCAGGGATTGAATCTGATCAATGCTGTCCACCCCTAAAAACTCAAATATCTGACTGCGCAGCGCCCGATACTTAGTTCTATTATTAGGATCCTTCTGTAAGCGTTTTATCCATTGACGGGTTTGAGCAGAACAACGCCCGGCACTAAGCGAGTGGTCAGATACGGCAAAGGGACCATCCTGCTGAAGAGAAGTAAAAACACTATTTGGAGAAAGAACCGACATAGATCCACCTGAAAACAAATATACCCAAACTACTTGAAGATGCAGATTCAGAGCCTAGCTCGGATGTCAGAATAAGGCACAATATGCAGAGAATGGTTATTCCCTTTTCAAATATTGTAACGCAGTTATGACTTTCGAGCTACGCTCCCGCTGGGCAAGGCGAGAGGCAACCATCTTCAGCGTTATAAAACCTTGATGTAGAATGCTAGATCTTCGGCTTTATGCCTTGAATCTAGTCACCTCTCGACTTGCTGATTCCTGCATCTTCAAGTAGCTTGGGTATAACAGTGCAACAACACTGTTTACTAGAAGAAAATATACACTAATAAATTGCCCTGCTAATAGTAAAAAAGGACGTTTATTCCTCCTATACTCTTCCTATATGCTATTTGCTACAAGGAAAATGTTAATGATTGAATTAATTGCACAATTAAAAAATGATCATCAGCATGGCAGTAAAGATATGGCCCGGCGTCTTTTAAAGGGCTGCAGAGACTGGTGCAGTAATCACCCTGTTAACCCGCGCAATTTTTTAGATTTTTTAAATCAAGTTGATGCGGCAAGACCGTCAATGGTCATTTTTCAGAATATTACTCGGCGCTTGAGAGGGGTTATTTCAGATGATGCCGATAATGGCGGCGACACGATTATTAAGGAAATAAATCGATTATTAAAAGAGATGGAACTGTCTGATCAGCGCATCTTTGAGCGCACTAAAGTTTTCTGTCAAAAGCACAATATAGGTTCAGTTTTAACACATTCCAGAAGTTCGACCGTTGAATATGTACTCAGGCAACTTGGCCAATCAGATACACTATCATCGGTAATCTGCACGGAATCACGACCGTTAAATGAAGGTGTTACGCTGGCCAATGCTTTAAGTGCTTTTCTCGACACAACAATTATTGTAGATACCCTTGCTGACAGGGTAATGAATCAATGTGATTGTGTTTTCCTTGGAGCTGATGCCATTGATAGCCGCGGGAATATTGTTAATAAAATTGGCAGCCGTTTGCTTGCATTAAGTGCGCAGGACCATGGAATTCCGGTAATCTGTTTAGCTGAAGCTATGAAAATTCATCCGGAAAAGAGAGTTGCTGCTCTGCCTGAAGAGTTTCATTGTGCAGCAGAGCTCGGCCATACATTGAATGCTGATATTTCAGTAACTAACCAATATTTTGAAGTTATTGAACATAGATTGATCTCAAAAATAATTTCAGATCAGCAGCTAATCAATTTATAAGCTGTTTACGGACTAGCGAGTCTGAAGCCTCACTTGCGAAACGCTCACAATATTTATTACGACTCAACTTTCCAGATTTTTATGCACCATAAAACCGGTATTAATAATCCCGACATAATTAAAAATATATTTCCCTGCAGTGATTCAAACAGCACCCCCGATATATAAGTAAACAGGGCCATAATTAAACCCAGCGCAATGCCGGAATAAAGTGACTGATAACGCACCATCTCGGAATTTTTTTGTAAACCAATATAACGGATCGCAGCTAAGTGTGTTACCGCAAAAGTGAAAGCATGAAATGTTTGCGCAATCCCTAACAGATAAACATCTGTAGTTAGCGCAAGCAGCAGCCAGCGGATTATGCTGGCCCCTAATCCTAATAAAAGCATCTGTTTAATTGACCAGCGGCAGAACAGTTTACTGTTAAAACGCATCAGTAGGACTTCCGCAAAAACACCGATTCCCCATAACCATGCAATGGACACTTCAGAAATGCCTTCCCGGGTCCAGTAAATGGAACTGAACGCGTAATAAGCACCGTGACTGCCCTGGATAGCGCCTGTGATAATTAAAAACAGGATCACATTAGTGCGTTTACACAATGAAAAAAGGGATTGTCCGGGATCTTGATGCGGCGATACCCCGTCATCTAATTGCGGAGACAGATGCAGTAAACTAAGCAACCACATCACCAGTGCCGCACAGACAATCACCCATAAAATAGCCTGATGTCCATAATCAACAATTAACCAGCCTACGCAGGTTGATCCTGCAATAAAACTCAATGATCCCCATAAGCGCACCCGTCCGTAATCTAAACTAATCTGTTTAACTAAACGCGTCCCTATAATGTCACCTAACGGCATCATAGGGGCCATTAAAAAATTCACACATAAAGTAATAATGGCCAGCCATACCTGCCCTTGCAGATAAAACAGCAAACTAAATGCCAGCAGAGTTAAAAAACCTAAGACACGCAATAGGCGCAGTGATGCCGCCCCGGTTGATACTCTTGGTAATAAACCTAAATTACTGACAAAGCGTAATACCAAGCCGATGGAAAAAAGTAAGCCGATATCACCACTGGAAATCCCCTGTGCTTCCAGCCAGACGCCCCAAAAAGGCAGGAACACCCCCCAAATAAACAGGAAAGAGATAAAATAAAAACTTAGCCAGGATTTAGCCGGAATGGCAGGAATAGAAAACAAAGACACCTCATTACGTTTTAAAATAGAGTTTATGAAAATAATCGGCGAATGCCCAATCATGAAAAAATCATAGCTGTTATATAGTGATCCGACTTTATTGTCGATATTGTTTATTAAAATTATTCATTTCTTATCTGCATATGACTTTTTAGGGCATAACTAAAATGCTTATCCGCAGCTGGCGCCCAGTTATTAGGAAGTAGTTACTGACAGCCAAACCTTTTTCAATATAAACAATTAATTTTTTTACCAACAAATTCCCTATCGATTTAGTTTCTTTTAAAGGAGAGATTAAGGGGGTTGCTTTTTGATCTTTCAGGCAAGCTCCCCGAATAAATAAATACAAATACGACAACTAAAGCCCCTCTACAGAAGTTGACCCAAGTCACACAAACAGCCTACTTGTTATGTTCTCGTGTTATTTATTTGATAACAAAGACAGGTGAAACTAGGCTGTTGGAAACTATGTAAATACTGAATTTACAGCAGCTAAGTAACCTGCTCACTAAACCTAATAGAATCAACAAGTTACAAAGCAATACTTGCTAACAAATAGTAAAACAGTCAATTGTCAATTTAATATAAAAACATTTAGGAGAGTTATATATGTTACTTTCAATCTCAAATGTGCTTAGTCAATTTAAATTATCACGGCTTATGCTGATATTATCTTTGCTGGTTATTTTTACCATGCTGATTAGTGCCTTTTTATCAATAGGCAGTGTCCGCAGCGGAGTAATAGCCGTTGAACATAAATCACTTGCAAATCATGTAGCCTCTTTAGCTAAAGTCGTGGCAATAACCAAACAAACAACAAAGTTAAAAGAGACGCTTTACACATCACGCTGGCATAGTGATAACTCCGGTTATGCCTTTTTAGCGGACGGCACAACTGGACGTTATATTGTATACCCTCCCAAACCGGCAAAAGAGGGAACGAAGATGGCGGCTATCAAGCTCATTGAAGGTGGAACCTTAGAGCAGGCTATCATTCGCACCAGCCAGCGCGGTATTGCAGAAATGGTCCATTATCAGCACTCCAAACCAGGAATGGATGAAAAAACATTAAAAGCGGCTTATTTATATCCGATTAAACAAGGGAGTGCAGTCTTAATCGCGGGCGAATATTTAGATCAGTCTGAAGTCATCCTGATCAATATTTATCAAAAAATATTCACACCGATGGCATTAATTACGATTTTTGTGCTGATTTTTGTCTCAATTTTAACCCGACACCTCAACCGTCGCGCAAACTATCTAAGCAAAGCGATGTCACGCCTGGCTAATGGCGATTTATGTGAAGTTGTTTCCTTACAAGGTCGTGATGAAATGGCGTTTTTGGCAAATGCACTGAATATCTGCCAAACAAGCTTAAGCTGCATACTCAAGCAACAAGCGGAAAATGGCACCAATATCGCAACCGCGTCATTGCAGATAGACGCAAACCTCAACCATACTAATAAGCTTATTCACAGTGAATTAAGCAACTTAGATCAACTTGCCAGTGCAATGGAAGAGATGGTCTGCAGTGTTGCCGAAGTGGCAGAAAATGCGACTTCAGCAAGTGAAAATGCACAAGCAACCGA
>JABXKR010000187.1 GCA_013619145.1 Psychromonas sp. | reverse complement strand
ATTGAATCGATTGTTGAATTTTCTTCAAATGATCTGCTAAGTGTAAAATCAATTGTTGAAACGCCATCTGCTAATACTTCAAATGTATAATAATGTTTGCCTGGAGCACCTGGTATATTACTTCCCGTAATATATTCGTCTGAAATAAACTTCACATGCTCTTCTTTATTTACTACGTATGACCATGTATAACCTGTACTTCCGTTCTCATCTAATATAATTGTAAAGATGTCCCCTTCTTGAGTTAACTCAAATGGTAGTTCACTATATAGTGTTGGTACTGCTGTATCAGCAAATACACCCGTCATCATCATTAAAACAGGCTATTTTATTAAAATTGAACCCAGCGAATGCATTGCGAAAGTTTTCCCGTTTACGCAGGATGGTCAGCCATGAAAGTCCTGACTGGAAGCCTTCCAGACAAATTTTCTCAAAAAGTTGAAAATCGTCTGCAACTGGTCTGCCCCACTCCTGGTCGTGGTAAAGACGGTAATCCAGTTCGCCACCTCCCCACCAGCAGCGGGTGACACCATCCTCTGCCGTACGCAAATACTTTTCATCCAAAATAATCACCTCGTTATTGGCTAAGCGTTTACCCTATTTTTACTTGTTTGCTCTTCTAGCATCTCAAAAATAGCTTCTTTGCTTGCATAGATACCAAAAAAACCATTTTGATGAATAAAAAGCGCATTATCATCGTCCTGTAATTTAGGGTGGCCCATGACAAAACTGTTTTCTTTGTCGGAAGGTATTTGGATGCAGCAGTTATTTGTCTCTTTTACAAACCAAATTACATGGGTAATCTGAGAATATTTACTTTCACCATGGACCAATTCCGTCCATCCGGGCGCGTACTCAGCCAATATTAAAACCTTATGTTTACCGATCTCCTTTATTGCTGAACTGGCAATGATTTTTACAGCTTGTTTACGCTGTGTTTGTTTTTTCTTCAGATGAGCGATAAATTTCAGGGCAATATTTACGGCATCATTAAAAGCGCTTTGCTGTTTTTTATCGTTAAACAGATCAGCATCATTGTATGCAGCTATAATATGAGAAAATGAAAAATCAGGCATTTTTTCGATACCGCAATCATGTCTGTCAATTGCGTTGACGAAGCAATCTATTTCCGGATTTACCTGCCCTGTCTGTTCCTTGATCCACTGCCATACCAGACCGGCACTTGAAACCTCTGCGTCTTTGATTTGGTGATGATCAAAACGGCGCGTTTCAACATTGTGGACAGCGCCGACATCAACAACAATATCCGCCTGATTAATCAGCTCAATATCGCGCGTGCGGAGAATGTCAAATTGACCATTTTTCACTATACCGTAGAGCTGCAGCAATGCTACAGCGGTCACTTCATCCGCATGAAACGAGCCGTTATGCGTAACCACCTGTATTTTCTTTGCCGTCATCATTTTCTATTTAAACCTCACCAGAGTTGTAATCCAATGAGGATTAAATACTCCCGCATCAGAGCAAGTTACGAATTAAACAATTTCATCCGTTTTTTGCTGGTCTTCGCCAGTTCCGCCAGCATTTTTTGCTGTGTCGTCCCGATTAATACAAGCGTCAGTAATACTTTTATCGAACACCAGTTCTTTGCCGTCTTCTACGGACTGATTGCCTTCTTCAATAAAGCTCTCAATCATGATACCTGAAATTGCACGTGTGCCGCTTCGTATTTGCGCCATAGAAAGCTGTCTCGCTAACACTCCCTTTACGAGGTGAAAATTTACTTTTACACGTGTAATATTACATTTTCTAAAGTGTCCAGTTCAATTAGACCAGAATAATTCTCAATTTAACGAGAAACTGGATCCATTATCAATTATCTTTGGAAGGCGACAGTGAACATTGCCCGCGATCATAATTAGGCTCGACGTTTTGTTTGACGATATCGTGAAGCTGATCTGCGCCGCCGATATAATTACCATCGATCCAGATCTGAGGAACAGTTATTGGCATTTTAGGAGCAATATGAGGTTTTACTCTGGCAAGCATCTCATATAAACCGCGTGGACTACTAACGACATCGTGATAATCATAAGTGATGCTGGCTTGTTCAAGATACCCTTTCGCACGTTTACAATGAGGACAACTTTCTTTTCCAAAAAGGTGATTTCCTGTAATTTTCACTCGACTTGCATAAGCTTCAATTACAGCTTGAGTGAGAAGCCCTCGGTTTAACGCACTTCCTTGACTAACGACCCTACCTCCGACTATCACTATAGGTGCATGCCATCCGCCTTTCAATAAAGGTTTCCACCATTCACTAAGCCACTCTCGTAATTCTAATTCTACTGGAATTCCAGATAATTCCTTGTTAATAGTGTCAAGAATCACATCTTTGGTTAACGTACATTCACCACAAGGAATTTTGACTTGAAAGGGTCCCCAAGAACCAGCCCAACGAAATAAATACACTTTTATCGGTTGTTGAGTCATTTATTTTCCTTTTTAATGGGGTGAATAAATGGTGTATTAACCCTCACTCCCTCTTACGCGCAGCTGCAACATATTTTCTGATTAAATGATTATAGTAGATTTGTGGTGGCACAGTGATTCTGGCCACCCGTTTAGAGGTAAATGAATGATCTTTTGTATGGCGCTATGTGCCCCAAACCGAGATAGAAACCTAAGTCGCAAACGCCCCCATTGCGCCTTACAAACTAAAAATAAGTTACTCAATTAACTTGGCCACTGCCATGCTCGCTTTCGGGAAGAAGCGAGCGTGACAGGATCTACCTTTTACGCTCAAGAAAATCAGAAAAAGTGATTAGTTATATATTTCGTTGCCTAGCGCTTTTGGACAAAACCTTTTTAGATGCTGCAACGATTGATTCTATTTTGTATTGAATATTCCGAGGCGATGTTTGGCACATACGCCACAGACTTTCCGTTAACAGTTCAAAAAATGACTAATCTGAGCCATTCACAAATCCCTTGTTTTTTAAGGCTTAGCTAACACAATTATTTCCTGACGTTAAACCGCCCCACTCAACCATACAAAATATATGTGTATTATTATTTTTAGTGAAACACAGCTAAAATATAAGGAACAGAGTTTCATTTAAGTCCAAGGTAAAGGAGATAAAATAATGCAAACATTTATAACAGCTGTTATTACCTTATTGCTTATTGTTACGTCACTTTACGCCCCGGTACGGGCTTGTACAGCTTTTTCACATAAGACCCCAGAAGGAATCATTTATGGGGCTAACCTTGACCAATTATCACTCATAACAGAAGGGCTGGTATTCGTGAATCGGCGTGGCATTGCCAAAGAAAATATTCGCCAAAGTGCCGATGGTACAACATTAAAATGGGTATCACAGTATGGAAGTATTACTTTCAACATTGCCGGCCGGGGGTTTGTGTGGAGCGGTATGAACGAAGCGGGCTTGGTAATAACCGCATTGGAATGGCGGGATAGTGAATATCCAGAGCCTGATCAACGAGCGCCATTTGACATAGGATTTTGGGCGCAATACATGTTAGACAACTTTGCCAGCGTAGACGAAGTCATTAAGGCGGATGCAAAGGTGCGACTAATAACCGATGGAGGCTTTCCCAATCATTTTCTTGTCACTGACGCAAAAGGAAGGAGCGCTGCACTGGATTATGTTGATGGTAAATTGGTGGCCTATACTGGCAATAGCTCACCTGTCAGTGCTATGTCAAACATGCCTTACGCAAGGGCACTTGAAGCATATCAAAATGATGGTCCGCGATGGTGGTGGTCAAACCCAGGGCGTTCTGCGGAACGATTTGCCACCGCTGCCAACCGGATGTCCAGTTTTGCATCGACTAAAGACCTCAACGCCACACTTTATGCATTCGATAGCTTGGTTAAGGTAGCAGATCAATATACAAAATGGAGCGTGGTCTACAACATTGATATGCGAAAAATTTGGTTTCGTACAATTACAAGCGGTGAAATAAAGTCTCTTACGATGGATTCCTTCGACTTTTCCTGCTCATCTCCGTTATTGATGATTGATGTAGACACTACTTCAAAAGGCAATGTGAATAATGCGTTCATTCCGTACAATCGCCAAGTGAATCAGCGAGTTTTCACTATAGGTTTAGATCGTTTAGGGATTCAAATAAACAAACAGGATGCGGATAACCTAATGCTGCCCCTTGAAGGGTTCAAATGTGCGGCTGAATAAAATGCTTCGCCTAACGGGGGGCTCAGGTACCCCTCAAAAACTCTCATAAATTATAGTGGCCAAGTAAAACTGGTCACGTATTTATAGGTTCGTAGTCATATTGGTCCATATACGACTTAGTGTTACACCTAAAGGCGTATAATCGAGCCAAAGGATAGAGAGGTCTCTACGCTCAAAAATGGGAGAATATAAGCATGCCATTAATGACATGCTTACTTGGTTAGCCCACAGATATAATCAAGTTTCAATCTGTTCAGAGAGACGTAAAACATCTTCAAGTTCAACACCAAGGTACTGAATTGTACTTTCTAACTTGGCACACGCTCAAATCCATTTTATTTTGGGGAATGACATGTCAGCAAAGACGGTTAATGAACAGACAGCTCAAACGGCATCCCCTCGCCAGTGGATCAGATTGGTTGTGGTGTATCTCCTGATCCCGCTGATTTTATTGATATGCGGTGGGGACCTCGGCTGGTGGCAGGCGTGGATCTATTCCATGCTGTTCCTGTCCGCTGCTATTGGTGGGCGCATGTGGGCGGAACAACGACATCCCGGATTAACAGCCGAACGACAAAATATTGAACATATCCAAAACGCAAAAGCCTGGGACAAAGTGCTTGCTCCACTGATGGCGGTGAGTGTCGGGTTTCCTATGGTCATTGTGGCAGGGCTGGACCATCACTATAACTGGTCTCCCGAATTTCCGTTATGGCTCATCGTGATGGGCTTCATTTTGATCTCGCTCGGATACGCTTTCGCTGCATGGGCATTGGCAGAGAACCGCTTTTTCTCCAGCGTGGTACGCATTCAGACGGATCGAGGGCATGTGGTGTGTGACAGTGGCCCGTACCGGTTTGTGCGGCATCCGGGTTATGCCGGAAATATGCTTGCACTGTTCGGTATTGTTCTTGCTCTGGGCTCGGCATGGACACTGATTCCTGCGGCGGTGGCATTAATCATCACGATGATTAGAACCGTACTTGAAGACCGGGCTTTACAGGAAGAGTTGCCGGGCTATCGAGATTATGCACGACGCGTGCGCTATCGGTTGATTCCTGGGATATACTGAGAGACCTAAGTGGCGGATGTCCCAGATCAGAGATTGAGGTTTAATCGAGAGAGTTGCGCGCCGCCTAACAACAGTGGCTGCACTCGGACTCTGATCTACCCCCGCTTTAACTGACACCAAAATCTAATTAAAGATGAGGTCTTTACGCTCGCTTTTGGGAGAAAGCGAGCGTAAATTGGGGAATCTCAACAGACAAATAGTGCAAAAAATCTAAGTCGGTTTGTGCCCCATAGCGGTTCAGATAGTGAAAATTTAAGCTATCACCATGCTCACTTTTTCCCGGCAGCGAGCATGAAGGTTCGTCAGATAAGTTGAGACTAACAAGCTGAATTATCAAATCTAGTATAAGTCACTACATATTAATGTGTTGGGCACCAGTGCCGCTAAGTGGGCAATAATGTCAAGCGGATTCCTTATCTCGACTCACTACAGAGGTTTCCTCAGTAAAATCACATCATTTCCAATGAATTCTAGTTCAAGCTTGTCACGCTCTGCCAGATAGCGAAAAGTCGCCCGGCTAAAAAAGATTACATGGGTAGGGTCATATTTATAGTGCCAGCAGGCAAATGCTTCAAGGTCTATAACCTGTTTAGTCATTATTCCTATCCAACCACCCGGCTTAACTAAATTTAACCATTGCGACCATATTTTTTTAGGCTCAAAGAGGTGTTCTATCACCTCTGTCGCAGTCACAAAATCATACGTTTTCTCCAGCACATCTGCATCAGGCTGATAGTAAATATCGTATAACGCAACTTTGTGTCCAGCCTCGCGTAGCATATGTGCCAATGCGGGTCCTGGCCCACAGCCAAAATCTAACCCTTTAGAGTCTGATGCTATCCTCTCAAGAAGAGGCAAGGCTAAGCGCGATAAAAACCGTCGATACCCCTGGTCATCTGGGTCATTCTCATGATGATCATAGTGGGCTTTCTCACTCACCGCATCCAGCCTCTGCTCCTGAGGTACAAATACCAACTCACAGCGAGAACACTGAAAATAGCAGCGATTCTTGTCTTCAAAATAGAACTGTGTCTGATTTGATGAACACAAGGGACAAATATGCATGAAGACTTCCTCTAATTTGGGATGCGCAAAGCGCCCTAGATAGTGAAATTTTAATCGATCATCTCTCTCGCTTTTCCCGGAAGCGAGCCAGATAAATAAAATTACAGCTCTACATTAAAGTAAATAATCTATCTCGCTTTGTGCCCCGTTGCGAGCTAGAAAACCTAAGTCGCAAACGCCCCCATTGCACCTTACAAACTACAAGTTTGTGGCCAAATTCACTTGGCCACAACAAGCCATTTTTTTTGTTTTACTCCCCTAAATTGTTTAACGGGTTAACCACAACATTTAATTTAACGACCTTATTTCCTCGCTCCTATTGGCACCATAATATGCACATAAGGAGTGCCTTTCCACATCACATAAGGCCCGCCAATACTGGGATCTGTTGGCAATGAATCTAATAATGCAGCATCGGGAGTAATTATCATCAAATGTGGTCCTTCTACAATCCATTGATTATCAGCAGTTTTGCCTTCTGCATAAGGATCAATATTACTGGCACCTTCATCACCTGCTAACATATAAGAGATACCAATAGTTTTTGCTTTAAATGGCTTCTTGTTTGTCCAAGCATCAGCCCATTCCAGCCAAGTTGCATCAAAACACATTGGAGCTTTTCCTTGTAATTGAGGTGGCGTTGGAAAACAAGTGTAATTATTAGTTCCTTTTTGCAATACATTTTTGTTCCAATCCATTACGGTAACTGTCGATCGAAGGGTCGGAGGAGCTGCGCTTAATGCATCTTCTAAAAGTGTTTGAGATTTGCTACTCGCGTGAACGGTTACGATATAGCTCATAAAAATAGCTATAAAAGTTAAGATATAGGCATAAATCTTCATAAAATCACCCTCTGTTTAATGGTGCTACAAATACAGTAGCTCATTGAGTATAGCTCACAGTGAATAGTGTGTAGTCTAGTCTAGTGCAGTGTTACAGGGCGTTTATGGATAATTTCATCGTGCAGAATAATGCTCATTACTTTAGTCGCTTAGCGAAACTGAACATTAATTCCCCCCTCCTCCCCGAAGGCACTTTGCCCACGATATAAAATGAGTATAAATAGGAAAAAAGGCGGGAAATCCAGGGTTTTTATACTCTTAACCCATAACATTAAAAAAGAAAATAGATATTAGAAAATAAAAAGCTAAGTCGTATATGGACTCCACCTGTTTTACAGGCAAACTCAGTTAGGCGAATCATTTCATTCTGTCGCACACGTGAACCCATCAAAGGTCTGCATAAGTTCGACCACATCCTGCCTGGGTATTTGCATCCCTAAGCGGGCTAAACCAGTCGTGAAGACTTGCTGATTCACTTGGCGATTGTATGGAATGAATGCATCATTCACATTCCCTTTCAACGTGGTGTCTATATCCATCATCAATAACGGCGATGTGCAGGAAAAGTCGAAAGATTCCATCGTCAGATACTTTATGGCTCCACTTGTTATTGAGCGAAACCAAATCTTCCGCATATCAATGTTGTAGACCACGCTCCATTTTGTATATTGATCAGCCACCTCAACTAAGGTGTCGAATGCGTGAGGTGTGGCATTGAGATCTTTGCTATGCGTAAAACTGGACATCCGTTTGGCTGCGGTAGCAAATCGTTCCGCAGAATGGCCCGGGTTTGACCACCACCATCGTGCGCCACCGTTCTGATAGGCTTCAAGAGCCCTTCCATAGGACATATTGGTCATGGCTCTGATGGGTAAGCTCTTGCCAGTATACACCACCAATTTACCATCAATATAATCAAGAGCTGCGCTCCTTCCTTGTGCGTCCGCAACAAGAAAGTGACTGGGCCAACCTCCATCATCCGTTACTGGTCGCACCGTTGAATCCGTCTGAATGACTTCGTCTACACTAGCAAAGTTGTCTAACACGTACTGCATCCAAGATCCCGGATCAAAAGGTGTTCGTTCATCAGATATTGGGTATTCACTGTCTCGCCATTCCATCGAACTTATGACCAAACCCGCCTCATTCATACCGCTCCACACAAATCCCCGACCGACAACATTAAAGGTAATGCTGCCATATTGTGAGACCCATTTTAATTTTTTCTCATCAGTGTTTTTGCGGATGTTTTCCTTGGCAATGCCGCGACGGTTTACGAACACCAGACCGTCAGTGGGTGTTAACAAGTCGAGGTTGGTCCCAAAAACAATGCCCTCGGGGGTATTATGTGTAAAAGAGGTACACGCCTCCACTGTGCCATAAAGTGGTGCTACCAGAACTAATAATCTCAGAGTGATTGTAATGAATGTGTTCATTATTTTTCCTCGTTCAGTTTAGTAGAGTTTTTTGGAAATACGCCCCAAAATAGACTGAAAGCTTTATGAAGTGGTCAAGTAAAACTGGCCACGGACGTGTATTCAATCCAATATTGTTCTTCTAAGCCAAAGTATAGTATTTAAATACTTATGCCCTTAAACATTACATGGTTAAAAAGAAGATTTAATAGTCTGGGAATAATTTGGGGTAGGTAAGCTTTTTAAAAAATGTGTAGTGAATGGCTCTGACTGGTCATTATCTTTTGAACTGTTAACACAAAGTTCCTAAGTCGGTATGTGCCCCTTTCCGGTTAAGCAACTATACTTATACCATTCTAGATAAATGTCCGATTTTTTAACTCCTTAAAATCAGCATCTCTGCGTTATAAGTTTTGTAACGAGCCCCCCCTAGAATATTCTAACTGTCGAGTGGACAGCTACAACTAATTTTCAATGTATAGACAATAACTAACTGAAATAAATTAGGAACTAACATGAAGAAATTAATTCAAACAATAGCGATAAGCACTTTCATCTTTGCCGCTAGCAGCGCTTCGATCGCCCATGCTAAAGGTTTTTATATTGGCGGCGGTATCTATCAGTCATACGCAGAACAAGGAGATTTCGATGAAGATGATGTTGTACCAGCACTATTTGCTGGCTACACCTTCCTTGATACTAATATATTTATGATGTCTGCTGAATTAGGTTATTACGATCTTGGTGAATACGATTCTACAGTTACTGACACCAAATATGAGGTTGATGCTTCAGCATTCACTCTGGCAGCTGTTGGTTATATTCCAATCGGTCCATTTTTTGAAATCTATGCAAAAGCGGGTATTGCTTCTCTCAGTGTTGATATTAAGAAAGATGGAATTAAAGAGGATAACGATGGTGAAGAAGCCTTTGGTGGTATTGGTTTCAGTTTTGATGTTTTAGATACCATTGATATCTATGCTGAATACCTTGTATTTGATAACGATATTGATTCATCTATAGCTGGTTTAGGTGTCAGGTTTGCTTTTTAGAAGGAGACAAGGCAGGACATCCATACCTTATATTCTTTTAATCATTAAATTAAAGGAAATATAATACCTCGATAAACTAAAAATTAATATTGAACATGACAAAAAAAGCAAGGGCTAGAAGTCAATGCTGACTGTTAAAGTTGATAATAGAAAATAAAAAGCTATCTCGCTTTGTGCCCCATTGCGACTTACAAAACTATAAATTTGTGGCCAATACTACTTGGCCACTTCAGTGATTGTTTTGCGGATTTGATTGGCACATTCTGCTAATACAATAGCGCCAGCGGTTGAAACATTCAGAGAATTACCCATACCAAACATGGAAATGTGTATTTGTTGATGACTTAATTGCAATGCCGCTTCACTCACGCCCTTGCGTTCATTGCCTAATACTAATGCACAGGGTGATGGGTAACTAATATCCTTATAATCAACGGACTGATGGCATAGCTCAACACCAAAAACAGCATAACCTTTGTCTAATAATGTTTGTAAGCTTAACGTGGTGTTATTGCTATATTCAATGCAAACCCATTTAGCTTCATTTCTAGAGGCTTTTCTAAACTTCTTATCTGAAATAGTTAGCTCTCCACAGATAATAATTTTTTCGATAGCAAAAGCATCAGCCAAGCGAATAAAAGCACCAATATTGAAGCTATTAGTGACGTTATCTAATACCAGAACTAGGGGGATTTTGGGCTGATTTAAGTATTGATCTCGTGCAGGCTTGTTTTTTCTAATGTCTTCTTTACTAAGCTGTATTTCTGAATGCATGATATCTGCTCTTATTAAGTGCTAATGAAGTGGCATAATTGCCTTGGCTATTACATAGAAAATATGAGAAATAAAAAATGTATGGATATTGTAGCCATGTCTCTAAATTTCATGTTTACCTCTAAAGCCCTAACGAGGCTGTAGAATTACTCTAACAACCAAATATTAGAAAAAATCGAGCTCCAATATCGCATTCTAAGCACTTTTAAGGCACTAGGTAATGCATTTGGAACCCATAAAAATGGCCTAAAATCCCCCCAAAAGAGTTATTCTACGACCTCAACGCCCGCTTAAGCGGACAAAAATTGTTGACTAAAATTGTGCCCCAAACCGAGATAGAAAGCTAAGTCGCAAACGCCCCCCCATATAAGAGATAGAATCCAAATAAAAATCACATCTCAACGGCTCAACTGCGGCCATTGGATTTTTGACTTATCAACAC
>JABXKR010000184.1 GCA_013619145.1 Psychromonas sp. | reverse complement strand
AATACTGCTTAGCAACAACTCAAACAACAGATGATTTACTGACCAATAAACTTATTATTGATGAATTTCCTCGTGCGATAGAGCTGCATCAGATAAATATACATTATCAACCTCAGTATGAATTTAGCAGTGGCAAGCTGATTGGCTTAGAAGCACTGTCGCGCTGGTGCCATAAGGAGTTAGGCAATGTTTCTCCTGATGTGTTTGTCGGTGTTGCCGAAGATATAGGTTTACATTTTGAGTTTGATTTATGGGTATTTACTCAAGTCTGTTGTCAAATAGTTGAATGGCAGGCACTGGGAATTGAACCGCCTCGAGTCGCTATTAATATCTCATTTAAAACATTGGAAATGGCGATATTTATTTCTCGTATAAGCGATGTTATCAAGCAGACAAACTGCCCGACAAGGCTAATTGAAATTGAAGTTACTGAAACAGCTTCCATTAATAATATAAAAACGCTGGGCGATAATATTCTTGAGGTGAAGAAACTGGGCATAAATATTGCGGTGGATGATTTTGGTTCAGGCTACTCTTCCTTAAGTCTTGTACGTACTTTCCATTTATCATTGAATAAATTGAAAATTGATCGAACTTTGATCCATAATATTTGTAATACGGCATTAGATCGGGAGTTTGCTAAACATATTATTGGCCTGGGCAAAGTACTACAAGTTAAGGTGCTAGTCGAAGGTGTTGAAACTCGAGAGCAGCATGATTTATTGAAGCAGCTTGGTTGTGATTATGCACAGGGTTATTATTTTGCTAAAGCGCTTTCAAAACAACAAACGGAGCAGTTAATTCGTCATGAATTGCTGCAAGATAATATAACTTCATATTAATGTTTAATGTAATATTCATTAGCAGTATCAAATCCCCATAAGCTAAAAAAGCCAATTTCCCTATCTATTGATAGTGAAATTGGCTTAATAATTTTTCTGCTTTATTAATCTAAAACAGCTCTATTTTACCAGTTATGGTGGTGATATATGGCGTTATAATAGAGGCGTTCATAATGTTTAGCTGAATTTGACCAGTAGAAATGAGAACGCATCCCTTGTGTTTTTAAGCGTTTCATCTCTTCAGGATGTTCTACATACAGGAGTAAGACACGGCGCATCAAGTTAAGTAATTGATTAGGATTGGTATCGTTGAAGACAAAACCATTTGCATTATCCGGCTCTTGATCATAATCCAAAACTGTATCTTTTAAGCCTCCCACCCCGCGAACAATCGGCAGTGTGCCATAGGCAAGACTGTATAGCTGATTTAACCCGCAAGGTTCAAAGATGGAAGGCATAATAAAGAAGTCGGCACCCGCTTCAATCATATGCGATAGTTTATTGCTATAAATATCGATAAACTTAAATTTATCAGGAAAATGGTTAGCAATCGCATTTAATTGCCCCGTAATAGCAGGATCGCCCGAACCGATAATCACAATCTGCAGGTTATGTTTTAACACTCGCTCTAACATCGGCAGCAGCAGGCCAAAGCCTTTTTGCTCGGTAAGCCGGCATATCATACCAAAAACAGGATTATCACTTTCAGGCAGGCCTACCTCTTTTTGTAACTCTCTTTTGCAAATCTCTTTACCACTGAGATCATCAGCGGAGAAGTTTGCGGGTATTAAGGTATCTGTTTCCGGGTTCCAATCATTATAATCACAACCATTTAAGATTCCTTCAAAATCATGAATTCGTTCAAGGAAATGGTGTGACATACCATGTGAACCTAAGGTGGTTAGCAGTTCACTAGCGTAGTTGGGACTTACTGTGTTGATTTTGTCACTGTAAGTTACCCCTACTTTTAAGTAGTTGATGTAACTGTAATTCTCCAAAACACGCTCATCCATACAGGAGCTAACTTCAGGAATCAGGTTGAGTTGAGATTTATCAAAGATGCCCTGATAACAAGCGTTGTGCGTCGTTAATACCGTTTTTGTGTGGGTAAAGCGGTAGTGATCGTGGTAACGGGTTTTCAACAGGTAAGGAATTAATCCTGTATGCCAGTCATTACAGTGAATAATATCAGGGGTGAAGTCTAATGCATCACACGCTTGCAGGGCGGCCAAGCTGAAAAATGCAAAACGTTCGCCATTATCCTGGTAAGCGTGATGATCTTCACCGTATAGCCCAGGTCTGTCAAAGTAGTGTGCGTTATCAATGGTTAAAACAGGAATGCCGTCTAAATGCAGCTCATGTACTTTAAATTGAATATCTGGGCGGGCGTGATCAGTATTTAATGTTAAGTTTAAACGATGTTGTGCATGTTCGCGATGATTGATGCTTCGGTAAAAAGGGGTGACAATTTTAACTTCGTGACCCAGATTACGCAGTTCAATCGGTAATGCTTTCGCGGCGTCTGCTAAACCACCCGTTTTTGAGAATCCTTCAACCTCTGCTGAAACGAAAAGAATCTTTAGTTTTCTATGATCCAATGGAATACTCCCTTGACAATTTTACCGTTATATATAGAAGTAAAAAGCCACAAATTATTGCGAGATATGAGGAAAAGCCACAAATTATTGCGGCTTATAATCATTAAGTTAAGTCTAGGTTAAAAGCCGATTTTAGCACCTTTAGGGATAACAACGATACCTTCATCTGAAACGGTAAAGCGTTTTTTATCATCCTCTAGATTAATACCAATTCGTACATTATCTGCAATTGATACATTCTTATCAATGATAACCTTACTTAGTCTGCAGTTTTTCCCGATTTTGGTATCACCTAATAAAACAGAATGAGAAATTGTAGAGTCTTGTTCAACAAAACAGTTAAAACCTAAAACGGACTTTTTAATTGTTGCCCCTTTGATAAAACAGCCATCGGAAATCTGTGATTTTCGGATTGTACAGTTAGAGTCATCACCATTTCTAAAGTGAGCAGCAGGCAGTGCAGGGTAGTGGGTATGCATTGGCCACTTGCGGTTGTATAAGGAAATCGGCGGTTCAGACTTAATTAAGTCCATATTCGCTTGCCAGTATGAATCAATATTACCTACATCGCGCCAGTAAGCTTCGCTTGTTTCCCCTGGAATTGTATTTTGCGTAAAGTCATAAACGAATACTTTACCTTGCGGATAAAGATAAGGAATAATGTCCTTACCGAAATCATGGCTTGAATCTTCCAATGCCGCATCTCGAATCAACTCTTTTTGCAGCTCTTTGGAGTTAAATACATAGTTACCCATTGAAGCTAAAACATGATCAGGATCCCCTGGAATTGTTTTTGCATCTTCAACTGCTGGTTTTTCAGCAAAACCAATCATACGCCCCTCTTCATCCACTTCGATAATACCGAAGTGGTAAGCTTGCTCTTTAGGTAGTTTGATCGCTGAAACCGTCAGTGTTGCGTCTTTTTCCTCGTGGTATGCAATTTTTTGGCGAATATCCATTTTATAAATATGATCACTGCCAAAGATGCAAATAAGCTCAGCATCATCAGATTCAATGAATTGCAAGTTTTGATAAATCGCATCAGCAGTGCCGCTATACCAATGTTTGCCCATACGCATTTGCGCAGGGATCGCATCGATAAAAGTATCAGTAATACTGCTTAATTCCCACGCTTCGGTAAGATGTTGATTGAGTGACTGAGATTTAAATTGTGTTAATACATAAATACGTAATAAGTCAGAATTTACAAAATTATTTAAGACACAATCGACTAATCGGTAACTGCCGCCAAATGGTACAGAAGGTTTAGTGCGAGATTGTGTTAAGGGGTAAAGACGCGAGCCTTCACCACCCGCTAAAATCATAGAGAGAACTTTTGCCATGTTAGAAACCTATTTCAGATAGAATACAAAATGTTTATTTAACAACTTCTGTTGTTAACGCTTTTGTTTTATTAATCGCTAAAGTCGTTTTTTTTAAAGCAACAGTTTTATCAGTCGCTAAAGCCGCTTTTTCAAAACCAACTTTACAGCCTTTGGCGATTACAACCACGCCATTCTCTGATACAGTAAACTTCTTACGATCTTCTTCCAGATTTTCCCCAATAACCGTTCCTGGCGCAATTTCTACATCTTTATCAAGAATAACTTTATTTAGACGTGCACCGCTGCCTATTTTGGCATTACCTAAGAAAATGGATTCTTTGATTACAGCACCCGTACAGATATGGCTACTGAAACCTAAAATAGAGTTTTCAATCTTTGCACCGTTAACATAAGATCCGGCACCAATCATAGATTTCGAAATATCACTAACCGAGTCAGCTTCGTCACGGAATGTCGCAGGCGGTAGCGGTGGGTGGTAGGTGTGCAAAGGCCAGTTTTTATTATAAAGAGAGAATGGTGCCTCATCTGCAAGCAGTTGCATATGCGCTTCCCAGTATGAATCGAGACTGCCTACATCACGCCAATAGGCCGTTTCTGGCTCCCCTGGGATATAGTTATCACTCAACTTGTAAACAAATACTTTCCCTTTCGGATAAAGTTTTGGAATGATGTCTTTACCAAAATCATGACTGGAGTTGCTATCGGCTGCATCATCATATAACTCTTTTAGTAGAGAATCAGATTTGAAAACATAGTTACCCATTGAGGCTAATACGTGTTTATCATCACCTGGAATGGTTTTTGCGTCCTCAACAGAAGGTTTTTCTGTAAAACCAATCATACGACCATCTTCATCTACTTCAATGATACCGAAGTGATAAGCCTGTTCTTTAACAACTCTGATTGCAGCAACGGTCAAAATTGCTTCTTTGGCTTTATGATGTTCAACCATTTGCTGGACATCCATTTTGTAGATGTGATCACTACCAAAAATGCAAACGTGATCCGGGGCATGTTTTTCGATAAATCGTGCATTTTGGTAAATCGCATCAGCAGTGCCTGAATACCAATTTTTATTCACACGTTGCTGTGCTGGAATTGCTTCAATGAATTGTTTTGCAATCCCTGATAAGCGCCATGCTTTACGTAAATGAATACTTAATGATTGAGATTTGAATTGTGTTAATACGTAAATTTTCATTAACTCGGCATTAACAAAATTATTTAATGCAAAATCAACAAGGCGGTAATTACCACCAAAGGGCACGGCTGGTTTAGTCCGTGTTTGTGTTAAAGGGAAAAGACGTGAGCCTTCTCCCCCTGCAAGAATCATAGCAAGAATTCCAGCCATAAATTTCTCCTGAAAAGGGGGATAAATATTATGTGTTTTTTTACATAATGCTTTTGCAATTATTCCTTTTGCAATCAATCCTTTTTACTAATATCCACACCACGAATAGTTAGCTTAGATAATTAGACCCTAACAAAAGATATAAACACATATAAGGGCGTAGTTTACTGTTTGTTGATGCATGTCAAAATTTTAAACTTATTGTTTTCTTGAGTTTTATGTAAAACCGGAAACGCTTTGTTAAGTAAAGGTTCATATTTTAAAAATTTATTTGCAACAATGGACAGTGTGCCTTTCTCTTTTAAAAATCTAGGTGATTGATTTATAAATGTTTCTGCGGCTACGTAATCGGTTTCTTTACCCGAGTGGAAAGGAGGGTTAGAAAGCAGAGTGTTATATTTTTTACTGACATCAGAAAAAACATTGGAGGGGAAAACATTACCTTTAAGTTTGTTTTTTATCAAAGATAGTTTTGCACTTTCTAATGCATAAGAGTTGATATCAATAAGATCTATTTCTAAATGAGGGTATTTCTTTTGAATGTAACAGGCTATAACACCTGCGCCACAGCCAAAATCAAGCACCGAGCCAGACATCTTTTCGGGTAAATTTTGCAATAATAACTCACTGCCTTTATCTAATTCCCCATAACTAAATACCCCTGGTAGCGAGCAGATCTGCAGCTCAATATTATTGATATTTATCGGGTAGGTTTTTATCCATGACGCTTGTTCAAAGGGGGGGACGCTTTTATTTAACTCACTATATAAAATGCTACAATGGCGGGCAGAGTCAATGGCATTGACTGATGTTGAATAAGGTTTTAATAACGTTCCTGCACTTTTAATACCACATTTTTTTTCGCCAACTAAAATAATAGCTGCACCCTGCTGTAAATGCGGGCTAAGGCTGGCCAGTAAATATTGCGTTTCCTGTTTTGCTTTCGGTAAAAAAATTAACAATAGATCGAATTTTTTTTCTCCTTGGTAATTAGCGGTGAAATATAGTTCAGAGGCGCTTAATTTATTAGACAAAGCGCTATAATAACGATAATCGCTAAAGCAGAAAGTGGTTGATTGAGCCAGTGTTTGTAAATGTATTGGGTAATCATCATCAATGTTTCCAGCAACTAACATATTTTTATTAGCAAAAAGAGACTCATTGCGTTGTAATAGCTGACTGGGATTTGAATATGTTTTGTTTGCGAGTGACATTATGTTTTCCTATGTTTAACATACACCTTTGCTTTGGTGTGGTTTTTTATCTGCGGCATATAATGGTCCATTATATGCCGACTCGTTCACAGATTAAAATATTTAGTAGTTAAGGGATTGAATGAAATTTACGGATAAATTTACTCTGACAACCATATCAGTTGTATTGACATGTATTGCATTAGTTTTGGTTGGCGGACTATTTAGTTTGCGTGCTTTGTCGCTTAAATATCATCAGCAACGTATGGACAGTATTATTAATGTTATTGAGCGTCAATTAGATAAAAATGTTGAAAAAAATCAATTTGATATGTGGTTGCCGGATCTGCTTGATGCATCGGGAGTTGTTCGTTTACAAATAAAGCGGCAAGACAAGGTGCTCTACCAGAATTATTATGAAAATCGTCATTTTTATCCAAACAACTTATTGTTACGCTATCAATACCGGTTAGAAAAATATCCGCGTGTCACTTTAATGTTACAGACTCGCCAGCCCTATGATGATATTAATTTTTCAGTTGTGCCATTATTGGGCGTTTCATTGGCAATCTTGTTTAGCTTAGTGTTATTGGCCTTTGCAATACATTGGATTAAAAAGCAATTTAAAGGTGCAGAGTTACTGGAGAGAAGGGCTAAGTACCTTTTACAAAATAACCCGACAGCACGGACTGCACAGCCTGGTGAATGGCCGAAACTGGCAAGTGAAGCGTTGGATCTGTTATCTAATCAGATCGAACAAAGTAAAAAAGAGCGAAGTTATTTTGATGCTCATATTCGTGGGCAAGCTTTTTTAGATGAAACTACGGGGCTGGGAAATAGTTTAGCTTTTGAAAACCGTCTAGATGCGTTAGCAACAGATCAAAATATATTTTCGAGCGCTTTGTTACTTATAAATATTTCTGAATTAGATTCGATTACTGTTCAACTGGGAACAGATATCCGTGATCAAATGCTTCTCCAAATTACTGAGCTTTTAACTACATTTTCAATGCGTTATGACGATCAGTTTCATGGGCGAATTTCGAAATCAGAATTTGTTTTGATTATCCCGCAGATGTCTTATCAGGAAACGGAAGTCGTTGCCAAGCAATTAACCAAATTACTTTTTCAGTTACAGCTTCCCGAGTCTGTTTTAATTGATGAATTTTTTCATATCGGTGTTGTCAATTTCCATTATGGAGCCAAACCTCTGCTGATTATGGACGATTTAAACCGTGCGTTATTAGTTGCTGTACACCAGAAAGTAAGCGGTTGGTTTTTAGCTGATCAAGAAGAGCAACATACCAGCTTGTCAAAAGGCACCGTAAGGTGGCGCACATTACTTGAAAATGTTTTAGAAAATGATGGCGTATTACTTTATCAGCAGGAGGTTATCTGTCGAGATGGTCTCAATGAACTTTATTCTGAACTTTGGCCGCGTATTAAAGGGGAAGATCAAAAAATTATAGCCGCGGGCACTTTTTTGCCGATGGCTGAAAAGTGTGGATTACTGGAAAGTTTTGATCAAAAAATGTTAGATAAAGTGTTTCCGTTACTTGTTTCACGTGGCGAGTTAAGTCTGCCCATTGCTATAAATTTAAGTGCCCGCATTTTAATGGATAAAAGTAGCCAGCAAAAGCTTATCTATCAACTTATGCAACTACCTCGCCGATTACGTAATAACTTAGTGATTGAGGTTTCAGAGCACTTATTGGAAAAAAGTTATTTTTCACTTCGCTCTGCGTTAAATGCAATTCAGAAAATAGGTTGTAAAATTGCCATTGATAATGTTGGTAAATCAGTTGTTAATACCGAATACATAATTGATTATAATATTGACTATCTGAAACTCCATGCGAGTTTGGTACGTGATATTCATTTACGTAAAACGAATCAAATCGCTTTGCAAAGTTTAATGGCAAGCTGTTTAAATAGCCGGGCTAAAATCATTGCCGTTGCTGTTGAAAATAATGAAGAGTGGAAATGCCTGCTTAAACTTGGTGTTTCTGCCGCGCAGGGGACGTTTTTTTCAAGCGTACAACCTTTGTCGATATAACCCTTTTAGCTTATATGGGGGGATTATTCGCGCAATTTCCCCTACATTTTATGGTTTGCTTAATATATTTCATAAATATTAATAGAATCTGCGGGTTAATCACCTATTATTGACTGCCGAGTTGTCGTTTATTGAGAAAAATAAAACCAATATGTTTAAAACTCTTTTTTCTAAAAAATCACCAGCCCAAATTAGCCTGTTTTTAGGGATGAAGCGACTTGCTATCTGTTTATTAGAAGATGGCCGAATTCGTTTACTTGCTCAAGCAACTGTCTCATCCGATTCTCAGTGGCCAAAAGTGTTTGAATCATTCGTTAATGAGCACAAACTTCATAATTCTCAAGTGTCGGTTGTATTAAGTCGGGACTTTTACCAGACGTTTGATATTGAAAAACCAAAAGTTGAAGAAAATGAGTTAATGGCAAGCCTGCCTTTCGCCATAAAAGATCTGGTTTCCGAGAGCATTTTTGATTTGGTTGTTGATTATTACGATAGGCCTTTTCAGCAGCACAAGGGGAATCAAATAACTGCGGTGTGTGTTCCTAAACAGCGTATTCTCAGCATACGCGACATGGTTTTAAAATATGCCATGAAGCTTAAAGAGATCACTGTTGAAGAGTTAGCATTAACCCGCTTATTAGGTAATAGGGCAGAGGTAAATCTTTTACTTTCACAACAAAATAATGAATTAGTGTTAACCGTGGTGAAAGAGGGACAACTGTTTTTTTCACATCGTTTGCGCGGATTTAATGAGTTACTGGCACTGCCACTTAGTGATGTTGAAAATACGCTGTTAGATGGTTTGAGTTTAGAATTGCAGCGTGCACTTGATTATATTAATTCGCAACTACGCATTGCTTCAATTTCTCATCTGTATTTGGCGCTTGTTTGTCCTGATATTAACTTGTTAGCTGAAAAGTTAGGCAGTTATTTAGCAAAAAATGTAGTGCCGTTTGGCGAAAAAGATCAGTACGATTTTTCCAATATTCTTGCCTATGGCCTGTTAATGGAAGGTGAAGATAAATGAAAAAACAGATAAACCTTTATCAGCCAAGTTGTTATCCAAAACGTGAGAAAGTAACTTTTAAACAATTTCTTCTATTAACTGGGATTTGTTTGTTTTCAGTGCTTGTTTTACATCTTGTTTTAAATAAGCAATTTGCAAAAATACAACAGATGACACAACAGCAAAAAGCGTTATTAATGATAAAAGAGAGTGAATTGAGCGTGTTGGTCACTGAATTACAAAACAATCGTGCGCCTGAATCTAAAATTAGAGAGCAGCTTGCTCTGCAGGCCGAAGTTGATGCAAAGCAGCGTTTATTAGGCAGTTTAGCAGGTATTGAATTAGGTATTGTGGTGAGTTTTTCTGAATTAATGAGAGGTCTTTCGTTAGCGAATATGCGTACTATTAGTATTGATAACTTTTCGATAATTGAGGGGCGTTTAAATATATCAGGGCAAGCAAAACAGAGTGATTCAGTGCCGTTATGGTTAACCAAAATTCAAACAACTAAGGAGCTAGCTGGCATCGCTTTTGAAAAATTAAAAATATCAGATAACGCCAAGGGTTTCTCTTTTCAATTAAGTAATGATCTTGAAAATAAAACAGTTAAGGCGCAAGCACAATGAGTCGGCTTAACTTTACTGAAATTGAAAAATCTTTTAATAAGATGACTTTGCGTGAACGTATTATTATATTTGGCGCCGTGTTAATTTGTGTTTTTTCGATTACCTATTTTTGGATGCTAGATCCTGCGATGCTTAAACAGGCAAAAGCCCAGAAAACGTTGCAGTTGAGTTATCAGCAAGAAGATAAATTAAATAGCGAAATTGCAGAGATCACACTGCGTCTGCAAAAAGATCCGCTGCAAGAAATTAATAATCAAATCGCCTTTTCTTTGCAGACATTAGAGGCATTGGATAAACAGTTAGATGAAAAATTAGTAAAGTTTATTCACGCGCAAAAAATGCCAATCGCATTAACCAAAGTGCTTAGCAAAAGCCCTGGTGTTAAAGTTGAGTCATTAACCACATTACCTGTTCAAGCATTTAATTCATCGCAAGGTATTGCAGGCGGGGAGCCTGTAAAAAATCTGTTTTATAAACATACCTTAGAGATTCAATTGATTGGCGATTACAATGCCATTTATCAATATTTGCTAAACCTTGAAACCTTGCAGGAAAAGTTTTATTGGTTATCACTTAGTTATCAAGTAACGGATTATCCGCTTGCAAAGGTGACGATTCAGATTTACACCTTAAGCGATCAACAGGATTTAGTCAGTGGTTAAATATACTCTTTTATTTTGTTTAATAATTAGCGTTAATGTAATGGCAGATGTGGCGCAGTTAGCTGATCCGACCAAGCCTTTAAATTACAAAACTAAATCGCTTAAGAAAGAGTATCGTTCTGCGTTGCCTCAATTACAAAGCATATTGACTGAAGGTGAGCAGCGACGTGCTATTTTAAATAATAAATTATATAAAACAGGCCAATGGGTGAATGGATATCAAATAACCCATATTAAAAAAGATGTGGTGC
>JABXKR010000282.1 GCA_013619145.1 Psychromonas sp. | reverse complement strand
ATACTCAGGGCTAAGCCATTTATGCTGAGTTCAAGGCGAAAAAGCGCAGTTTAGTCGTTTAAATGAGCATTTTTCAACGCGGAAATAAGCTTAAATGGCGACGACCTGAGTAATTACATAAATTTTAACTGACACTAACCCTCAATGAAGCGGCAATAGCAAAAGGCGCCAAGGTGATTGCAGCAACTAACATCGCACCTAAAAGTGCTAATAAGCCTAAATATGATTGACCAAAAGCTGCCGCATCAATCGCCATCGTTGAAAAAATCAAAATCGGGATGCTCAAAGGTAGCATGATTAAGCTTAATAAGATCCCGCCTTTACGTAAACCAACAGTTAAAGCGACACCAATCGCGCCCAATAAGCTCAAAATCGGTGTTCCGATTAAAAGTGTTAAAAATAACGCAAAATAAGTATTCATATCAAGTGATAAAAATGTCGCTAACAGTGGTGATACCAATAAAATAGGCAAGCCAGTAAGTAACCAGTGAGCAAATACCTTGGCACAGGCCAACCAAGCAAGCGGATATGGAGTAAGCATTAACTGCTCAAGCGTGCCATCGATAAAATCATCTTTAAACAAGCGCTCAAAAGATAAAAGAGCGGCCAATAAAGCTGCCACCCAAATAATACCCGGGGCAATGCGTTTTAATAATGCAGGATCGGTTCCGATACCTAAAGGAAAAAGCGTTACGACTATCATAAAGAACCAGATTGGATTTAAGATATCACTTTGGCGACGAAAAGCGCCTTTCAATTCTTTACTGACAACCTGAGCAAAAGCATTAAACATATAAATCACCAGTTGCTTTGGTCAACCTTATTTTCGAATGCAAGCTTGAATCGATACTTAAATCTTGATGTGTGGTCAGCAGAACAATGCCGCCATTTTGAGCGTGTTTAATAAAAAGCTCCTCTAAAACGGCGACACCTGATTTATCGATGGCGGTAAAGGGCTCATCAAGTATCCATAATGGACAATCATTGAGCCATAATCGAGCCAATGCAACACGCCGCTGTTGCCCTGCCGAAAGTTGCGAGGTGGTAATATCTTCATAACCTGCTAGTCCAACTTTAGCTAAAACATCCCATAAATTAACCTCTGAATGAGTTGTATGCATTTGTTGAAAAAACTGCAGGTTTTCTAATGCGGTTAATTCTGGTTTGATACCAGTTTTATGACCGAGATATAAAAGTTGCTGATAAAAGGATTCTCGATCGGAAGATATAACTTGCCCCTGCCAAAAAATCTCTCCGGCATAAGCTGTCGATAATCCAACAAGCAAACGAAAAAGAGATGTTTTACCTACCCCATTGGGTCCTTCAACTTGGACTATCTCACCAGAATTAACTGTAAAGCTTAGATCTTTAAATAAGATTCGTTCCTCGCGGACGCAAGTTAGTTTTTTGCAGTGAAGCATGAATACAACCTAACAGTTAAAATGGAACAATCGCCTAGAATTAAGAGAATTTATGTGTGCTTTGGATCCTAGCACAGATAATAATGCTAAGTCATAAAGTTCAATCGTTAATATGAGCAAGCGTTTATTCTATAAAACCAGCCAATAAAACAAACGCTTACACTTATATTTAGTAAGGAATTAAACATGAAGTAAGATTGGGAATAAAACTATTTTTTATGCAGGTTAAGCAGTAATTCAGCTTCAGCTCTTGGTAGCTCACATTCATTCATTAACTCTTCAATCGACGCCCCTAACTCAACCATTTTAGTCGCTCGAGTATAAAGTCTATTCTCAGGTGCTTGCGCAACAAGATTTAACTGATTTTCCTGCGTTTTTTTTACAACTGCATCTAACTGCTGAATTTTTTTTCCCATCCCAACACTGCCGGAGTGGATTTCGCCAAATTGTTTTTTAAACGATTCATTGCTCGCAAGCAATGATTTAACAAGCAGCTGCAACGCATCAGTTTTCTTCGTCAGTTTATTTATTAACAAGTAACTAATAATAAAAAAAACAAAGGCTAACACTAAGGCTAGCCAAGGGATATATTGTGAATACATTTATGACTCTATTTATAAAAGACTTAATTCATCCCACTCTTCATCACTGAGTAACTTATTTAAATCAACTAAAATAAGTAAACCATCACCTCGGTTGGTAACGCCTTGAATAAACTGAGAGCTTTCCTCAGTGCCGACATGCGGTGCGTCTTCTATTTCTGATTTTTTCAAGTAAACAACTTCAGCGACACTATCAACTAAAATACCAATGACCTGTTTTTCAGCTTCAATAATAACAATGCGGCTATTATCGGTAATTTCAGCTGGCATTAAACCAAATCGAGAGCGAGTATCAATAACGGTTACAACATTACCACGTAAATTGATAATCCCTAATACATAATCAGGTGCGCCGGGTACCGCTGCAATTTCACTGTAACGTAAAATCTCTTGAACCTGCATTACATTAATACCGTAAGTTTCATTTTCTAATTGAAAAGTAACTCGTTGGAATACTTCATCATCTGAAGAGTTATCTGATTTATTGCCTTCTCTATTCATAATATTCTCTGTTCAATTTGGTGAGTTAATGAGTTTATCTTAGTTGTTAATTTTAATTTTTCCAGTGCTTAATGGCCATGAATATTCATTCCGCTATTCAACAGCTTAACTAATTCTTCAGCATGGATCAAAGCGCACATTTTTTCTTTAACCATGCCAGCGAGCCATGGCCTTTTACCTTGTACTTTCCGCCATTTTATTTGTTCAGTTGTTAACGTTTCAGTGCCCAGAAGTTTTTCACAAGAAAGCCCCCACTCTGTTGCGCCAAGTAAAATATAATGGGTGTAATTTAACGATTCAGAAGACGCGCCTGTGTTTATCCATTTGGCAGTATCAACAATATTATAAAGTGATTCACCCTTCGCCATAACACCTGAAAACCAATCAGGCTTACCGAGTAGTGAATTAAGTGATGAGTCTAAATGATGAATGCCGCCTAAATCAGTTAATGGCACCGCAAAAGTTAACCCCGCCAACTCAAAAAACAACACCTGAAATTCATTGCCAACGTCTAAGTTTTTCCATACATCCTGTTTTTGCGTAGCAACTGCTTCCGTTTCTGATAATTGGGGTGCTGCAGCAACATCAATCGCTTCTTCTTGTTCAGAAAAAACAAGCGTTTCAGGTAAAATAGAGACAGCTGGTTGTAAACTTTCTAATTGCTCTTGGACATCATCGACGAGTGTTTCAGTAACAGTATCTTCAGGTAATTGTTCGCTTAACATGGAAGTAAAATAACTTTCAATTGCTTGGTCATTATGATTTTTCATTTAGTACGGCTCAATTTGTAACAGGTAATTAAGTAATGTTTCATAAGCAAATGTGCCTCGACAATGTCGTGAATAAATAGAAACGGGTAAATGATCTAAACTTGCGTCTCTAAACTTTGTATCGACAGGGATTACACCATTCCAAACTTTATTTGCATAGCTATTTTTTAATGCGTCAAGCGTATTTAATGATGCGCGAGTTCGTTTATCATACATTGTAGGAATAATACAATAATCAAAATTTCCAACGCGAGGCTTTTGCATGATTTCGAGCGTTTTTATCATCCGTTCTAATCCTTTGGATGCTAAATACTCGGTTTGTACTGGTACCAATATTCTTTCACAAGCAGCTAAAGCATTGACCATCATCACCCCTAATACAGGTGGACAGTCAATTAAAACAAAATCGAAATCATCTTCTACTAATGTTAGCTGCTTTTTCATAAATAGCCCCATACCTTCTTTGTCACCCAACACGCGATCTAATGTTGCCAGTGCCATTGAGGCTGGTATTAATGAAATATTAGTGATTTCAGTCGGTAAAATAACTTGCGCTAACTCAGCTTTAGTTTGTGCAGGTTCCACAAATAGATCATACAAACTAACAGGAAGCTGATCGGAATCATATTGCAGGTAACTGGTTAGTGATGACTGCGGATCGGTATCAATCAATAAAACCCGAAAACCACGCTCAGCAAGCAAACCAGCCAATGAAATAACTGTTGTTGTTTTACCTACGCCTCCTTTTTGATTTGCCACTGTCCAAACTAACAACTTTATTCCTGCCTTGTAGTAATAATTAATCGATTATTCGGTAAATGCAGTTCATGCATCTCTTCACTATCTGGCTTTGCTAAAGCTGATGGTTGAGGACTGTTTTTTTTGTTTTTATCTAATGTATTTTTTATCTCATTAGCGAGTGCACTCTCTACTAAAGCATACTTAGAGATAGCAATAACAACACGTCTGCTCTTTAAATTGTCTACATCGCCATTTTGGTCGATAACAGGGTAATATTCACCATAGGCTTCCACTACCATTCTCTGCCCGGCAATACCAAACTTATTTAGCAAATGTAAAACACTAAACGCTCTTGCACCAGAAAGTTCCCAATTAGAACGGTAAATTTCATTAGAGATTGTTTTTTGATCAGTATAACCACGTATTCTTAGCATATTATTTACAGGCTTTAATACGCCCGCTAATTTAGCAATTTGCTCTGTAGCAGAAATTAAGAGGGTATGGCTTCCGCCCGCAAACAGTAACTTCCCGCCCATTTCAATCGTCAACCAGTCACCATCGAGATCTAACTTAACCAAATCATTATCTAACTCAGATAAGAATAACGCTTCTAGTTCGAGTTTTAATTGACTCAGCTCCCAACCTGCCTTTAATGTATCAACATCTGAAAGTTCATCGTTTGCTTGGTTAATCATTCCTTCAGAGAGCATTGCAGGCCCGGCATCCTCGATTATACTATTGCTATCTTTGCTTAATATACCTTCTCGATAAGAGCTGAAAACCGATTGATTAAGTAGTTTGCTGGCATTTTGAATACTTAACATTACCTCTTTATATTTTTCTTCCTTACTCGATGAGACCGCATATAACACAACAAAAACAGCGAACATTAAAGTCATAAAATCGGCAAAGGAAACTGTCCAGCGGTTAAGATCATTGCCAGAGTGCATTTGCAGGCGGGAGCGTGGCCTAACACGCATTAATAAGATGCTCTATCAATATAACCGCTTAACCGGCGATCAAGTAACAACCCATTATCACCATGAGCAATGGCAATCAGGCCGATTAAGGTCATCTCTTTATACAGAGCCACATATTGATAATATAATCGGATTTTATTCGCTACGGGTAAATAAATAAAATTAGCGAAACCAACACCGTAAATAGTCGCTACAAATGCAACAGCAATACCTTCACCTAATTTATCGGGTTGATCTAAATAGCCCATCGCCTGAATCAAGCCTAAAACGGCACCAATAATACCAATTGTAGGGCTGTATCCGCCCATTGATTCAAAAATCTGTGCACTGCGTTCATGATGCTCACTAGCCAAGTCTATATCTTGTTGTAAGATATCCTGCAACGCTAATTGATCACAACCATCAACTAACATTGCCAACCCTTTTTGAGTAAAGGGATCAAGTTCGTCATCACTTTCTTTCTCTAAACTTAATAACCCGTGTTGTCGTGATTTATATGACCAATCTTGAATTTTTCTGGACTGTTCACTAAGTGAAAGGGGTGGGCTAGTAAATATTTGCGGGATAAGAGTTAATGCATGCAGGAACTGCTTACTCGAAGTTTGTACTAAAACAGCTCCAAATGTCCCGCCAAATACGATTAAAAAAGCGGGTAAATCAAACAAGCCTTTTATTGACGAACCATGATAACTTTGTGCAAATAACAAACTCGATATAATAATAAAAAAGCCTAAAAAACCAAGCTTATTCATGTTTCAGTTCTACTTTAATACGCTTAGCAACTTGATCTAATGCTAACGATTCTGTCGCAATACCCGCTTTAACAACCGCTTGAGGCATACCGTAAACCACACAACTTGCCTCATCTTGCGCCCATATAACCGAGCCTTTCTCTTTTAACATGCGCGCGCCATCCCGACCATCAGCCCCCATACCAGTTAAAACAACAGCAAGCACTTTATTAGCATAAAGTTTTGATAATGACGCAAAGGTAATATCAACACTTGGTTTGTAATTGAGTTTTTCGCTTCCTTCATGAATACGAATTTTGCCATGCCCAGCTCGGCCATCTACTAACATCTGTTTGCCACCTGGCGCTAAGTATGCGCAACCTGGCTGTAATACATCCCCGTCACTTGCTTCTTTTACTTTAATTTTACAAATACCATTTAAACGGTCAGCAAACGCTTTAGTAAACGTACCAGGCATGTGCTGAATCAGTAATATCGGCAATTTAAAGTTAGCAGGCAACGCTGACAAAACAGTCTGCAGAGCAACAGGACCACCCGTTGATGTGCCTATTGCTAAGATATCATATGACTTACCAGAAGCTTTGAAATGTTTCTTGGTTGCGGCTAACGGGGCACCATTGCTCATAACTTTGTTAGCAACAGGTTTGGTTACAGGTGTAGTAACTCTTGCATCACTGCTTCTGTTTAATTTTTTTAAAGCAGATAATGCAGGGCTAGCTTGGGCTCTGGTAGGAGCTGTTTCTGCTTTTACTGGCGCAGTTGTTGTCAAAACGCGAGGTACCCGGCGATTTGCTATCGCTTTAATTCGCTGTTGCAATAACGAGATTGCTTCCTCTTTATCACGGGCAATATCTTCAAATTTTTTCGGTAAAAAATCAGCGGCACCTGCTTCTAGCGCATCTAATGTCGCACTTGCACCCTGATGGGTTAGCGAAGAAAACATCAGAATAGGCACTGGATTAGTTGCCATTATCTTTTTCACCGCAGTAATGCCATCCATAACCGGCATTTCAATATCCATGGTGACAACATCAGGTTTAAATTTAGCAACCATTTCTACGGCTTCTAAGCCATTATTCGCTGTTGCAATCACTTCTAACGCAGGTGATTTGTTAATGATTTCACTTACTCGACGACGAAAAAAACTTGAATCATCAACAACTAATACTTTTACCGCCATGCAAAATCCTATTTTATTATTATGCGTAATGTTTCAATAAGCTTGGTAAATCAAGAATCAGAGCAATACCACCATCACTGGTGATTGTAGCCCCAGCCATACCAGGCGTACCAGATAACAGTTTATCTAACGCTTTGATAACCACTTCTTCCTGACCAAGTAAAGCATCGACAACAAAAGCAATCTGCTGAACGCCTAACTGTACAATCACAACATGCCCCACGCCTTTACTTTTTTCAATTGGTTCAGCATTTGGCGCTAACCAGTCACGAAGATAAAAGAGTGGAATTGCACGTTCACGTATCACAATGGTCAGCTGACCGTTAACAACATTTGTTTTAGCTAAGTCTAAATGGAAAATTTCATTTACATTGGTCAAAGGTAATGCAAAGGTTTGCTGCGCAACCACAATCATTAACGTTGGTAGAATTGCCAGCGTTAGCGGTACTTTAATCTCTAATCGAGTACCTTTACCGATTGCAGAGTCAATTGAGATCGAGCCATTTAATTTGGTGATCCCTGTTTTGACCACATCCATTCCAACACCGCGACCAGAAATATCAGAAATTTCAACTTTAGTTGAAAAGCCAGGGGCAAAGATAAGCGAATACGCTTCTTTGTCTGACATACGCTCAGCGCCATCTTTATCTAAGATGCCTTTGTCCATTGCAATCTGTTTTAATTTATTGGCATCCATACCAGCACCATCATCTTCGATGACCAGAAGAATATGGTCACCTTCCTGTGACGCTGACAGTAAAACACGACCTTGTTTCTCTTTTCCCGACTGCATACGGATGTTTGGCATTTCAATACCATGATCAACCGAATTTCGCACTAAATGCACAAGAGGATCTGCTAGCGCTTCTACCAAGTTTTTATCTAAATCAGTTTCTTCACCGACCAGTTCAAGGCGAATATCTTTACCTAAGGAGCGAGCTAAATCACGTACAACACGTGGGAATTTACCAAATACTTTTTTGATTGGCTGCATCCGCGTTTTCATTACAGAGCCCTGCAAATCACCAGTTACAATATCAAGATTAGCAACGGCGCGCGAGATTTCTTCATCTTCCGAGGTCGCTTCAAGGCTTACCAAACGGTTACGCACTAATACTAATTCACCGACCATATTCATTATTTCATCAAGAATAGCGGTATCAACACGTACTGTAGGCTCAGCTTTAGCTACAGCTGCTTTTTTCGCAACTGGAGCTTTAGAGGCAGGAGCAGGAGCAGGTGTAGAGACGGGTGCTGCTACAGGTTGTGGTTTCACTTCAGGTGGTGGCGGAGTTTTTAGCGCAGGTCTATCTTCAGTACCAGTCTGGATACTTTTGCCTGCACCATGTAATTCGTCAAGTAATGATTCAAATTCATCATCTGTTATTTCATCACTGCCGTTAGCTACAACCGCAGTTTCTGCAGCAGAAACCGGAGTGCCTCCATGAGCCCCTTTACCGTGCAACTCATCAAGTAATGATTCAAACTCATCATCATTAATATCATTACCTGCACTGACAGTTTCTGTTTCAACTTCACCAGCCGGTACCATTGAGTGCTTACCTACACCATGTAATTCATCCAGTAATGATTCAAATTCATCTTCACTGATATCCGCATTTTCGGGTGTTGCGGCAGGAGCAGTTACTGTAGAACCAGATTTCCCATGCAATTCATCTAATAATGCGTCAAATTCAGCTTCGGTAATATCATCAACGCTACTTTCAGACTCATTGGCAGTTTCTACAGTCTCAGATTCAACAACAGGCTCTGCTACGGGTTCTACTGCAGCTTCTGCTGCTGGAACGTTAATCTCATCAATTTCATCTTCCGATGCCGGTTTACTTAATTTATGTAGCTGCTTAAGAATTTCGGCAGGTGCGGCATTAACGGCATCTCCTGACTTTACTGCTTCAAACTGTTCGTTAATAACATCTAATGCAGCTAAAATAGTATCCATAAGTGCAGCATCAACACTGCGATTATTTTGACGCAAACAGTCAAATACATTTTCAGCACCGTGACAAGTTTCAACCAATTCAGTTAAAGATAAAAATCCAGCCCCACCTTTTACAGTATGGAAACCACGGAAAATGGCATTGAGTAATTCAGTGTCATTTGGATTATTTTCCAAATCAACCAGCTGCTCTGATAATAATTCTATAATTTCTCCTGCTTCAACTAAAAAGTCTTGCAGGATCTCTTCATCTACTTCAAATGTCATTTCCCGTTTCCTTAAAATCCTAAACTAGAAAGCAAATCATCAACATCATCCTGCCCATTTACAACATCATCACGCTGTTCTGCGTTGATAATTGGACCTTCTGCTTCAATATCTTTCTTGCTGTTATTTTCATACTCGTCAATATCTGACTCGTTTTCACCCACGTGACATACGGTCAAAATCCCAACAAGTTTTAATTCGATTTCTTGCACTAATTCGATAACACGTCGAATCATTTGCCCTGTTAAATCTTGAAAATCCTGTGCCATTAAAATATCAGTAAGGGAAGTTCTTAAAGTTAATGCACTATTTGTTGAATCTTTAATCATAGCGTCAACTTGATGGCAGAGAATCTTAAAGTCACCAAGCGCTAATTCTCTTTTCATTAACCCTTGCCAATTCGGCATCACCGCCTCAAGACTGTCAATAAGTTTATCGGCAATGGGCAAGCAAGTATCAACTGCATCCATGGTTTTATTAGCAGCTTTATCTGTCATTTCAATTACATAATTTAGGCGATCTTTGGCATCGGGAATATCCTGTCCTGCCATATCAAGTAATCGAGTATCATTTTGAAAGCTCAATAATGCATCATGTAATTCACGTGTTAATTCACCAACTTTATCAAAAACAACATCTTCATTTACAGTTGCTATACTGGCACTCTCTACAATTTCATTTGCGGCACTTATATCTTGCGCTTCTAAATGAGCGACTAGTGCTTTTGCTTGTGAGAGTGAGAGTAACGGCATTAATTCATTTGCCATTCTCAACTCCTTTTAACCTAATCGTTCAAAAACTTTATCTAGCTTTTCTTTTAATGTGCCCGCAGTAAAGGGTTTTACAATATAACCATTTACACCAGCTTGAGCAGCTTCAATAATCTGTTCACGTTTTGCTTCAGCTGTTACCATCAAAACAGGTAAATGTTTTAATTTAGGATCTTTGCGGATCTCTTTTAAAAGATCAATGCCCTGCATAATTGGCATATTCCAGTCTGTTACCACAAACTCAAAATCACCCTCTTTAAGCATTGGCAAAGCAGTATTACCATCATCGGCTTCAAACGTGTTTGTAAAACCAAGATCTCGTAACAAATTCTTGATTATTCTTCTCATTGTTGAAAAATCATCAACAATCAAAACTTTCATTTTTCTATCCAAAACATTCCCCTAAGTAAAAACTTATCTTTCAATTTATTTACTTAAAATAAATATAAGTAAATATAAATAAAATACACAATAATAACCTTCGATTTCTAAGCTTCTTGGTGCAACTGTGACTCATCTCTTATCAAACCACCAATATTGCTTAGAATCTATGCTGCTTGCGCTTTCGCCTTTAAGCGATGCAGTGCCTGACTATGAATTTGACTAACTCTAGACTCACTGACATCAAGCACCAAACCAATCTCTTTTAAATTTAATTCTTCATCATAATATAATGACAGTACCAATGCCTCACGCTCCGGTAACTGTTTAATCATCGCTACCAGTTTACTTGAAAACTCATTTTCACTCACTTCGTTAAAAGTGCTGTCATTATTTTCAGATACTCCAGTCAGCCCCTCTTCTGAACCGGCCAGATCTTCATACGCCACTAGTTTTGCGCAATTTACATCACGTAACATTTGTTGGTATTCAAGCAATGAAACGTTTAGCTGCTTTGCAACTTCTGCCTCTTTAGCATCTCGTCCGGTGCGTTTTTCCACATCTGCAATTGCACTGGCAATATTACGACTATTTTTATGTACAGAACGAGGCACCCAGTCGCCTCTGCGCATCTCATCTAACATTGCACCACGTATACGGATCCCGGCAAATGTTTCAAAACTGGCACCTTTACTACCGTCAAAGTTTCTTGCTGCTTCTAATAAACCAATCATGCCAGATTGCACCAGATCATCCACAAGCACGCTTGCAGGCAGTCTAGCCATTAGATGGTAGGCTATTTTTTTCACTAATTCAGCGTGACGCTCAATTAAATCAGAAGTATTGTTGTAATAGCCTTGCGCTTTTATCACTTATAGAAGCTCTCTCATTTCATCAACATTATTAAGCAACAATTTCTCAATAAAGAATTCAAGGTGTCCGCCAGGTTGATGTGGAATAGGCCAATCACAGGCCCGATTTGCCAACGCTTTGAATGCAAGAGAAGCCGGCGTTTTCGGGAACGCCTGCACAACAACCTTTTGTTTGCGAACGGCTTGACGCACATTACCATCAAATGGAATACATGCAACCAGCTCTAATGAGGCATCTAAAAAGCGATCGGTTACACGTGTAAGTTTAGTAAACAAGTCTTGCCCTTCACGGAGACTACGCACCATATTGGCGACAATTTTAAAACGGTAAACACCGTTTTGTTTACTTAATATTTTAATCAACGCATAGGCATCGGTAATTGATGTAGGCTCATCACAAACAACCATTACCACATCTTGCGCAGCTTGTGCAAAACTAACAACCATATTAGAGATGCCTGCAGCAGTATCAATTAATAACATGTCAATCGGTGTTTGCAAGGAGCTAAATGCTTGAATCAAGCCGGCATGTTCTACATCAGTTAACTCAACCATAGACTGAGTACCAGAGGTTGCAGGAACAATCATCACTCCTTCAGGGCCAGTCACAATCACCTCATCTAAAGTGCATTCACCAGATAAAACATGAGACAGGTTTTTGGTCACACGAATACCTAATAATACATCGACATTTGCAAGTCCTAAATCGGCGTCAAGCACTAAAACACGCTTGCCTCTTTGTGCAAGCGAAACTGCCATATTCAAAGTAACGTTAGTTTTACCAACACCACCTTTACCACCTGTGATAGCAACTACTTTCACTTGGTTGTTTTTCATTCTTCTTAAGCCGCTTGCTTGATCTGAAATCATTATATTACTCATTATCTTAAATTGTTAATTCAATATACCCAATAAAGCTTATTCGTTATCAAAGCTACTAAACCATTGGTGTTGCTGTTGTTCAAATAACTGATTCATCATATCTAATGTGCCACTGATTAAATTTTCAGTTTTGGCTATTTCGATATCTTCAGGCACTCTCTGCCCGGTTGTCACATAGCTAATTGGTAATGCATGCTGCATGGTAACGCTAAGCACTTCCCCTAAACCAATACTTTCATCTACTTTGGTTAATATGCAGCCAGAAAGTGCAATACGTTTAAAGTGTTCGAGCGCTTCTTCAATAACTCTGCGTTGCGCTGTAGAGGAGATCACCAAATAGCTGCGAATATTAACTCGGCTATTACGCATTAGTGTATCTAATTGCTCTGAGAGCCTGACATCGCGCTGCCCCATACCAGCAGTATCAATAAGCACCAGACGTTTTTCTCTAAACTGATATAAAATCTCCGAAAGTTCATCTGCATCTTTTGCTACACGGACGCTGCAGCCCATAATTTTACCATAAGTTGCTAACTGTTCATGTGCGCCAATACGATAAGTATCCGTTGTAATGAGTGCAACTTGATCTGCACCATATTTCATCGCAAATTGCGCGGCAAGTTTAGCAATAGTCGTCGTTTTACCAACCCCAGTAGGACCTAACAGAGCAATAGCCCCGCCTTGAGCTAAAATTTCATTTTTGCCAATACAAATCTTATCTTGTAATAATGCCTGAATATAATCCTGAATTTCAGTAGCTGAAGCGTCTTCTGGGATATAACTCGCAAGTTGATCTGCTATATCGTTGGAAAAACCAGCACTGCTTAACCATTTGATAACCATTGCTCTAATCGGCTCTTTACGCTCCATCTCCTGCCACATCAAGTGCAGTGCTTCGTGCTCGCTCTTTTTGTGCCCAATTTTGCTGTTCCGCAAGCGTTTTAGGCTGATTTAAGCCTGCCGCGGGTTTACTCTCTGTTAACGAAAAATCGGCTAACTCATTTCTCTTTTGAGGTTGTTTACGTGCGTTATTTTTTTCCTGCTGTGCATTCACTTTTCCAAAAAATGAGTTCAATGATTTAGCAAAATCTTCACCACTCTCTTTTGCACCGTTACGAGTGCTTTTTTGTAATTTTAGAGGTGCTTTTTGTGTTTTATTAGCTTGCGAAGAAAGTTGCACATTATCATCTAATAAAGATGAAAACGGATCCTCTTTTGGTTTGTTTTTTTGTAACTCTGCTTGTTCTGTCTGATAATCAACCGCAGCAACAATTTCAATACCGCCGACCACTTTTTTATTGGACATGATAACCGCATCAGGTCCTAACACCTCTTTTACTTCGGTCATTGCGGTGCGCATATCTTTTGCAAAAAAACGTTTAATTTTCATTTATTACAACCAATTACTGCCCTATTGAGCTAATTATTTTTATCTGTTTATCATCAGGTATTTCCTGATATGAAAGTACATGCAGACTCGGAATCGTATGTTTTACGAATTTAGCTAACGTACCGCGTAAGACACCCGATGTTAATAATACAGAAGGCTGTCCAAGCAACTCTTGCTGCTGTGATGCCTCAACCAATGAGTTTTGAATTCTTTCAGCAAGCCCGGGTTCAATACCTGCACCTTCATTTCCACCCGCCTGCATAGACTGATGCAATATCTGTTCCAACTCGGTTGACAACGTAATGACGGGCAACTCAGGTTCATTACCAATTATCTCTTGGACGATCATGCGTTTTAATGAAATTCGACAAGCGGCAGTTAAGACCTCTGCATCTTGGCTACGAGGTCCATAATCTACCAATGTTTGTACAATGGTGCGAATATCCCTGATGGCGACATTTTCATTCAATAAACATTGTAATACTTTAACAACAGTGCTCAATGATAATATTTCAGGCACCAAACCTTCCACCAGTTTAGGGTGTTTTTTCGCTAATAAATCCAATAAATTCTGTGCTTCTTCATGCCCCAGCAATTGTGCCGCATTATTACTTAAAATCTGACTTAAATGGGTTGCAACAACCGTTGCAGTATCAACAACGGTATAACCCAGAGCCTGCGCTTGTTCGCGTTGCGCTTCATCAATCCAAACAGCTTCCAAACCAAAAGCAGGATCAATACCCGTGACACCATCAATAGGACCAAATACCTGCCCCGGATTGATAGCCATATCTTTATCATGGTAAATATCGGCAAAGCCGCAACTTACGCCCATCAATGAAATATTATAATTATTTGGCGATAAATCTAAGTTGTCTCGAATATGTACAGGTGGAATCAAAAAACCCATCTCTTGCGACAGTTTTTTACGCACCCCTTTAATACGATCTAAAAGCTGCCCTCCCTGGCTTTTATCTACCAATGGAATCAAGCGATAACCAACTTCTAAGCCTATCGTATCAACGCTGCGCACATCATCCCAACCTAGCTCTTTAACCTCTGCTTGCTCGCCAACGCTACTAGCAGCACTTTCCTGTTCTTGTATTTCCGTTGAGGCTTGTTCTTTGGCGCGATTAAACTGCCAATATGCACCACCAGCAGCAATACCACCAAGCGTCAAAAATGCAAGATGAGGCATGCCGGGGACAATGCCCATTATCAATAAAAGGCCTGCAGTGATCATCAAGGCTTTCGGATCGTCAAACATTTGACCGAGCATGCGCCCGCCCATATCGGCTTCTGTATTTTCACGAGTAACCGTAATGGCAGCCGCAATGGACAATAGTAACGAAGGGATTTGTGCAACCAGGCCATCACCGATAGTCAAGATAGTATAAATTTCAGCAGCTTGTGCAAATGGTAAATCATACTGCACCATACCGATAATAAGACCACCGATGATATTAATGAATAAAATCATAATACCGGCAACCGCATCACCTTTTACGAATTTACTTGCACCATCCATAGAGCCATAAAAATCGGCTTCCATGGTCACTTCCTCGCGGCGTGTTCGCGCTTGATCTTGATCGATCAGTCCCGCATTCAGATCAGCATCTATCGCCATCTGTTTACCCGGCATGGCATCCAAGGTAAAACGCGCACTTACCTCAGCGATTCGCCCCGCACCTTTGGTGACAACCACAAAGTTAATAATCATTAAAATAAGGAAAACAATTAAACCAACTGCCAAGTTGCCACCGATAACCACCGAGCCAAAGGCTTCAATAACCTGTCCTGCGGCCGCACCACCTTGATGACCTTCTAATAAAACAATACGTGTAGAAGCAACATTTAGCGCAAGACGTAATAAAGTTGCAATCAATAAAACGGTCGGAAAAGCGGCAAAATCTAATGGGCGCTTGGTATAGATTGATACAAGTAAAACAACTAAAGCAAGGGCAATATTGAAAGTAAATAACATATCCAATAGCAAAGTTGGCATAGGTAAAATAACCATGCCTAACGCGGCCAAAACTATAATAGGCGTGCCAAGCCCTGTTGTTAGTTTTGATCTGTTTGCCCATAATAAACTGAATACTGTATTGATGTTAGTAACCTACAATTATTGAATTGTTTTTGTGAGAGTGAATGATGCCATAAATAGCAAAATCATGTCGAAATCATACTGGCTGTATAGTGAATTATTTACAATAACTTGAACAACTTCTAATTAAATAACAGACAAGGATCAGAAATCAATCGTTATATTGAAAATCTTCTGGGATTTGCAAATCATCCGGCAGTGCTTTCGGTCGCCCTGACTGCCCTTTTCTAAATTGCTCTAGTTGATAAATGTATGCCAGTACTTGTGCTATCGCAACAAACAACTCTTCAGGTACTTCAGCATTAATTTCAGTGGTATGGTAAATAGCACGGCATAGTGGAGGTGATTGCATCACAGGCACTTCATTTTCACGTCCAACCTCTCTAATTTTAAGTGCCATAAAATCTACACCTTTCGCGACAACATAAGGCGCTCGATCACCATTTTGTTCATATTTTAACGCGACAGAGTAGTGTGTAGGATTAGTAACAATAACATCGGCATCAGGCACATCCCCCATCATCTTGCGCTGTGATGCTTCATACTGCAGCTGTCTAATTCTTTGTTTTACTTCTGGTTTACCCTCGGAGTTCCTAAATTCATCTTTAACCTCCTGCTTAGTCATTTTTAGCTCCTCGGTGTGTTTATAAATTTGATACGGCACATCAACCGCAACAATTAATAACAGCGAGCAACATAAAGCTGTAAACATCCAAGAGATCATATCTAATGCTTCAAAGACACTCCCCGGTAAAGGCGTGACCGAAAGCTGTAAAATATGGTCAAAAGTGACTCCCAATATCCACCACACCATGCCCACAACAACTAATACTTTTAATATAGATTTTAATAATTCAACCCAAGCCTGCAGCCCTAACATACGCTTTAATCCTGCTGCAGGGCTCATACGGCTCCATTTGGGCATCATCGCTTTGGTACTAAATAACATACCACCTAATAGGGAGCTGCCTAAAATAGAGACAACAAAGAGCATAAGCAGGATTGTAAACATAGGTACTGCAAGGCCCGTAAAGCTGCCAGAGAGGTGTAACCACATCTGCTCGGGAGCAAAAAGCGCAGCGCGCTCGAAGGTAAATGCACGTTTCATCATCACAGACAGTTCGTAAGCTAAACGATCGCCAAAAAATAGGAATGCAAAAGCGGCGGAGATCAGTACAGAAGCGGTTGCTAACTCTTTAGAGCGGGCAACCTGTCCCTTCTCCTTGGATTTTCGAACCCGTTCAGGGGTGGCTTCTTCGGAGCGGTCTGTTCCATTTTCATTTTCAGCCATGAATTACGCTCCTGCAGTTAGATATTGAAGTTAAAAGTTGAAAACTTAATCATTACGGCTTCTCACAGACATTATTAAGCAATTCACACATCAAGTTAATACCACGTAACCATTGATTTTCAAAATGAATCGGTACATTTACCATGGTTGCCCATAAAACAAACAGGCCAAAAACCATGCTAATTGAAAAACCCAGACTGAATATATTTAATTGTGGTGCGGCTTTGGTCATAATGCCAAAGGATAAATTAACCAATAACATCGCCACCATTGAGGCGATGGAAAATGCTAGCGCAGCACTAAACATTAAAGAGAACCAACCGGCAAGTTTTTCATAATCGGTCGCTAATAGCCCTTCCATTGAAACAGGCAAAGTATCAAAACTTCTGACAATCATCTCAATCATTAACAGATGCCCATCGAAACCTAAAAAAAGAAGTGTTACTAACAATACATAAAACTGCCCCACAACAGGTGATGATTGACCGTTCATCGGGTCCGCCATTGATGCAAAGCCTAAACTGGTTTGCATCGCGATAACTTGCCCGGCAACAACGAAAGTTTGTACAACAAAAACAGAGATAGTGCCAATCGCAATGCCGATTAATATTTGCTGTAAAATAACAAAAGCACTGGCAAATGAAAACAGTTCAATGTCAGCTGGAGCAGGGGGAATAACAGGTAATACCGCAAGGGTTATCGTAAGGGCATAAAAAAGGCGAATTCGTGTCGGCGTAGTCCTGGAGCCTATTGCAACCATTACCATTAACATGGCTGCAATACGGCAAAAAGCCCATAAATAAGTCGCTAACCAGTCGAGCAAAAATTCCGCAGAAAAAGCCATCAACCAACCACTTGCGGGATCTGCTCAACCATTGCGGTGAAAAACTCCATCAATTTCCCCATTCCCCAATGAGCGCCAAATGCTAATGATGTTAAGGTCATGATTAATCGCGGTAAAAAGCTTAGTGTTTGCTCATTAATAGAGGTCGCAGCTTGAAAAACTGCAACCACCAAACCAATCAGTAAACTTGGCACTATCACCGCAGAAACCAATATAAGTACAAGCCAAAGCGCTTGCCGGAATATATTTACAAAAACTTCGGGTTCCATATATCCTCCCTACAGGCCAAAGCTATTAGCTAAGCTACCCATGATCAAATTCCAGCCATCAACCAGTACAAATAACATCAGTTTAAAAGGTAACGAAACAATCATAGGCGATAACATCATCATACCCATCGCCATCAGAATACTGGCAACCACTAAATCAATAATTAAGAATGGAATAAACAGCATAAAACCGATTTGAAAGGCGGTTTTTAATTCACTGGTTACAAATGCCGGAATAAGTACCGTAATTGGTACCTCTTCAGGTGTATTTACCTGTACATCGGCAATTTCAAGAAATGTTTCTAAATCTTTTAAACGCGTTTGTGCCAACATAAATTCCATCATCGGCTTTTTGCCTTTTTCAAGTGCCTGCGTTATGGTCATCTCTTCATTTAAATAGGGCTGCAGCGCGGTTTCATTAATGCGATCAAATACTGGGGCCATAATAAAAAAGGTTAAAAACAGCGCTATGCCATTAATCACTTGATTAGAGGGTGTCTGTTGCAGACCCATCGCTTGTCGCAAAATCGACATAACCACCACAATACGCGTAAAAGAGGTCATTAAAATCAGCATGGCAGGCAAGAAACTTAGCGCGGTCATAAACGCTAAAACTTGTAAGGTCACACTGTATTCCTGATCACCACCGGCATTGGTTGTTACCGTGACAGCTGATAAGGCACCTGATTCAGCAAACAACTGTGGAGAAACAAACAGTAGCATTAGGCCTGCTAGCAGAAATATTTTATGCATCGTTTTTATTGCTTATTTTAGATAATAAAGTTGAGAAAGGAGTTGTCGTCACTGCACTTTTGAGATCTTCTTTCGCTGTTAATGGTGTATCTAATTTATCGAGCAGGGTAATATTTTGTTCTGTTACCCCTAACAAATATTGCTGACCATTAATTTCGATCATCTGCACCCGACCTTTACTGGTTAATGGCTGCGTCGCAATAACTTTAATAAGCGATCTTCCCTTGCCATTTTTTAATAAATTGGTTTTTTTCAATAAATAGGCAAAAATAAAAATACAAGCAAGCACCAATAACAATGATGCAAGCATACTGCCTATTGCTAAACCGGGATGACTGGCGCTTTCTTCTAGAGCAACAACACTGAGAGGAAAAAAAGCACATAAAGCAATAAAAAAACGCATCATTTAAGCTTTTTAATCCGTTCAGTCTGGCTAATAACATCTGTTAATCGAATACCGAACTTGTCATTTACCACCACCACCTCTCCATGCGCGATTAGGGTTCCATTAACAAGTACATCTAGCGGTTCTCCTGCCACACGATCAAGCTCAACAACAGAGCCCTGGTTCAATTGCAGTAAATTACGAATATTGATTTTGCTACGCCCAACTTCCATGGAAATAGTCACAGGGATATCTAGAATACTATCTAATCGGGCATGCTCCTCTTGGCTCAGCGGCGGAGCTGTATCCTTAAGTTCATCAAGTTCGATATTATTAATATTATCAACATTGCCCGCATCACCAGACTCCTCAAGTGCAGCAGCCCACTCATCAGCCATATCTTGTTCATTACTCATATCTTTTTCCTATTTGTACTTTTTTTAATTTTATTTTAAAGCAGTCGTTATTAATTATGATCCGGACTGTCTTTTATATTATCTAATTGCAGCTTACTGGTCTGCATCTCGGGTCGGGCGATTCGTTCAGTAATTTTCAAAGCTAAATTTTCATTTGCTTGACCTAAATTAGCCCTGAATGTCGGCAAACCTTCAACAGACACAAGCATTGTTTCAGGAAGATCAACTGGGATAATATCACCAGCTTTTAATCCCATCATTTCACGCAACGGTATCTCTTTTTCCAATAACTTAGCGGTAAAATCAACCGAGACATCCATAATTTCATCTTGTAATGCCTGGCTCCAGCGCTGATCGGTATCTTCTTTATCACTTTGCACCCCCGCATCAAGCAATTCACGAATCGGCTCTAACATTGAATAAGGCATTGCGATATGGAAATCACCCCCACCGCCATCAAGCTCGATATGAAAGGAATTTACAACAATTACTTCCGTTGGGCTGACAATATTTGCCATTGCCGGGTTTACTTCTGAATCCAAATATTCAAATTCAGCATCCATTACTGGTGCCCATGCATCATGGTAATCTTCAAAAACTATTTTCAACAGCATTTGGATAATACGGCGTTCAGTCGGTGTAAACTCACGTCCTTCTATCTTGGCATGATAACGGCCATCACCACCAAAAAAATTCTCTACTAAAATAAAAACCAAACGCGCTTCCATGGTCACTAACGCAGTCCCTTTTAATGGACGGAAACGTACCATATTTAAACTCGTTGGAACAAAAAGCGTATGTAAATATTCGCCAAATTTAAGCATTTGTACCCCGTTAATGGAGACTTCTGCGGTATGGCGCAACATATTAAATAAGCTAATTCTTAAATGACGGGCAAAGCGTTCATTAACCAACTCAAGTGTTGGCATTCGACCTCGAACAATACGGTCTTGCGATGAAAAGTCGAAATGGACAAGGGATTCATCACCATCTCCTTCACTTTCAACGACATCCTCTTCAACATCATCAACACCATGTAAGAGTGCATCAATTTCGTCTTGGGATAATAGATCTGCCATGAAAAATCCTATTCTTGTAAAACAACAACTGTAAAACAAAGCCGGCAAATAATACGGCATAAATTAATGCTTTGTTTTCTAATATTGCGGTTACTTCATTAAGCGCTTCTAATTCATTTAACAATAACAGAGCCGCCATCAGAAATCCTACTCAGATAAAACAACGCCGGTAAAACAGAGCCGGCAAATTATACGGTATAAATTAATGCGTTGTTTTCTAATATTACGTTTACTTCATTAAGTGCTGCGAATCCCTTTTGCTATAATAGATCTGCCATGAAAAATTCAGTTCTTATAAAACAACTACTGTAAAACAAAGCCGGTAAACAGTACGGAATGAATTAACGCTTTATTTTCAACCCTAGAAGTCGCTTCATTTAACGCCTCTAATGAATAAATCCTAAGTTGTCCTTTACCTGCCGGACTACGTAATTGCTCAACGGTCGCAGCACCAAATACACGTACTAATGTTCCCTCTAATAAAGGAATATGTTTTTTAGCTAACTCTGCGTTTTTACTACCACGCACCATCAGTTGCACCTTGATCTGCACTAAGCGGTCACGCTTGCCATCCTGCACATTAAAAACAAAAGGACGGGGCATCGCAACATAAGTTGCAGTAACATTATTGCTTGCATCATCCGCAGGAGCCTGTTCCTCAGTCTGCTCTGCTACAGCCTCGTTTTCAGCGCTAAAAAATAAAAAGTAACTGGCAACTGCAGCAGCTAATAACAAAACAGCAGCTGCAATAATGATAATAAGCTTTTTTTTGCTTCCACCTTGCGCGCTATCTTGATCTTCTAACGAAAGCTCTTCATTTTCTTCTTCAGCCATGCTATTTCGTCCTTGTTATTATGTAATTACCCAGGTCGTTGCCATTTAAGCTTATTTCCGCGTTGAAAAATGCTCATTTAAACGACTAAACTGCGCTTTTTTGCCTTGAACTTAGCATAAATGGCTTAGCCCTGAGCATTTACAGTCTTATTTGATAAAAACACCTTAAATTATTGAGGTGCTGAGTAGTTACGTTATTATTAAAATATTAGCGCTGATTTTAATGCATCTTTTCTACGAATTCAGTAACAATTAAAAAGCTTTATGCATAATAATCAATTCCTTGAGCTGGAAGCGGTATTTTAGCGGCTATCCACTCGCTTTTATCGTCCATTACTTGCAACGAGCTATCATTCGCTAACATGCCACTCCTATGTTGCAGTTCATCTCTTCCTTGATTATTTTTATTTTGTTGCTGACTTTGTTGCTCAACACTCGTTTCTCCTAAGCTAACGCCCTGCTGCGCAAGTTGCTCTCGTAATCTTGGTAAATTCTGCTCGATAATATCGCGGCTTTGCCCGACTTGTGTTTGAATAGCTAACTGTACCTGATCTTGCTGCACTTGTAATTTAATATGCATTGAGCCAAGTTCAGCAGGATCTAAGCGAATCAGCACCTCTTGTTTACCTTGCCCAATCATCATCAGAATACGTTCACCCAATAAGGCAGAAGCATGCTTTTCCTGTAGATTTAACGGTTGCTGCAGTAGCGACGATTGTGTCGCACTTTGTAAATTTTGATTAATCAATTTGTCTAGATTAGAGGCATTCACATTTGTTGAACGTAGCGCACTGCTATCAATTGGAGCTGTTAACGGGGAGCGCTCTACTTCACTTTTATTTGTAAATGAAACTTGTTCAAGTTTGTCCATTACTGGTTGGAGTTTTTCTGCTTGTAAAGATTCATTCACTAAAGTTTTTTCAGTTTCACTTGCTTTTAAACTCGTACTTTCAGGTGCGAGTGAGGATTTACTAAGATTGATTGAATCTTTTTCTTGTCCTTTTTTTATCTGTATGGATAACTCGGGGTTTTCACTAGCTACTTTTACCACTTTTTGTGACTCTGTCACCTGCGTATCAATTTTTAGCGCAGCTTCTATCTGCGCAAGAATTGGCGGGTTAGCTTGATCCTTCTCAGCTTCCTTCGAGTTAGACTGCTCGTTAAGCTCTTCAACTTCTGACAGATAGCCTTTATCCATGGTATTCACAGTTAATGCTTTTCCCATCAGAATCGGATCTGAATAAGGCTGTTCACTTGCGGCACTTTCAACACTTTCAGTACTTGCTGCACTTGCAGCACTTGCAGCACTTGCAGCACTTGCAGCACTTGCAGCACTTGCAGCACTTGCTGCACTTGCTGCACTTGCTGCACTTGCTGCACTTGCAGTACTTGCAGTACTTGCAGTACTTGCAGTACTTGCAGCACTTGCAGCACTTTCAACACTTTCAACACTTGCAGCACTTACTGCAGTTGCAGAACTTGCAACACTTTCAGTACTTTCAGCACTTGCAACACTTGCAACACTTGCAACACTTTCAGTAGTTTCAACACTTTTAATCTGTTCAACTAACAATTCATTTTCAAATGTTTGTTCTGCTCTGTCTTGCTGAGAATCCGCTGATTTAACATCCAGCTCTTCAGGTAAAACTTCACTGTCAACTTCATCACTTAAGCTATCAAGCAAAAGATCACTGTCAATCTCAGCTTCTGCCGCTAAATCTTCCTCAGCGACTGCATCTTTACATTCTTTTCCTTTGCCAGCTAACACGGAACCAAGTAAATCAGAGAAACGTAGCCCTTCCTCTTTTAACAACTCATCACTTTTAACTTCACCGTCAACTGTAGAGGTATCAGACAAACGTTCATTTGCCTGCGATTTGGCTGGGCTGGTTAATAATATTGATTGCATCATACAATAGCTCTCTATAAACAAAATCGATTGCCGTTTAATAGCAAGTGAATAAAAAAGGACATTTATGCCTCTTTTTCAATTTAAAACCGCTTAGCTAATTTATTATTAACTCATAAATTGGGTTTTTATAACTTTTCATAGTTTTCCATATAAGAAAGCAATTTACAGACCAGATCTATCACTCAGAGGTTAGATCGAGGATCTTTTTTGAAAATATTGAAAGGTGGCAAACTCATCGAGTAGTTGTTGCTCTTTACGATCTGCAATTTTCGCTTTTTGTAAGGCTTTTTTCTCAAGTAGCATTGCCATTGCTTTGCAGCCCACTTGACTTTCCATCCACAACTTTTTGTGGGCATGAACATCATATTCAAACTTCACCAAACCTTGTTGCTGTTTAGTAATCCCTTGATCAATTTGCACAATAAACTGCTGATATTTACCAAGCTCTGAAATCGATAAACCCTGTGAGCCTTTTTCAGTTAACTGGGAGATATATTGGCGACGATACTGATGGAGATTTTGCAGTTGACTGCGCTGTTCAAACAAAACCTGTTGTGCTTTTTGGTAGGCACGTAATGCTTGTTCTACTTGTTTTTCTCGCTGTTCATAAACAAGTTGTAATGCATCTCTTGCCATTATTAATTCCTTTATTTAGGGCTTAGCTATTTACAAACTCCTGCGTCAATGTCGCAAGCTGCGTCAAACAATCGTTATAGCTAATAACGTCTTTCATACCTTGTTGCAAGAAGTGATCCAACCTTGGTTTAATGACAATCGCTTTATCGATGCGTGGATCGCTGCCTCTAGCATATGCGCCAATAGTAATTAACTCTTTATTTTCTTGATATAAGGAATAAGCTTGTTTTAATACTCGAGCAAGGGTTTGGTGTTCATCAGAGGTAACCATTGGCATTACACGACTAATCGATTTACCGACATCAATGGCAGGAAAATGCCCAGAATCAGCAAGCTCCCGCGATAAAACAATATGCCCATCAAGGATCGCCCTTGAGGCATCTGCAATCGGATCTTGCAGATCATCCCCCTCTGTTAATACTGTAAAGAAGGCACTGATAGAGCCTTGATTTTCATTACCATTACCTGCGCGTTCAACTAGCGCCGGCAGCTTAGCAAAGACTGAAGGTGGGTAGCCCTTGGTTGCAGGTGGTTCACCAATCGCTAATGCTATTTCACGTTGTGCTTGCGCAAAACGGGTTAATGAATCCATTAACAATAAAACATTTAATCCTTGATCACGAAAATACTCGGCAATAGTGAGTGATGTTTCACACCCTTTTAAACGCATTAACGGTGAAGCATCTGCTGGGGCGGCAATCACCACGGAACGTTTACGTCCCTCGGGACCGAGTATCTCTTCGATAAATTCTTTAACTTCTCGACCACGCTCCCCGATTAAACCAACGACCACCACATCCGCATTGGTACCTCGTGTCATCATGCCTAATAACACACTCTTACCTACACCGGATCCTGCAAAAAGTCCCATTCGCTGCCCCTGCCCTACGGTAAGCAAGGCATTGATTGCTTTGATACCGACATCAAGAGGATCTTTAATCGCTTTACGGTTTAACGGGTTTATCCGCGGATTATTATACTGACTGGTTTGCGCGGTAATAATTTCGCCCTTGCCATCAAGAGGTTGACCAAGACCGTCTAGCACCCGCCCTAAGAGTTCCATACCGACAGGAATACCCTGGGTGTGCGTTTGCGGTATCACTTTTGCGCCAGGCACAACCCCGGTTAAACGCTCACTGGGCATTAAAAACAGACGTTCACCAGAAAAACCAACTACCTCGGCATCAATAAAACCATCATTTGTTTCAACGTGGCACAAACTGCCAACGGCAGCGGTACAACCGATTGCTTCTAACGTCAAACCAACCACGCGAATAAGCTTTCCTGATACGGTAGGGTGGGTGACCGACTCTCCGGTTTGATATTGTGCAATACGCTGCGCAAATTTATTCATTTATGACTTCTTAATTTGAGCTTACTGTTTCACTTGCATCTTGTTCAACAGTCATTTCTGCTGCAGATGACGCTTGAGCGGATTGTTCCGCTTCAGTTGAAACTTGCTTATTTTCAATAGGATGTTCATTGAGCAAATTTGAATCATCATTTTTTTCAGGAAGTCGCTGATGATTTTCTTTAAAAAAGTGTTTCAAGACTTGCTCAATACGGGTGGAAAAGGCGTAATCAACACTCGATGTTTGCGTGTGAATTTGGCAATCACCTCGCGCTAAAACAGGCTCAGCTTGCAAGTCCCAACCGCGTTTTAAACAAACCTCTTCAGAATAAGCATGTTGCACAAATTTAAGATCATCCGGATGTAATAAAATTCTTAATGTTTGCTCTGAAACCGGCAATGCTTCGACAGCTTGCTTTAAGGCTTGTAAAATAATTTGCGGATTACTTTGTACTTCACAACGTGTAATTTGTTCTGCAAGGCTGGTTGCTAAATGAATAAGCTGGTATTCAACATTGTCATCCAATTTTTCAAGGGGGCGATGTAATCGTTCTATTAATGATTGCCACTCAGTGACCTGTTTATCTATCTGCACCTGCCCTTCGGTTAATCCATCTTTAATACCTTGTTCGAGCCCTTGTTGAAGACCGTCCTTTAAACCTTCTGTTTTACCTTCATCAAGTCCTTGTGTAAATCCAGCCTCTTTGCCCTCTGTAAAACCATCTTCGTAAGCCGATTGACGGATCGCTTCAATATCATCAAGTGTTAAAGGTTGAGGCGCCTCTTCAACGGGCTCATCTTCCTTTATCGCATGCTCACTATTATACCAAGTGGCTGGTTTGCCAAATAACGTTGTTTCTTCGGTTTCGTTTGTTTCTGAATCATCAAGTTCAGGTAAAATCCAATTTTCAAACTCATTTTCGTTATCTATCATCTACAGACTATCCTTTTACGGGTTTGAGCTTTATAAAAACTCACCGCCTAACATGATTTCACCGGTATCGGATAAACGGCGCGCTGAATTATTAGCAGGATCGTATTCTTTATAAGAATTCATCACCGGCATCGGATAAACGGCGCGCTGAATTATTAGCAGGTTCGCATTCTTTATAAGAATTCATCACCACCACCGCCACCTAACATAATCTCACCGGCATCGGATAAACGACGCGCTGAATTATTAGCAGGATCTTATTCTTTATAAGAATTCATCACCACCACCGCCGCCTAACATAATCTCACCGGCATCGGATAAACGACGCGCAATGGTAAGGATCTCTTTCTGAGCAGCTTCCACTTCACTGATACGAATCGGCCCCATTGCTTCTAGATCATCCTGCAACATTTCGGCAGCACGTTTCGACATATTCTTAAAGATTTTCTCTTTAAGCTGATCATCCGCACCTTTTATTGCCCGTTGTAACTGCTCTCCAGGTACTTCACGCAATAATACTTGCGTGCCACGATCATCAAGATCAATAAGATTGTCAAAGACAAACATAAGATCTTGAATTTGCTGACTCATATCTTCATCAGTTTCACGTAAAGAGTCCATTAACGGACCTTCGATACCTGTATCTAAATAGTTCATAATATCAGCTGCAGCTTTAGTGCCCCCCATTTTCGCAGCTTGTGCACCCGCTTGACCGGCAAACTGTTTCTCCATAATCTCGTTTAATTCTTGCAATGCGGCTGGTTGTACCTCTTCTAAATCAGCAATACGCATCATAAGATCAAGGCGATTTTTTTCCGGGAATTGAGTCAATATTTCAGCTGATTGCTCAGGATCTAAATATGATAAAACAATGGTTTGAATTTGCGGATGCTCATTTTGAATAATTGATGCTACTTGTCGTGCATCCATCCACTTTAATGAATCAAGACCTTTTGAACCACTACCAAGAATTATTTGGTCAACTAAATTGCCCGCTTTATCTTCACCTAGCGCTTCAATTAATGATGCTCTAACAAAGTCTTCACTATCTAAACCGATATTACTGTATTTTTGAATATCTTCGATAAATGCACGATGCACACTTGATACGCGCTCTTGAGAGGAGTCTGCGAGAGCGGCCATCTCCATCCCCAACTTTTGCACCTGTTTAGGCTCTAAATTACGAAATATTTGTGCTGCATCTGCTGGTGTTAAACTCAGCATCAACAGGGCTGATTTTTCGACACCACTTAATTTTTCAATATTAAACCCAGCCGTAGCGACTGCTTTAGTTTCTTTAGTTTCTTTAGTTTCTTTCTTTTTATCATTCATCGGCGGCTAACCACTCTTTAATTACTTGTGCAGATAAACCTGGTTCATTGGCAACTAATGCACGCACGGCTTTAAGTAAATCTTCATCTTTATGTAAATCAGGTAATTTAATCTGTCCGTTGCTAATACCGAACTCAACACCATCATCTTCATCGTTTAACAGTTCTAGATTATCTCCAGCCATTGCACCGATTGCACCACCTAAATCATATTCATCAACTTGCTCGATGGCTTCAGGGTAAAGTAGTTTTTTCATTATTGGGCGAACAATTAACAGTAGCGTTAATAAAATAACCAGCATACTACCACCAAAGCGGACATAACTTTGGAAGATTTCTGTTTTCCAAAACTCCTCTTCAGCTACAGCAGCTAAATCCGGGCGGTTAAAGCTTACAGAGGCAATTTCTAAGAGATCACCACGCTCAGTGTTAATACCTAAACCACCAAGCAATAAACGGCGAATATTAGCAACTTCTTCTTCTGCTCGAGGGGCGTATGAAACCTCACCGGCTGCGTTTGTTGCAGCGATATAATCTAAAGCAACAGAGACAGCCAAACGCTCCACTTTACCTACTTTATGTTTGATATAGGTAACCGTACTATCCACTTCATAATTTCGTGTTGATTCGTTATGAGAAGTTCCATCTGAAGCATCAGAGAATTCTTTGCTATCACGCAACTCCTCCGGAATGGAAGAGTTCGCGGGTGGTTGGTTGGTTAATGCCCCAGGTACAGAGCCAACCACAGAACTAGATGATTTAGTTTCAACCAGCATCTCACTACGAACTGTTTGGTTTGCTGGATTAAAGGTTTTTTTGGTTTCTTCAACAACGGTAAAGTCCATCGCCAAATCAACTTCAGAGGCATAATTTGCAAGTCCTAAAACAGGGATTAAAATCGCATCAATTTTTGCTTTATATTCCTCTTCTCGCTCGCGTTCTAAGGCAAACTCTTTACTTGATTGTGCTGAAAGGCCGCTTTTACTACCTGAATGTAATAAACGTCCACGCTGATCACTAACCGTCACACTATTTGGTGATAAGCCTTGTACCGCAGATGCGACAATATCAACAATTGAGTCCACCTCTTGTGGTGAAAGTGCGTAAGAACGAGCGGTGGTCACAACAACGGTTGCACTGGCTTTACGCTCTTTTCGGGCAAATACACTCTCTTTGGGGATAGCTAATAAGACTTGTGCATTGGTGATGTTTTTCATCTCTTTAATAGCCAATGCCAACTGACGTTCACGGCTTAATTTTAAGCGCTCTTTTTCCACGCGCTGACTAACACCAAAGCCCATATCTTGTAATAAAATATCATCGCCATTATCACTATCATCACTCACTAAACCTGCGCGTGTCATCAGCAGTTTTATTTTTTGATACTGATCGGAAATAACGAGAATAGAATCGCCTTCAAGTTTGTATTGAATTTGTTGTTTATCAAGGAAATCAAGAGTGCTGATTAACTCATCTGTTTGGTAACTACCAAGGGGGCGATAGTCCGCTTCTTTTCCCCACGACCAAATAATCACAACAATTGCCAGCACAATTAACAAACCGATAATCATGCTAATTTGACGTAACACATCAACATTTGAAAAGAATGAAGCTAACGCGCCTTTTTCTGGGTGCGCAAGTGACTCATCGCTATCAAAGTTGCTGTTTTCAATTAACATATCTGCATTGTTATCTAACTCGGCCACTGTTCTTCCCTTTTATCTTCGCTAAAGCGCCTAAACAGGCATGCTCATTACTTCTTTATATGCTTCGACCATTTTATTTCGTATTTGCACTGTTGCGTCAAATGCTAAACTTGATTTGTTCGATGCTATCATGACTTCACCCAAACTAACCTCTTTATCACCCATTTCAAAACGATTCCGTAATTCTGAGGTGTTTTGCTGCAGACCATTTACATTATCTATCGCTTGCTTCAACATTTTTGAAAAATCTGTCTGTGACGGGCTCACAGATTGACTAGAAAGTTCACTATCCAAGCCTTTACTTTTCAGACCTTGCATTTGTAAATCATTAAATAAAGCAGAAGTATTAAGGTTCATAATTTTTATCCATTTATTGACACATAGGTACATAAAAGCAATATTTATGCCATAAAAAAGGGCGCCAATAAATCAGCGCCCTTCTCAATATAGCCAACCCACTTCAAGATTCAGATTCAGATTCAGATTCAGAGCATCTTGAGGTAGTTTGGGTATAAGTGGTGCAAATAAATAGTTTTTTTACTGTTGGAATTTTTCTAATTCCGCATCCAACTGCTCTTCTGCACGATGCGCTTTAAACTCTGCGTATAAAACATCTTTTTGTTGTGCCGACATTGGTCGCTTCGCTTCATTCACCAAGTTTTCAAAGATATCTTTAGTTGATTCCTGACCAACAACAACTAAAACACATAGGTTATCTTTCTCTGCGATTTTAACGATATCTGTTTTCATCGGGTTAGTACCCGTTAACGTTTGTTGCGTAACTTGCTTAGAAACACTTGAAAACGTTGAACCGGATTCTACGCCAGAAGCTACCTCAACTTTATCTCGATAGCTTTTATCCATTGCACTAACACGTGTTGCAATTCGCTGCGCAAGCGATGTACGCGCATTGGCAACTGCTTGTTGCCTATCTATCGACATATTACCAGAGAATAAAACACACTCGGAAACAGCAATACCATCTTCAACTTGTGGATTTAAAATCCAGCTTGGAATCGCACCAACAGAAGTTTCTTCCTCCGGGGTACCCGAACACCCTGCTAAAAAAGCGAGAGCTGACAGACTTAACGCATTAAATTTAAATGACATTACCTAGTTTCCTTACAGTTTGAGTTTGATAATTATATGTTAATGACCATAGAAATGTACTGTTATTTTAGATAATGGGTCATTTCTTCAGCTGGCATTGGTTTTCCATAATAGTATCCCTGAATATTACAACAACCATTATCAACCAGGAAGTTGACCTGTTCATTGTTTTCCTCCTTTCCTGCAACGCCATTTTGATGGCTTTTTTCAACACTGACAAATATGTATGGAACATATTTGAATGGCTTTAGCCAGTTGCGTAGCAATGAAGTGCACGGATGTACTTCATAAATAAACTTAAGTGGCGACGACCTGAATAATTACGCACAAAAAAAGCCCCTGAATTAGTAATAAGTCAGGGGCTCAAATACTTAATTTAGTCTCTTTTTAATAAGGTAAGTTTTAATCAGTAAACTTAAGAAGCAGTAAACTCAGGGTAAGCTTCTAAGCCACAGTCATGTAAGTCCATACCTGTTTCTTCTTCTTCGGCAGTAACTCGAATTCCCATTGTTGCTTTAATAACAGCCCAAACGATCCATGAAGCGGCAAATACAAAACCAAAGATAACTGCTGCACCATATAGCTGGCTAGCGAAAGACGCGCCGTCATTACTAAGAGGAACAACCAGTAAACCAAACAGACCACAAACGCCATGTACTGATAATGCGCCCACAGGATCATCCAGTTTTAATTTATCAAAAGTAATAATGCTGTAAACGACAATCACGCCTGCAACTGCGCCAATAGCGGCTGCAAACAGTGGAGTAGGAGATAGAGGATCAGCTGTGATTGCCACTAAGCCCGCTAATGCACCATTTAAAATCATAGTTAAATCCGCTTTACCCCATTTCAGCTTGCTTACTATTAATGCAGCAATCGCACCTGTTGCAGCCGCCGCATTGGTATTGACAAAGATAAGACCTACAGCCGTCGCATTTTCAGCATCTGAAAGAAGTAATTGCGAACCACCGTTAAAGCCAAACCAGCCCATCCATAAAATAAATGTACCTAATGTTGCCAGCGGCATATTTGAACCCGGAATAGGGTGAACTGAACCATCTTTACCGTATTTACCTCTACGTGCACCAAGTAACATTACCGCAGACAGTGCAGCTGCTGCGCCTGCCATATGAACGATACCAGAGCCTGCAAAGTCACTAAAACCAGCTTCACTAAGGAAACCACCGCCCCAAGTCCAGTAACCTTCTAGTGGATAGATGAACCCGGTTAAAAACACAGAAAAAATTAAAAATGCCCAAAGTTTCATACGCTCAGCAACTGCACCAGATACAATTGACATTGCTGTTGCCACGAAAACCACTTGGAAGAAAAAATCAGACTCTAATGAGTGATCCGCACCTTCAGCTTGACTGCCAATTAATCCACCTAATGAAGGTAACCATCCGCCGGCGCTATTATCAACGTACATAATGTTATAACCAACTAATAAAAACATGGTACAGGCAATCGCATATAGCACCACATTCTTGGTTAAAATTTCAGTAGTATTTTTAGAGCGAACTAAACCCGCTTCTAACATGGCAAATCCTGCTGCCATCCACATAACTAAGACACCTGATATTAAGAAATAAAAGGTATCGAGCGCAAATCTAAGTTCTATTACTGTGTTTTCCATAATAATTCCCTTTTACAAACATTAAACCAAATTAAAGTGCTTCGTCATCAAGCTCACCGGTACGAATACGTACAACTTGTTCAAGAGATTGAATAAAGATTTTTCCATCACCGACTTTCCCTGTATTGGCAGCCGTAGTAATAGCTTCAACTAAACGATCTACATCTTCATCTTTCACTGCAATTTCTAATTTTACTTTTGGCAAAAAATCAACTTGATATTCAGCACCGCGATACAGCTCGGTATGCCCTTTTTGACGACCAAAACCTTTAACTTCCGAAACAGTTACACCTGCAATCCCCGCATTCATAATCGCTTCTCTTACTTCATCTAACTTAAATGGTTTAATTATTGCGGTTAACATTTTCATGGTAATCCCCTTATATATTTAAAATAAAATCAAATATTCTCTATGCCGATAAAACAAAACTAATACCTGCTTGATGGCACTAATCTCTGTACTTACCCATATAATTACAATTACCATGCCATAAAATTAAACCCTTAACATACAAAGAGTTACATAAAACACTAAGAATACAGACCGCCCAACGCACCATATCAGTGCAAAACTTACCCGGCTTATGCACCGAAACAAACCATCAATTTGAAAACAGATAGAACTTTTATAAAGCGGCTATGACTGCCCCCTTAAATTAATTGTTATTCGCTTTACAGAGCAATTTAAGTTGATAAATTCTTTAGCTCCCCTAGAAAACAATAGGGCATCTGCTATAGTGCATAACAATTTTTATCATATATGCCCAAACCACTTGGGTATAACAACTCAAAGGTAAACTCCATGAAAAAAATAAGCCTACTGCTTATCACTTTCGTTCTAAGTTTTAATGTTATTGCGACTCCGCGTGTTATCCCCAATGCTCCCGCAATTGCAGCAAAAGGTTACTTGTTAATAGACTTTGATTCAGGAAAAGTGCTTGCAGAAAATAATAGTGAAAAAACCTTGGCACCTGCGAGCTTAACTAAGATGATGACCAGTTACATCATTGGCCAAGAGATCAAATCGGGTAATTTAAACCTGACCGACAAAGTGACAATCTCAGAGAAAGCATGGTCAAAAAACTTCCCTGACTCTTCTAAGATGTTTATCGAAGTGGGTAAAGAGGTAACGGTTGAAGATCTTAACCGCGGCATTATCGTGCAATCAGGTAATGATGCCTGTGTTGCAATGGCTGAGCATATTGCCGGCAGTGAAGATGCGTTTGCTGATTTGATGAACTCATGGGCCCTACAGCTAGGCATGAATAATACTCATTTTGTTAATAGCCACGGTTTACACTCAAACGAGCATTACACCACAGCGCAAGATATGGCAATTTTAGCAAAGGCATTAATTTCAGATGTGCCTGATGAATACCGTGTTTACAGTGAAAAATCATTTAAATACAACGGTATTGTTCAATATAACCGTAACGGCCTATTATGGGATAAAAGCTTAAATGTAGATGGAATAAAAACAGGTCATACCGATGCGGCAGGTTACAGCCTTGTCTCGTCGGCAACAAAAGATGGCATGCGCTTAATCAGTGTAGTGATGGGCACAAAATCTGAAACGTCGCGTAAAGTTGAAAGTAAAAAATTACTTAACTGGGGTTTCCGCTTTTTTGAAACTATTACCCCATACAACGCCGGCGATCAACTTGCTAATGAGCGCATCTGGATGGGCTCTCAAGAGATGATCCGCTTAGGTGTTGCGGTAAATACGCCGATTACACTACCTCGCGGGCAGGCTAAAAATTTAAAAGCAGATTTCATTATCGAAGATGAGTTGCGCGCGCCAATTAAAAAAGGCGATAAAGTTGGTGAAGTACATTACATCATTAATGATGAGTCGATTGCCACTTATGACTTAATCGCTTTAGAAACGGTCGAGGAAGGCGGTTTATTCAGTCGTTTGATTGATTACATCAAATTATTATTTATCGGTTGGTTTGCTTAATTCAATCCCCATATAATAAATACCACAAGTAATAAAGTGAGGCTTTTGCCTCACTTTTTCATTTAGCCTTCATTACTAACCCTTGGAGTTTCAGATGGCATTAAATACCAAATTTGACGAGCTTTTAGAGTTCCCATGCACTTTTGCATTTAAAGTGATGGGCATTGCCGACCCCCAAATGGTGCAGGATGTAATCGCTGTTATTCAAAGACATGCACCGGGCGATTATGCACCAAAGATAAAACCTAGCTCAAAAGGAACTTATCATTCATTAAGCATTCCCGTAACCGTCACCAGTAAAGAGCATATTGAAACAATTTACACCGAATTAAATGATCTTGAGCTGGTTCGTTATATTCTTTGATTAGTAGATAAATTAGATGACCGCTATTGATAAACAGCTTCATGTACGTTACTTAGGTTTACAACCCTATTTAGAAACGTGGCAAAAAATGAGTGATTTCACACAGCAACGTGACGAAAGTTCGGTGGATGAAATCTGGTTGGTTGAACACCCGGCTGTTTTTACACAAGGCAGTGCTGGTAAAGCGGAACATCTGTTACAACAAACAAATATTCCTATCGTAAAAAGCGATCGAGGTGGACAAATCACCTATCACGCGCCCGGGCAGTTAATTGCTTATCTGTTAATTGATATCCGCCGTAAAGATTTTAATGTGCGCACGTTAGTTTCCATTATTGAACAGAGTATTATCAACTTATTAGCAGATTATAAAGTGAGCGCCCTTGCTAAACAGGAGGCGCCGGGCGTTTATGTCAATGGTAAAAAAATCGCCTCATTAGGACTAAAAATTCGTAAAGGATGCTCTTTTCATGGCCTGGCTTTAAATGTTGATATGGATTTATCTCCTTTTTTACAAATTAATCCTTGTGGTTATGCGGGGCTGGAAATGACACAATGCAAGAATGAAGGGATCGGACTTTCAGTAAAGCAATTAGCACCGTTATTAATTGAAAAACTGAACAAACAACTAAATTATTCACAGATAGAGAGTTTTTTTCATGAGCAATAAACCAAGTCAATTAACCGCAGGTGAAAAACTGCGTGATGCCGATAAACTTTCTCATATTCCAATTAAAGTGATCCCATCAGATAAAAGTAAGGTTTTAAAAAAACCATCGTGGATGAAAATCAAGCTTAAAGCAGATAATTCACGGGTTAATGAAATTAAAGCGGCCCTGCGTAAAAACAAACTTCATTCAGTATGTGAAGAGGCATCCTGTCCGAATCTTAATGAGTGTTTTAATCACGGCACCGCAACCTTTATGATTTTAGGTGACATTTGTACTCGCCGATGCCCTTTCTGCGATGTTGGTCATGGAAAACCGCTTGCTCCTGATGCAAACGAACCGAAAAAATTGGCTGAAACAATCAAAGATATGCAGCTTAAATATGTAGTGATCACTTCAGTTGACAGAGATGATCTGCGTGATGGTGGTGCACAGCATTTTGCCGACTGTATTCGTGAAATCCGCCTGTTAAACCCTGCGATAAAAATTGAAATTTTAGTACCTGATTTTAAAGGACGTATGGATAAAGCATTAGCTTGTTTTGAAAATGACCTGCCTGATGTGTTTAACCACAATTTAGAAACTGCACCGCATCTATACAAACAAGTGCGTCCAGGAGCCGATTACAAATGGTCGCTACAACTGCTTAAAAAATTCAAAGAACAGCACCCGGAAATTCCGACCAAATCAGGTTTAATGATGGGGTTAGGTGAAACGAACGATGAGATTGAACAAGTCATTCAAGATTTAGGCAATCATGGCGTCACTATGCTCACCTTAGGACAATACTTACAACCAAGCCCGCATCACTTAGCCGTTGAGCGTTACGTGCCACCAGCAGAGTTTGATGAACTTGGTAAAAAAGCCAAGGCGATCGGTTTTGACCATGCTGCCTGTGGTCCTTTTGTCCGCTCTTCATACCATGCTGACTTACAAGCATCGGGTGAAGAAGTTAAATAAATCCCATCTCAGTAAAATAAAAAAGACCGCATAAATTGCGGTCTTTTTATATCAATCAGTGTAGCTAAGCACAGCTGCATCCTTGAAAACATAAATTCTATCTAACGCTCATTTCCTCGTTCCCACGCTCTGCGTGGTAATGTAAATACCGCGCGGATTATTTTAAGCTTTCGCTTGAAGCGGTTGGTTTAACTTTTCCTCGTTCCCACGCTCTGCGTGGTAACGAAGTAACCACTCTAGACTCGCTGATTCGCACATAACAAATAAAAACTAACGGCCTTTCATTGCGCCCATCATATCCCACATCGGCGTGAAAATACCGAGCGCTAAAATCAATACCATCCCAGCAACAATTGAGATTAATATCGGCTCGATTTTAGCAGTCATATTTTTCAACTCGTAATCCACTTCCCGTTCATAAAAATCAGCTGATTCATTAAGTAACTCATCAACTTGACCTGTTTCTTCACCTACAGCAATCATCTGTAAAACCAAAGGGGTAAACAAAGCCGCTGAGGTGGCTGTTTTTAGTAGCGTTTCTCCCGATTCAATGCCTGCCCGCATGGCTAACATTTTTTCTTGTAAAAAATTATTATCTACCGCATAGGCGACCAAATATAAGGCATTATTCAAGGGTACCCCGGCACTTAACATCATCGCAAAACTACGCGAAAAACGCGCTAATAAAGAGCGTTCAATAACACTGCCGATAATGGGAATACGTAACTTCCATTTATCCCACCAATAAGCGCCTTTCTCCGAGCCAAGCCAAATTTTAATAGAAACAAAAGTTACAATTAAAGCCGCCAAGATATAAGACCAGTAATTCACAAAAAAGGACGATGTAGCCAGAAGTACCTGAGTGGTCCAAGGCAGTTCCGCGTGAAATTTTGCAAACATATTGGCAAAAGTTGGAATAACATAAATATTCAAAATAACCATTGCCACAGCCAATGCCATTAAAACAAAACTCGGATAACGCATTGCACTTTTAACCCGTTTACGCGTTTCCACTTCCAGCTCCAGGTATTCAGATAACTGCAGAAAGATTCGATCTAATTGACCGGTATTTTCTCCCACTTGTATCAGCGACACATACAATTGAGAAAAAACACGGGGATGAGAGCTCATAGCGGCTGAAAGGGAATAACCATTGTGCATGCGCTCCAATACATCGTATAAAGCGTCACTCAGCAACTTCGAGTGTGTTGAATCTGCAAGGCCATTTAAAGCTCGTAAAATGGGAATACCCGCTTTTGTTAATGAGTATATTTGACGCGTAAATACAATTAAATCAGGGAGTTTGATATGTGAAGCAAATATGCTGGAAAGATCAATCGCTTGCCCGCCAGCTATTTTTTCTTTTACCTCTATCGGCAAAACTCCTTTCCTCATTACCAGATCAACAGCTAAATCTTTTGAGATCGCCTCAAGCTCACCTTTAACGGTATTACCTTGGTTATCGCGTCCTATGTACTTAAATAATGGCATTATTCAACAAAACCTAATGGCGAGGAATGCGCTTTACTTTTCTGCTCATCAAGAGGTGCAAGTGTTAAGCCTGAATCGCTTGAGTCTTCTGTTTTTGAGAGTTGCAGTTCAATTTCATCATGGTGTTTCTTTACTTTTTCAAAACGATCTACTAATTTAAAGACCTCTTCTAATGAGGTAATCCCCTGCTTTGCATACTCCAGCGCAGCTAATGCAAGTGGTTTAAAATACCTTGATTTTTTAGCTGCAATAGCGAAACCATCGGTATCATCTAAGCGTAATGCCGATACCATCTGTTCATCGATTTCCAATAACTCAAACACCCCGATACGACCACGATAACCTGTAAATTGGCAACGCTGGCAACCAAGTGCCGAATGAAAGTGGGTGTGCTGCAGGTTTTCATCACTTAATTGCTCAAGTAAAACTTGTTGTTCAAGTCCAGCAGGTGCACTAGTTTTACAATTTTCACATAAACGGCGCACTAAACGTTGTGCAATCACCGCACGTAACGCACTGCCGACCAGATATCCAGGTGCGCCCATATCTAATAAGCGCAAGGTACTGCTGATGGCATCATTAGTATGTAGTGTTGAAAGTACTAAATGCCCCGTTAATGCGCCACGTATACCAATTTCCATAGTTTCATTATCACGCATCTCCCCCACTAATAAAATATCGGGATCTTGACGAAGCGCTGAACGTAATACCGTCGAAAAGTCTAAACCAATCTTACTATTAACCTGCACTTGATTAACACGTGCTAATCGGTACTCAACGGGATCTTCTACAGTAATTATTTTTTTGCCCGGTAAGTTCAAGGTGCTCAGTGATGTATATAAGGTGGTCGTTTTACCACTACCTGTTGGACCAGTCACAAGAATCATGCCATTCGGACGCTTAAGCTGTAACTCTAAGCGTTCTTGCAAATGAGCTGGAAGACCTATCTCTTGAAAAGATAAAACACCTGCTGATTGATCCAGTAAACGCATTACCATAGATTCACCTTCTTGAATCGGCATGGTAGAAACACGGATATCAATACTGCGCCCTTTAATTTTGATATTAAAGCGCCCGTCTTGTGGTATACGTTTTTCAGAAATATCTAATTTCGCCATTAATTTAAGACGTAATACCAATGCGCTTGCGATACCGCTTTCAGGTAGTAACGTTTCTTGTAAAACACCGTCAACACGCTGCCTTATGCGTAACACATTTTCATCGGGTTCAATATGAATATCCGAAGCCCCGACCTGAACCGCATCTTCAAACAGCGACTGGATCAGTTTAGCAACGGTTGCATCAGAACCTTCACCACCGATATCTAAGCTTGCGCCTGCATCAAATGCGGAGCTCTCACCATGCTCTTCACTTAATTTAAAGGCAAATGAGGCAATCTCTTTAGTGCGGCGGTATACACGATCAAACGACTCAATTAATTGATCTTCTCGCGCAATCATCAGCTCAAAGGGGCGACCATTTAATAATCTACCTAAAACGTCTAAGCTGTGTAAATCTGCAGGATCGGAAACAACTAAGGTAATTATTTCACCGTTATCATGAATCGCTAACGCACGCAGACGGCGCGCATGCACTTCCGGAATTAACTGCACCGCATTATGGTCAATTTTAACTTTCAGCAGATCTACAATTTTTATATCTAACTGCCGAGATAAGAAAGTTAAGATCTGCTCTTCACTGATATAACCTAAATGAATCAGAGTTGCGCCTAATTTAAGACCTAACTGACGCTGCTCTTTTAATGCATTGGCTAATTGAGCTTCGCTGATCAACTGCTCTTCAACCAGTAAATCACCTAATCGCTTTTTTAATTGCGGTTTCATAGCATTCCTTACTTTTGATCTAAATAAGTTAGACGTTGATTAATATAAGCTTTTGCTTTTGATGAAAGATCGGTTTGTAATAAAGCGTTTTTATAGCTGCTAACCGCAAGACCTGTTTTCTCCTGCTTATCTTGTGCAATTGCTAATGACATTCTCCAGCGCCCATTATTCGGGCGTTGTGAAAGTAAACTTGTATACAACTGCTCTGATTGTTCATACTTTTTGAATTTTTGTGCCAATACCGCATGACTGACGTAATAGTCTAAATTACCTTCAACTTTAGGCGGATGTTGCTCAAGATAGAGATAAGCTTTTTGCTGATCACCCGCTTTTAATGCTATACGCGATAACATTAAATTGAAGTCGGGATAATCGGGTGAAACTAATGCCCCTTTTTTTAATAAACGGCTAGCTTTATCAACATCCCCCTGCCCGTAATAATAAAGTGCCAGTGATTTACGCAGATCATTTAGATTAGGTAATAAAGTGAGTGCTTGCAGCCTTTTTTTTGCGGCCAACTCAAAACCACCTTTAGCCTGTGCTTTATCCGCCTCTTTAAGATGAATTTGTGCAAGTTGTGCTTTGCTTAATTGCGCTGTTTTAATCTCTAAATGTTTCTTTCCATTATCCTGATTTTTTACTGAAGAGGACGTTTTTGAAGAGGTTTTCTTTGCTGAAACTGTTTTTCCAGAAACCGCTTTAGGTGCGACTGCTGCTGCCTTCACGTTATCCTGATTAGAGCTTGTTTTTTTCTGTTTTTTAGCTTTAACCTGCGCTTTCACAGTTTTGAGTTCATTAGTTGCAGATATTTTCTGTTGAACTGGCTGGGCTGTAACGGTTTCTACGCTAGACTCTTCTAATAAACCAGTAGTTGCCGCCTTTGCCGGAGAAACTAGGCTAACACCCGATTTAATCACTTGAATTTCAGTTTCTTTGGCTGCTTGCTCCTGGGTAAAAATAAGGTAAGAAAGCCCTAAAGATGAAGCTAGTAGTAATGCGATTAGCAGCAAAAGAAGAGCCTTTTGTTTACCTTTCTTTTCCGGCATATAAGCTAAAATCGGTTGTTCTTGTTGTACTTGCTGAAAGTCTTGATGCATTTTATTGATAATACTCATAACAACCCTTTCCACCACAATAACAAAACCGCGTTTAACAATACAAATGAGCACAATACCACCCACCAATATTTGAGTTTTTGCACTGGGTAAGCATCCTCTGTATCTTTGATCGCCTGATGAACCAGTTTACTGGTGATTTGATAATGCTGTTGCCCATAACTTATCATCAGAATTTTGTGGCACAAGACATTAATTAAACGCGGGATACCACGGCTAGCCTGGCTTATTTTACGACACACTTTGCGGTTAAATAACAATGCCCCCCGATAACCCGCTTGCTTTAAACGTTGCGTAATATAATGCTCTATCTCTTTTTCCGATAACGCGCGTAACTGGTAAGAAAAGGTGATCCGCTGGCGTAATTGACGTAGTTTTGTTTCAGCAAGACGCACATCTAATTCTGGTTGAGCAAATAAAACCACTTGTAATAACTTTTGTGATTCTGTTTCTAAATTAGAAAACAGTCGCAATGCTTCTAATGTAGAGTCAGGCAGTGCCTGCGCTTCATCAACTAATACCAGCACTTTTTTCCCTTGATCAAGCAGGGTTAATAGACGGGTTTTAATCAAACCTGTTAATAAAAACTGATCATCAAAATTTTCTTTTTGCACACCTATTTTATCAGCTAATGCACAACGCAACTCATGAGCAGTCAGGTAAGGGTTATCAATATTACAAATCAGGTACTGCTCAGAAATCTCCTGTTGCAGTTTATTACATAACAAAGTTTTCCCCGTGCCGACTTCGCCGGTTATTTTTAAAATACCCTCCCCCAAAGAAAGCGCCGTAGTGATCACTTGTAGCGCTTCTTTATGGGGAATAAAATCAATATAAAAACGGGGATCCGCTGTTAATGAAAAAGGCGCTTTTTCCAGTCCAAAATGTTTTAAATAGATCATTGTGATGGGTACCACTTTTCAACTAATTCCGATGATTTTTGAATCTCTTGTTTCCAAGTATTCTGTTTTATCACCTGTGGTTTTACTAAGATAATCAGTTCCGTTTTAAAATTCTGTTTTGCTCGATTAGTAAACAGTTCTCCTAACCAGGGAATATCACCCAATAACGGGGTTTTAGAGATCAGATCTTTTTCAATGGTTTTCATTAAACCACCAATCACAATCACATCCCCTGATTGCGCTTTTACAACGGTATCTGATTCTCGAACGTCACTCTTCGCAACCGGAATAGTCAAATCACCACTAGAGCTGGCACCAAAACTGATGGTTTTTAACTGCTCTTCGATATCAATAATCGCAGGATGAATATGTAGTAAAACTGTGTCATCGTCATTAATTTTAGGAGTCACATCGACGGAAATACCCGAGAAAAAGGGTGTTAATTCGACATTCGGGGTAGAAGTTGTTGCCGTACCCGTTACCGTCGTTGTTGAAACATCGGTTACAAAATACTCATCACCACCAACCTTAATTACCGCTTTTTGATTGTTCATTGCTGTTATACGCGGTTTGGATAAAACATTCGCATCACCTTGTGTTTCTAACAGCGAAATCACAGCACTAAATGAGCCGTTGGTAATGGTTAATGCGCCACCACCACCAATCGTATTTTGAATAAGGCTGTCAGCTATTTTATGTACACTGTTAAATAGCAGATCGGTGCTATTAATCGTATCACCGACATCACTCCAACTTATGCCTTGTTGGTATTCATCATTTAATGTCACTTCAATAAGCTGTATTTCTAAAATAACCTGGCGATTTAAATTGTCGGTTTCTTTTTCTAAAAAGTCTCGTACTTCGCGAATCTCATCCGGGTAAGCTCGAATAGTAACCACCCCAGACATTGGGCTGATAATAACATCCCGGCCCGCCTTGTTTTTTAATAGTTTATTTATTTTCGTTTCTAAATAAGCCCAGTAGTTAGTGCTGGTCACTGTCACTATTTCAGTGCCATCCTCTAAACTGTTTGATGAGAACTCACCGGTAAATTCTTTATCATTAGTGGCAGCTGAACTTGATCTTGAACTTGAGCTATCAGAATCTGAATCTGAATCATCGTCTTCATCCTGTGTGCTTAAATGCCCGGCTAAGACACTTGTTCGCGATCCTCCCATACGGTTCATAAACAGGTAATCAAGGGTGAAACTCGCAACACGCATGCCTGATGGGTAAATATGGTAAACACGCCCTTTTAATTTAATTTCATAACCAAACATATCTTCAATAACACGTAACGCTTCAGCTAATGTCACCTGTTTTAATGAAAGCGTGATCTCACCTTGCACATCAGGGTGAATGGCAACACTGTACGCAGAATCATTGATTAAAGAGGCAAAAAAGACAGCGGCATCAACATCTCTTGCTGAAATATTCAAACGTTTTTCTTCAACCTCAAGCACTTCAGATTGCTGCGATAAATCTGCATATAACTCAGCTTCAATATCCTCAGGCAAAATCAGCTCTTCCACCTGTTTATTCCGATTTGTTTGTAATATCGCTTTTTGCTCTTCAGCGC
>JABXKR010000034.1 GCA_013619145.1 Psychromonas sp. | reverse complement strand
CGTAAAAACAGACTGGAACTTAAAAACTACAGAGCGAGGTATTATTAATAAAACAACGAAATGGAGAATGTAAACAAAAGGCTTTCTTTCTTGCTGAGGAGTACTTTATAGAGTCTGAAGTGAAAGTCAAGGGTTGATTGAAAAGTAACCACATAACGACCAAAAAACGCACTGCTATGCTCAGGTAAATTTTGCCAAACTTTAGATGTCTAAGAAAAATACTATAAGGCGCTTTGTGCCCCTTTGCGCCTTAGCGCCTCAGAAAGCTAAGTCGCAAACGCCCCATTGCAATTTAGAAAACTACAAAACCATGCCCATATTTAGCGAGCCACTTCAGGTTAATGAGAATTTCCAGAGGTTTTACCCTGCATCTTGAAGGATATTGGTTATAGATACTTTTCTCTTCTCGAGATTAGTTCTATAGTGCCATTCTAATTAGATTGAATCACACTAAAGAGGGAGAGTTGCTGTGCCAGAGTTATTGAGCAAAGATAGTATAAATTATTCGGTAAATGGTGCCGATCTTGGCGATATCACTAATTACAATGAAATAATGGTATTGGAGTGTTTGCGCGATTGCTATAAGAGAGACTCGTCACTGTGTGACTGCGCTATATGTACTGAAGATGCGTATGCATTGGCGATGAATTTGGTGCCGGTGCGCTACATTCAGATATCTAGTGTGAACAAATACAAAAAGTCTGATAGCTATGTAGACACTAGCATAATAAAAGCGATTGTCGATGATGCTGTGGATAAGATTAAAAAGAGTCCGAACCACGATTAAGTCATTTTAAAGCCCGGCTAATCTCCAGCTGGGCTTAGTCGGACATAGGGCTTTTAATACAACTTTTTCATCCAAAGATTTCTCAAAAGAAATATTACAAGATATTAAACCGCGAGAAAACAGGGCTTATTAGCCAATATCGGTCTATCCAACTGATATCAGAGCTCAAAAAGCTAAGACGCTTTGTGCCCCTTTCCGACTTTAAAACTAAGTATCAAACGCCCCATTATGACTTAGCTTATATTTAGTATCGCGACAGAAAACAATTTGCCGCCCGCCACTCCCACGCCACACAATCACCATTAAAATGGTATTTATGGTAAAAAAACACCATTAACATCCACCTTAACAGTAGTTGCACGCGCCTCCCAGAAGCAATTGAACACGCCACCAACAAGAGACAAACATAACAACCAATAAACTGGTAATTACCAGGTAAAACCAGCAACAAGAACCATGTTAATGGTTGTTATAACCTCTGATTATTGAATTACTAAACGATTGTAGTACACTTCAATAAAAGGAGGATGCTATGGAAATTAATGACAGCCCGAAAGTGATAGCGGAAACATTGGGGCGCCGACTAAAGCAGGCGCGATTGAATGCAAACCTTTCCCAGGAAGCCCTTGCATTAAATGTAGGTCTATCAAAAAACACCATAATTAACGTAGAAGCAGGCAAAACAAAGTTAGAGACTATGATTGCGGTAATGCAGGGGCTCGACCTGCTGGATCAGCTTTCTCTCTTCTTAGCAGAACAACCTGTTTCTCCCATACAGCTAGCCAAAATGAAAGGTGCAGAGCGTAAGCGTGCATCCAAGAGCAAATCTGCACAAAAAAATAATAAAGGTAATGAGAGTGAACCCGAATGGTAGAAGCTGTTAGTGTAAAATATAAAGATCACGATGTTGGTGCAGTCAGCTTCAATGCAGATACTGGTATCGGTGCGTTTGAGTATGAATCGAGTTTCATCAATAAAGGCATAGAGCTTTCGCCCTTGAAAATGCCGGCATCAAAGAAAATTTTCACCTTCCCAGGGATTGATAAACAAACCTTTAAAGGACTGCCCGGTCTAATTGCAGATTCATTGCCAGATGATTTCGGTAATGCGGTATTAAACGCCTGGATTGCAGGTCAAGGTCGTTCTCCAGAGAGCATATCTCCGCTTGAGAGGCTGCAGTATATCGGCAAACGCGGCATGGGAGCGCTAAACTACGCACCGGCAACACGGGTCAAACAGTTCAATTCCTCAAACAACATCGAAGTTCAATCATTAGTTTCTGTCGCTCAAGAGATATTAAACAAAAGAGACAGCTTTAATGTAGAGTTGAACGATAACGGGCAGCAGGACAAACAGGCAATGTTAGCCCTAATGTCCGTTGGTATGAGCGCTGGTGGAGCAAGGCCTAAAGCCGTACTGGCGTTTAACGAGGATTTCACTCAAGTAAAATCTGGACAAACGAACGTCCCTGCCGGATATAAACACTACTTAATGAAATTTGATGGGGTAAGCGAGCACAGTAAAAACTATGAAACCTTCGGCGATCCTATGGGATTCGGTGCCATGGAATATACTTATCATCTAATGGCTCAAAGCTGCGGAGTGACCATGACCGACTGCAGCCTGCTTGAAGAGGGCTCAAGAAGGCATTTCATTACTCAACGATTTGATAGAATAGGCAACCAAAAGGTACATGTTCAGACGCTCAACGGTATCGCACATGTTAGCTATAAACAGCCCGGCTCATTCTCCTATGAAGAGCTGATAAGTGTTGCGCGCCAGTTAAAATTAGGCCCGGCAGAAGCAATGCAGATATTTAAACGCATGGTGTTTAACGTAATAGCCAGAAACCACGATGATCACTCCAAGAACTTTGCCTTCATGTTAAACAGTGAGGAAAAATGGGAATTGTCTCCAGCCTATGATCTCGCCTATAGCTACAAACCCGGCAGCAAGTGGGTGAATAGTCACTGGATGACTTTAGCAGGGAAAAGAGACAGCTTTGTCCGCAAAGACTTCTACGGTTTCGAGAGACTAAGTCCCATTTTCAGCAGATCAAAAATAAACGAGGTCATTGATCAAACAACCGAGATGGTCGCTAAATGGAAAGAGCTTGCAGCAGAAAATGAAGTGCCGAAATCATTAATAGACGAAGTTAATAACAACTTGAGACTGGATATTTAAGCAAAAAAGCACACTCCGGTTCAAATATGAACATAGAGTGTGCTGATCATTATTTACTCTGACGCATCAAATCAGCCATTTCAAGCAACGACTGCTCGATATAGATTTGCATCTGCTCGAGTTTTCCCTGCATTGCGGTTCGACTAGTCATATTGAAGCAGATGGAATCATTGCGCTTAAAGTACCGGATCCCGTAGCCGTCATCAACAATCGGCCCGTAACCTGCAAGGTCTACACCGTAGTCTGACGTGGTGCTGGTACAAACCACACTGTGAGTCAGTGCCTGGTATCCAATATCTGTAAATATTTCTGGAAGCGTATTAATTCCGATATCATGGCCAGCCGCTTTATAGCGGTATTTTAGCGCGAGGAAATGGGAGTAAACCCCATGACCAAACCTGCACTCGTTTGCCCTTTCGATGTGCTTTCGTGCCGCCTGAATGAGTGAATCGATTTTAGTCTGAGTAGTGCAATCGGCGTCGCGTATATTCTGAATAAAGACCATCGACTCGGGCGAAACGGTATACAAAACATCGATGCGCCCGTCGAGAAACGTTCTGGTCATCACTGCTTCATAGGCACTGTAGCACTTTCCATAAAGCTTATATTCAGCCAGTTGCAGCGCCAGCTGAACGAACGCATCGGGGCTTACGCCAAACTGTTTGATCTGATTTTTACCAAACTGAGTAAAATTCAGAACCCTGGTTTGGGTATTAGCCGTGTGTTGACTAAACGAATCTGCTGCAGCACGAATCGTCTGTCTCAGCGCATCATCTAAATCAAACTCAATTTCTTCAGCGCTTGAGGCAAGTGCTCCCTTTGTCTCAGCAGAAGCGCCTCTTTCATCAAAAGAAACCTTATCAATCGTGTCGTAGATATGTCCAACCAGGCGCAGCATAACAGAGCCGTCTACCCCGGTATGTTCGAAATTCATCCCGGTCTTACCATTTTTGAAGACGATAAACTGCAGCGATTTATCGAAAAAGCGATCCTTGCCGTCTCCATGAAGTAACTGTTTTGATACTTCGGTTATCTCTTCCGGCTTGTTTTCATCCAGGCACAAGGCAAAAGCCGCTTCTTCGATAGCAGTCATCGCTTTTTTATTATTAGCCGATAACTGAAGCAGATCTGCCCTGCTTTGTGCCCAGGCATCCCGCTGCATTGTGGTTAGCAGGCCTAAGTTTTGCCCTTTTTCTGAGATAGATAGAATGCAGTCAATATCGAATTCAATCGCTGTTGCCGACCTGATACTTCCTTTTTCATCAAGAATATCAATTTTGTATATGCGCTGATTATGCATTACCACAATATGCTTTCTGGACGATGAAACTTTGAACTCATCTGTCCCCGGCTTCGCTATTCTTATTGAGGAAAAAAGATTGCTGTACTGATTCATGCAAAGCGGCGTCTCTTTCTGCATGTCAACCGTGAGCTCTTTTTTATCAATCAAAGAGACAAAATTATAAACGCAGACAATAAGCGCGGCGGCGATATTTGCTTGTGAACAGGCCTTTTCATCAAGCTTACTTTTCAGGTAATAAAATACGTTGCTGTTAATCACCAGAGAATCTCGGGATTCCAGGTAAAGGTTTTGCCAGACGGGTGCGGACCAGTTAGATTGAGTATGTTGATTATTCCATTCAATCAGCTCATTCTGCAGTTTTTCGCCCTCTCCGCCAGACTGCAGAAACAGCTCAATCACCTGCCTGGTCTTAGTTGACTCTTCTTCCGTTAATAACGGCTCTGCCCATTCAATGAGTTTACGGCATGTTATATTTAAGTCCGGCACCGGCATTAGCGGTAACTCTTTTTGACAGCTAAATGTGTTCCCTATCAATCTTTCAACTCCTTCGTACAAAATAAATATTTTCTTGCGGCATCTCACCAATCAAGCCTAACAAAATCACACTAATTTATGTTGCAGTGATAAGTTAAGTTTATTGGATGTAATTCTTCGAGTTTAAGGCATTGCCCTTAGCTTAATGTATGCTGATACAGCTATCTATACTTATTTCCCATTTGCATAGTTTGCCGCCGTAGTTAAGGTGATTTTTCCTTTCTATCTTGCCTCTTTTCAATCAACGCAATCAAGGTCACTTGGTTGGAATAACCTATTCTCGATATCGCATGTTTATCCGGCCATTCGGCAAATAGTTACAGCTAAAATAATTTCAACTGTAACTATTTAATTATTTTTGTTTCCGCGAAAACGACCCAAACCGCATTGTTCAGCCCACTTGGAGCCGCATCTTACTCTTTACTTGCTCTATTTCCAATTAAGTTGATTATTACTCAATACTGATAACAATTGAATTAACACTTGATAGTTAGAACACTAATCATTAGGATCGTTATTAATTGAGCGTTCAATTAATAACGTTTTCAACGATAAAGGGAAGTTATTTATGCCTAGACCGCCGATGAAACACGTCCGACAACAGCAGCTCATTGATGCCACGCTAATATCAGTCGAACGCCATGGGTTACAGCACACCACAATTAATACTATAAGTGGTATGGCGGGAATGTCATCGGGGATCATTAGCCATTACTTTGGAGGCAAACAAGGGTTAATTGAAGCTACACTTAAATATCTTCTCGATGAATTAAAGCAGGCATTACTAATAAGGACGTCAGGCAAAACACTGCCTCCTATTACAAGACTCTCTATGATTGTTGAAGCAAATTTTACCGAGTTACAACGTTCTAATGCAGTGACTAAGACATGGTTAAGTTTCTGGTCCCAGGCGATGCATGATCCGGGATTAGCAAGACTTCAACATATCAATAGCCAACGCTTATACAGCAACCTGCTTTTTTCTTTTAAACAGCTGCTGCCAGATACTGCAGCTATTAATGCAGCCAAACAAACCGCAGCGGTTATTGATGGTTTCTGGCTGCGCAGTGCGCTGAGTTCAACACCTGAACAAGATTTCAAGCAAGCCAAAATTTTATCTAAAGCCTTTATTGAGACAGTTATCGTGCAGTATGGAGAAAATCAATGCCGTCATTAATCGTTTATCAAAATTATGTCCATGGTCAATATATATCTAACGGCACGGGTGAAACATTTGAAGTGATTAATCCCGCGACAGGTCAAGTTAGCTACTTAGTTGAAGAGGCAAATGAAGCTGTCCAGCAAGCTGCAGTCGAGAGTGCCAAATCCGGCTTTGCCGAATGGTCAAAAATGACTCCAATAGAACGCAGCCGCATTCTGCTGAAGGCCGCTGCGTTACTGCGTGAACACAATGACGAACTTGCAGCTGGTGAAGTGCTTGATACCGGTAAACCATGGCAGGAAGCATCAGTAGTTGATGTCGTCACAGGTGCCGATTCAATTGAGTTTTTTGCAGGCCTTGCCCCGAGTATTGAAGGTAATCAGCAGCAGGTTGGCACTGATTTTTATTACACTCGCCGCGAACCATTAGGTATTTGTGCGGGCATTGGTGCATGGAACTACCCTCTGCAGATTGCTTGTTGGAAAGCGGCCCCGGCTTTAGCCTGTGGTAATGTGATGATTTTTAAGCCGTCAGAAGAGACGCCGCGCGGGGCAATGCGCTTAGCAGAAATCTTCACTCTGGCTGGTGTCCCCAATGGTGTGTTTAACGTACTTCAAGGTGATGGCCGTGTCGGCGCCTGGTTAACCGGCCATGAAGATATTGCCAAAGTGTCTTTTACCGGTGAAGTCGGTACCGGCAAAAAAGTGATGGCGGCCGCCGCCGGTTCACTAAAAGAAGTCACCATGGAATTAGGCGGTAAGTCGCCGCTGATTATTTTTAATGATGCCGATATAGAAAATGCTGTATCTGCAGCCATGTTAGGTAATTTCTATACCCAGGGCGAAGTCTGTACAAACGGCACTCGTGTGTTTGTTCAGCAGGATATTTATCCCCGTTTTATTAAGCGTCTAGTTGAGCGTACAGAGCAGAATATTGTCTGCGGCGATCCGATGAATGCTGACACCAATTTTGGAGCTCTGATTTCAAAGGCCCATCAGCAGAAAGTGCTCGACTACATTGAGATAGGTAAAGCACAAGGCGCTACCCTGCTCACTGGCGGTAAAGCATTACAACCTGAAAATGCACCACATGGTTTCTTTGTTGCACCGACAATTTTCACTGACTGCACTGATGAAATGACATTGTCTAAAGAAGAAATATTCGGCCCGGTTATGTCGGTACTGACTTTCACCGATGAAGACGAAGTTGTCCGCCGCGCAAATGATAGCCGCTTAGGATTAGCCGCAGGTGTGTTTACTCAAGACATTACCCGTGCTCACAGGGTGATACATCAGCTGCAGGCTGGTATCTGCTGGATTAATGCCTTTGGCGCATCACCCGCTGAAATGCCGGTCGGCGGCTATAAAATGTCCGGTATCGGTCGTGAAAACGGCAGCGAAACATTAAAAGCGTATACCCAGATCAAAGCGGTGTATGTCGGCATGCAGTCACTTGAAAGTCCGTTTTAAGGAATGACCATGGCTAAAGCACAATATGACTACATCATTGTAGGCGCAGGAAGCGCGGGTTGTGTACTTGCAAATCGCTTGTCAGCTGATCCCGGTAATAAAGTACTGTTGTTAGAAACCGGCGGCAGCGATAAGAGTATTTTTATTCAAATGCCGACCGCATTATCAATACCAATGAATACTAAAAAATACGCCTGGCAGTTTGAAACTGAAGCCGAGCCGTTTTTGGATAACCGCCGCATGCATTGCCCACGCGGTAAAGTGTTAGGCGGTTCGTCATCTATTAACGGCATGGTATATGTACGCGGCCATGCACGTGATTTTGACGAGTGGCAGCAGGCTGGGGCTAAAAATTGGGATTATGCACATTGCTTACCCTACTTTAAAAAAGCCGAGACCTGGGCATTTGGCGGTAATGACTATCGCGGAGATACTGGCCCTCTTGCTGTGAATAACGGCAATAATATGAAGAACCCGTTATACCAGGCCTTTGTAGATGCCGGTGTTGATGCCGGCTATTTAGCGACTGCAGATTACAATGCTGAACAGCAGGAGGGTTTCGGCCCGATGCATATGACCGTCAGAAACGGTGTACGCTGGTCCACGGCGAATGCCTATCTAAGACCCGCCATGAAGCGCGATAATCTGACCGTAATCACTCATGCTCTGGTTCATAAAGTGCTGCTTGAAGGGAAAACAGCCATAGGAGTTCGTTACGAGTCTAAAGGTCAGTTAACTGATCTGCGCTGTAATAAAGAAGTCCTGCTCTCTGCCGGCTCTATCGGCTCCCCGCATATTCTACAACTGTCTGGAATTGGCGCTGCGGATACATTAGCTGAAGCCGGTATTGAACAACTTCATGAATTACCCGGTGTAGGTGAAAACCTCCAGGATCACCTTGAGTTTTACTTTCAATTTAAATGCTTAAAACCGATATCGCTTAACGGTAAAATTGACCCGTTAAACAAATTATTTATTGGTGTACGCTGGATATTGAATAAATCTGGTTTGGGTGCGACTAATCACTTTGAGTCATGCGGATTTATTCGATCTAAAGCTGGTTTGCAATGGCCGGATCTTCAGTATCACTTTCTACCAGCTGCCATGCGTTACGACGGTAAAGAAGCATTTGCAGGTCATGGTTTTCAAGTTCATATCGGTCATAACAAACCAAAAAGCCGCGGTGCGGTTAAAGTTGTTTCAAGCGATGCCCATGCTGCACCGCAAATTCAATTTAACTATTTATCACACCAGGATGACATTGAAGGATTTCGAGCCTGTGTTCGATTAACCCGCGAAATTATCAATCAGCCCGGCTTAGATGAATATCGCGGCGAAGAGATTCAGCCGGGATTAGCGGTACAAACGGATCAAGAAATTGATCGCTTTGTCAGAAGTTCAGTTGAAAGTGCCTACCACCCTTCCTGCTCATGCAGAATGGGCGAAGACACAATGTCGGTAGTGAACTCAGAAACTAAAGTTCATGGTATCGAAGGTCTTCGAGTCGTTGATTCATCAATTTTCCCGACAATTCCTAACGGCAATCTGAATTCACCGACCATTATGGTTGCAGAGCGTGCCGCCGATATTATTTTAGGTAAAACACCTATTGCACCCAGCTCGGCTAAAGTAACGGTGGCAGATGACTGGCAAACCAGTCAACGATTACAAGCCCCTAAGCGTCAAGCCTGATAGTTCATGCTGGGCATAAATTTATTGTAATAACATTGACTACAAAATCAGTCGATTACAGAACAGGGTACATGGCCAGCCTAAGCTAAATATGCAAATGGCCTATTAAGCTACGTTCGATTTTTCAGGGTTTAACTATCGTCAGCACGATACTTAAGCCTTGCGGGCAGAAACCGCCTTTAAAAATTGCTCCGTGGCGTTTTAAAAACAAAACAAGGAATTAATTATGTGTGTTAACAATATCTACCCGGGAGACAAATAATGACTATTTGGCTATCAACCGGTATTTTATTTACCTTTGCCGCAATTGCGTTTGTTATTTACCGTTGGGGTAACATGAAATGTATTGGTGTTACGCCAGTACGTACATTTACCTTTATCGCCATTCTTTTTACCTCTGGTTTAGATGTCGGGTTAATCATGTTTCCGCTAACCGAATTTGCAGGTTATGCCGATCTGGCGAGCAGCCCTGAATATGGTTTTAGTAACCCGCTAGCCATTGAATTTGGTTTTTGGGCTTTCTTTATCTGGGCATTTTACTTTTTAACCTGTTTCTACTTTTGCGTTATTGAGCCAAGAGTTAAGTTTTTCGAAATTCCGTTAATTAAATTTATTAATAACTTAGTCATCATCGGCACCTGTGCCTTTACTGCCTATCTGTTACTGTCTAACCTACCCTGGTATTTACCCGACTTAGGTGACGGTGAAAGCATTGTCGGCAGTTTTTACCTAATTGTATTGCTAGTTATTGCCGTGGCCGTATATTCAAGTACAAACATTCGTTTCGTCAGAATTTTAAGCCTGGGCAGCAGCTGGTTATTTTTAGGCTTAATTGCAGTAATGTGGGCAGGTGCATTTTTATCGGATGGCTCTAGTGTCGGTGAATTCTTTACTACATTTGCATTAATAGGCGACTACTTCACCAATCTGCACCGCTTTGTATTACCGCTTAACGATTACCATGAGTTTTACCTATATTGGTGGTTTGCATGGAGCATCATGATTGGTCAATTCACCTCTCGTTTTGTCAGCGGTATCCGAACCTACCAGGTATTAATTGCCATGATGGTCGTGCCGTCGATTCCAATCGCGGTCTGGTTCACCGTACTTTACTATTACAGTGCTAACGCCATTCCGATAACAGGATTCTACAACCTGGCGATGGTGATCGTTGGTGTAACATTTGTTATCAATTCACTTGATTCATTAGTTCGACTGTATACCGACAATTTAAATCTAACCGTGCAGCGTTTTGGTAAGACTCGTTATGTTATCGGTAATGTTGTTTTATTAAGCGGACTAACACTACTGTTCAAATTAGAGTTTTTAGAAATTCAGTGGGTTGGCGCATTAGCGATAGGCTTAATTTTAGGATGCTTTGGTTATATCCTAATGACTCGCTATCGTAAAGTAGTTGAGATTGAGTGCTCCCCCAAAGCAAACAAAATCGACTTCACTAAGATTCAACTTGCAAACTGACAATGAAATAACAAAAATAGCACTGAGCAGGATAAGTGGTTTGCCATGGTAACAAAGCTTATAACCACATTTTGCATATAAATAGAAAAAGCAGAATATCGCCTCGCGTTATTCTGTTTTTTTGTATTTTGCACATGAGTCTTATGATTATTTCTGTTATGGTACGCAAAAAAAGAAAGAGAGAATTATGGAAAAGTACGAACAACTATTAATTTCACTGCGCCGCGTGATCAGAGCCATCAGCATACATTCTCGGCAGTTAAATAAAGAGTCTGGATTAACCGGGCCGCAGTTAATGGTAATGCGCCTGTCTCTTATACACATCTGACGCTGC
>JABXKR010000031.1 GCA_013619145.1 Psychromonas sp. | reverse complement strand
TATTTTTGTTTTTAATTTTGATATATAAGTCTGCAGGGAACAAAATATAGCTTTCCTTTTTAACGTTTCAATCCATTTGATTTTAATTCATATTTAAAATTTGCCAAAAAAGTAACGTATTATATTGGTTTATAATACCTAGCATCTTCTTTGATCTATTTTAAATCATTATTAAAACTACTTAATACCCATGTGTAGGATTCTCTTTTTAGATTCATTAAGGCAGTATGTTGAATCTCATACATAACAACTTGCTACGCTAGTGAGCAAGGCGTTAACTTTCCCTCAAGTATTTAGCCAACACAAAGTATTTCTGGCGATTTTTGATTTATTTTCTACCAGAAAAAGAAAGAGCAATGGTGAATGGCTGATATCTATCAATAGGAAGATATACCAGATAAATTGAGAGTTCAAACTGTTCATATTATTAAAGCTACAGTTGGCACAACAACAAGTTACGGCAGGGAATCTCAATCTGAAGTAGTCTATCGAGAAATTGATTAGATTTCATGTAAAAAACATGGCGGTAGGAAATCTTTTCCGGGTAATAAAATCGCTATAATTGAGAACGCATTCAAAAAGCCATTAACACGATTTTTTCTAATATTTGCCTGTGAGTGCAATTTGCAGCCTCGTTATGCGCTATCTGTCCTAAATGCAATATAGATTCTGTTATAGGGGGAAATCAGGCTTTCCTATAACGAAATAATTTTTAAAAGCAATGTCAGACGACTGGCTGTAACTGACTGATGAAAATATCGACAAGATTGCTTAATAAAGCCAGCCAGAGAGGCGCTTTCTACTCCCTGCAGTCACCTAACACAGAAAAGATGGATAAGTTATATGAGAAAAAATAAGCATTCACTCAGGTCGTTAACTGCATTTTTAGTGACTTGGGCATTTATTGTTCTTACGGTAACAGGCATTATTCTGTATATCGTCCCCCAGGGCAGGGTTGCTTATTGGGTTCATTGGTCTTTAGCTGGAATGGAGAAAGAACAGTGGGGGTGGGTGCATATGATGTTCGGAGGAGTATTTATAATCAGCGGATTTCTGCATCTTTATTTTAATTGGAAGCCGTTTAAAAAATATTTTGCTGATCGTGTGAAAGGACATTTTAAACTTAAGCAGGAAATTGTAGTGGCAACCGTATTGACTATGCTGATATTTGTTGCCTCAGCTTTTAATATTCCCCCTGCGAGTTGGGTAATTGATTTAAATGGATGGGCAAAAGGCACTTGGGTTACCTCTCCTGAATCAGAACCGCCATATGGCCATGCAGAGGAAGCCTCACTTGCCGGTATATCCAGAAAGATGGATTTTGACATTAATAAAGTAACAACAGCATTAGATGCAAAAGGTATTGAATTCACGGGTATAAAAGATACATTGGATAATATTGCACGTAACAATAATACTACCCCAATGGCAATTTACGAAATCATACGAGTCAATAAATTGCCGCTAGAACAGAAAAATAATGAATTATTATCATTTGATGTATTAGAGGCTAAATTCTCTGGAACAGGTTTAGGGAGAAAAACTTTTGCTGAAATTTGTCGCGAAATCGGAATAGATTTAGAGGTGGGTATAGATAGATTGTCAAAGGCCGGTATATCTGCAAGTGGTGAAGATAAAGCAAGGCCTATAGCTGAAAAATACGAACGTAATCCTATAGATTTACTGAAAATAATGATGTTGCCGTGAGGGGATAAGTTAACAGGATAAATAAGAAAAGTGTTTTTAATAATATAATCGGCAACACCTGTATCTTTTGACTGTTTGGCAAATAATGGGTTTAGAGCTTGTATTTGGCTTATGGTTAGTCAAACGCAAGAGCTCCGCTATTTACAAGCTTTTTTGATTAGCCAGTGGACGTTGCTCTGATATTTAATTACGATCCGAAATTAATCCGTGCAGAGCGCAATAACCTTATCGTTATTACTCTCTATGCTTAATAAAAAATTAACCGAAACAGCATGACTTTGCTAAAGTTCCTCAAGTAAAGTTTTCTGTTTTACTTCATATTGCGTAGTCGTAATTAACCCTTCTTCATGCAAAAGGCGTAACTCTATTAAACGCTGCTTAATAGTGGGTTTAGGAGCCTTAGTTGTATTCTTGCTCAAGTTGACCTGCCTAACTGATTTCATGGTGTCTTTTTTGATATTATTGATCCAACGACCCGGGTAACAGGGGTTCTTTCCACCCTTAAAATCTGGCCACACTGGTGCGCTTCTACAATAACTGTTTGAGACAATCGTTACTTCTTTTTCATCAAAGAGCAGATGCAAATTGGCTTCAGTTCCGCGTTTATGTAATGAAACTTCAATCTTCTGATCATTGTTATCGATAATGTTCCAGCGTCTATTGGCCAGTACTTTTATTAAAACATTTTCAACAACATCACTTGTCAAACCATCTCGTGCCACAGAAAAACTGATCTGCTCTGTTGCAGATGCAGGCAGACTCATTAATGAAACGAATAACAATGGCAATAAAAAAACTCTTTTTAACATCCAATTTTCCCTAATAAAAATTAATAGCAGCAATACACTTATTTTCAGTGCATTGGCTGGTAAACAATAAAATTCAGACACTGATGTTCAAAGCTATAAACCATCAAACATGTCTTCTAAATAACTGGCCGCCATCATAAAACCAAACGGCTTATTTAGTCAAAATAAATTCCAATAAAAGTGAATTATTGATAAGCCTCCTCAGAAATGGTCATGAAAAGACAAATATTATTATCTTAAAAATCATTGACTACAATTTTTAGGGAGGCTGCCTGCAGATGTTTACCTGCGAACAGATGATAAAAAACTAATTTAACGCCTCAATTAACTCCTTGACGTTTTTAAGCGGGATAACAGTCTGATCAGGGTTTACGAACTGCTGCATCGATTTATGATAAGCAACGGCTGGAATATAGATCTGTTTTTTACCATGGCTTAATGCTTCACGTACACGCGGCACGATTTGTGGTATCTGACGTAATTCTCCGGTCAGTGCCAATTCACCAATGAACACCGAATCTTCCGGCAACGGCTTGGAATTAATAGAGCTAAGTAATGCCGCGGTTACGGCCATATCCGTCGAAGTTTCAGAATCGGCCATTTTCAGGCCGCCAACCAGGCTGATATTGATATCGTAATAGGTGGGAATGCCGCCATGCTTTTTTAATACTGCTGTAATTAATGACAAGCGGCTATAGGAAACACCGATACAGTTGCGGATAGACTTTTCGCCTTCCACCTCGGTCGCTAGCGCTTGAATCTCGATCAGCAGATTACGCGCGCCATCTTTAATCACTGAGATAGCCGAACCTTCAAAGTGCTCTGCACTGCCGGAGAGAAAAAGTCGACTCGGATTATCAACAGAGCGCATTCCCTTTTCGCTCATTTGAAAAATGCCCACTTGTTCTGTATCACCAAAACGGTTCTTATCCGCGCGTAATATGCGCACAGAAGCATCATTAACTTCAATATGAATGGCAGTATCAATAATATGTTTTAATGTTTGCGGGCCGGCCATCTGCGAGTTTTTATTTACCTGACCGACCAGAATTAAGGTGATGCCGTGTTGTTTACATAATCTATTTAATATTTTGGCACAGGTTTTTACTTGCGTTACTCCACCTGCAGAGCCATCAGCTTCATTTGATTCAAATGCTTGAATTGAATCGGCAATTAAAAATTTCACTTTATTTTCGATACACTGATCGACAATATCTTCGATACTGTCGGTATCTGATAATAAAAAGTTATCCTGGTTAAAATTTAGTTTTAAGCGTTCAATGCCGCGTTTAGCCCATTGGCTGAGACTTTCTTCAGCGGTCACATAGAGTGTTGACATTGAATGTGACATCACTTCGGCTACTTTGGTGAGCAGGGTGGTTTTACCTGAACCAGGATCGCCACTGATAAGTACCACAGAGCCGAGCGTTATGCCCCCGCCCAGGACGCGATCCAGTTCGGACAGTCCGGTTGATACACGTGCCGCATTTTCAACCTGCACCGCAGAGATGCGTTGTACGCCATTACTCGTTGCGCCGGCATAACCGGCGGTTTTATTGCGATTGATCGCCGCATTAACCGATTTTGTGCTGCTTGATGCTTCTCTAAATTCAGTGATCGTATTCCAGGATTTACATTCGCTGCATTGACCCTGCCATTTTTTGTAATCCGCACCGCATTCACTACATACATATGCGATTTTTGTTTTTGCCTTCGCCATTAATCCATCCTGAAATCTATTTTATTTAATCTCTGCGTGAGTAACGCTTGTGCTTTCTGTCTTTAATATTCTTTTTTAATCATCTTCATCTGTTTGTGCATTATGTGCTTGAATTGCATCCAAGCTATCAGTGAAGGTATAGCCTCTCGACACTAAGAAGCGCATCGCTTTATCGTGCAGTTTCCGTTCAACAATTTCACTTTTAAATTTGCGTGACAGCAGCACAATCGCTTCGCTTAAATAATCACAATCATCGTTAGGATATTTTTCATTATGCAGTTCGATTGCTTTTAATATATCATCGAAAGCATGTCCCTTACCTTGCAGAAATGCCATCGCCTTTTGTTTGATGCTTTGGTTGGCAAGGCGTTTGCTATATTTTCCCGACAGCAGGGTGACAGTAGCAGCAATATAATCATGGTTAGTTGCAAATGCATTAGCCAGTTCATTTTGCTCGATACCTTTACGCAGTAAATCACGTTTAATACGGGTAATACCAAAGCCTTTGTTTTGTGACGAGCGAATAAAATTCTCCGTAAAACGGGCATCATTTAAATAATCATATTCAAAACATTCGCTTATAACCGTTTCGATCCATTGCTGATTATCGGTTTTACGCCCGATTTTTTCACGTAACTCTTTTTCACTATGGTCACGTCGTCCCAAATGCCAAAAGGCAGATCTGCGTACACCGTCAATATCTTTGGCAGGTTTTATTGCTTTATTAAATGACATGTTTTCCTGATTACTTGAAAATGGTTAACGGTTAATGACTGTTTAAATACACAGTTAATTGTAACCCGAAAGTATTTTAAAGCAATGCTTGAGTTGGCTTAATCTAGGTAATATTTATCGAAAAGGCAGGGCATCTGCAGGCTGCAGAAACCCGTATTTGCTGATAATGCAGTCAGATCAGTTAAAGAGTAAAAGCTTTCAGAAGAAAGGTTAAATTGTGACAGCAGGTATGAAAAATCGGTGATCTACGCTCACCGATTTTAAGTTTGAAGAGTAAAGACTATGCTTGTTCTGTTTTTATCTTAGGCTGAGACAAACAATTCAGACCTTAAACCAGTCAACGCAATGGCTGGGTTTAACAGTAAATTTATTGCTTAATTCCACAATACTTTTCTGATCACTAATTTCTTTAGAGTGGATACCGCTAGTGATAAACAAACTTGATATAGCGGCGTTATCTGCACCGGCCATATCGTGTTCCATACTATCGCCTACCGCAATGGCATTATCCCATCCGCCCACTAAATCTCTGCACATGTTATAAATATCACGCTGTGGTTTACCGTGCCAGTGCACGATGCCGCCCATCTTCTGATAAGCTTTTGCAATGGATCCCGGACAGATTTTTAATGAACCGTCAGGGGTCATGGCTACAAGGTCAGGATTACTGACCACTAATTCAAGATTGCGTGCGCGGGCTGCCTTCAAATCATCCATATAGCTGGCTACATCAGCACGGTCGATACCATAACAGAGCAAAAATGATGCATCTTCAATAGCTGTGCTGTTTAATCCGCACTCTTCAAGAACCGTTGACCCCTCTTCCCAGGAGAAAAACAGGGCGTTGGTCCCGAGATGTTTAAATTTTCCAGACTTAAAATTATGACGCATATGATCGCCCGATGTTAATACGTCGATATACAGATCACGGCTAATCCCCGAATCTTGTAAACGCGCGTAAGAAAAATCGTGTGTATTACCGCTGTTAGAAAGGATCACAACTTTCTTCTTATGTTGTTTTAAAAACTGCAATGCCTCTACTGCTTTTTCAAAAGCGTCGCCACCATTATGCAGCACACCCCATTGATCCAGAATAAATGTATCAAATTTATCGATTATCTCTTTAAGACCATTAATTATTTTCATTTAATACCCACCTCAACGCCATCTTCAACTGAATTAAGCAGGCATAATACATCACCTGATGTTACACGGGCAACATATACCCAAGTGGTTTGGCTCGCTGTTTCGGGCAAATGCCGAGTAATGATTTCGGCAGCGAAATAGTGGACTGTCAAACTTGCTATTTAACTTCTCTTGGTTTTTTTATAAAATAGCTTTAAGCAGAAGAAAAATATGAAAGTAATATCATTTCTGTATTATTTCCCTATAATTCGCCTTTTTAAGCTATCCCATAAATAGAGAACCTTGATGTTATTAGAATCTTATTACACGAAACGTGACAATGTAGTTAGCATTTCAGCTGAGCAAGCAAGCACTTTTGCGAAACAACAATGTCAAGATTTCAATCCAATTCATGATCCTGAAAATAAGCGCTTTTGCGTGCCTGGTGACTTACTGTTTTCATTGGCGTTAAATGAATATGGGGTAAGTGAATCAATGAGTTTTACCTTTACCAATATGGTCGGTGCTAACGTGGGATTAGTGTTCCCTGAAGCGGATGGCGATCATATCGTTGTTACCAATGAACAGGGTAAAAGTGTATTGGAAATTAATAAGCAGGGCAATACTAGCCATGATCCTGTATTAATTGACTCTTTAATTAAAAATTACGTGGTGTTCTCAGGGCAAAACTTTCCTAACTTACTGATGCCACTGATGAAAAAACATGATGTGATGTTCAATCCTGCACGTCCACTGGTGATGTATAACAGCATGAGTTTTGAATTTGATACATTATCACTGGATAACCCGGTAAACGTTGAACTGGCTGATTCATATTTTGAAGTAGAGCCAAAGCGCGCCAATAACTTCCTGCATTTTGCTATTAACGATGGTGAAAAGACGATTGGCCGTGGCATCAAAAAGCTGATTGTTGCGGGTTTAAAACCTTATGATCACGATGTTATTACCGCATTCTCTACTGCCTATGAAGCGCGCCGCTCTGCGTTTTAAATAATATATAAAATATCAGGCAGCGTTTATTCCTGTCTGATTTTTTCTGCAAGGTACAAGGTAGGCCGTTATAAATGGCTGAGATCTGCAAGGTGTGAAATTAACGGGTACCCATATATCTTAGCTGTATATGGATCACGCAAAGTTAATGAGTGTTGATTTGCTGAATTCTTGTTCAGCTGACTATTAAATTCAGGTGTTTTGATTTAAGAAAAGAATGGTGTTAGCAAAAAGCTGATAAAAGAGGAAAAAACAGGGTAAAGCCGGGATACCAGCGTTCATCTATTTAATGTCATGTTTTGCGTGACCTGATGAGCGTTGGGTGCCCCATTTATACTAGTCCCATTTAGACTAGTAATATCTACAACCGCCTGCAACAGCATATGATTTATAGCGACCAGATGCAGTTTCATATCTTACCGCTGCACAAGTTTGTAGAGAATTATTACCGAAACAAGTTACTTTTTTTAACATTGTAAACAAATTATACCTCACTGAACTTCTATTAAATGTCATGCTGTGCATGACCTGATGCCCCATTGGGACTAGTAATATCTACAAACGCCTGCAACAGCATATGATTTATAGCGACCAGATGCAGTTTCATATCTTACCGCTGCACAACTTTGTAGAGAACTATTACCGAAACAAGCTACTTTTTTTAAAATTGTAAACAAATTAAACCTCACTGAACTTCTAGAAAAAATATTAATAACTTATTAATATTTCAAATACTTATATATAAATGAGGTTACCCTCATCACAAGTCCGCTATGCTACCGATGTAAAAATGTGATGTCAATCACATTTTTAAAATAATGGCGGGGTCGTGTTTTGTTTTTCCTTTTACATTTTTCCTACTGTTGTTGTGTTATTCGCAGCAATTTAGTGGGAAGTTTATGAGTTGTTTATTACAAGGCACCTTATATGCTCGGTTTGTTGTCTATTACATTATGATTTTTTCTCTTTATTTTTGCTGTGAGTTTCTCCTTGCGACGATTTAAAACTTCTTTATAATGTCCCGCCCCGGCAGGGGCTGCAATATTGCGATCTATTTTCGCGACAATTGTAATGTCGATAACAAACTTTTATTAGCGGGTTCCCTCACCCCGCACAAATTAATTTGAAATTAAAAAGGTCACAATATGTTAACGTTAACAACAGAGCAAAGCCGCCGTGCATTACTGGTGCTGGTGGGCTTGCATATAGTAATCATCTGCGCCAGTAATTATCTGGTTCAACTACCTTTCCAAATCTTCGGTTTTCATACCACTTGGGGGGCTTTTAGCTTCCCATTCGTTTATCTTGCTACCGATCTCACCGTCAGAATATTCGGTCAGCGTGCTGCAAGGCGAATTGTTGTTAAAGCGATGTTTCCTGCGCTGCTAATCTCTTACGTGATGGGTGTTATCTTTCATCAAGGCGGCTTCCAAGGTTTAACTGCACTAGCAGAATTTAATAATTTTGTTTTCCGCATTGCCTTTGCGAGCTTCGCAGCTTACCTGCTTGGGCAACTGATGGATATCACAGTCTTTTCTAAACTAAGGCGCACACGATCTTGGTGGGTTGCTCCTGCCGCTTCAACACTTATCGGAAATTTAGTTGATACCATCGTCTTCTTTGGATTAGCGTTTTATGCGTCAGGGGATCCCTTTATGGCTGAACACTGGCCGGAAATTGCCAGTGTCGATTATGGTTTTAAACTGGTTGTGAGTTTAGGCCTCTTTCTACCGGCTTACGGCGTTCTTCTGAAAGTGCTGGAGCAGAGACTGGTACAATTGCCTGCTCAACAAAGATTAGCCTGACAGATAGCTGACTTCTCTTTTGCATCGTCGCTGTAAAAGAGAAGGGGAAAAGCGAGGAGATATATGGAAGTTCTAAATCATCAAGGATTTAAGATTGAAATAGACAGAGGGTTTAGGTTTGGGCATGATTTTTTTAATTTACTTAATTTTGTAAAATCACCTGATTGTAAAGACTTAGACAGAAACTCTATTGAACAGCAATGTGATATTTTTTATCGCGATATTATGAATTATGGTTTTGTTGATTCTCACAATCAACATTTGTGTGATGGCCGGTTTGATTTGGCTGCTAAAAATCTAAATGAAATTAATGAGTTATCCTTAGATCCTTTAACCGGATTAAGAAAAAAAGAATTTTTGAAAAGGAAGTTAAGCAGTTTAGAAAGTGATGTTTATCTGGAATCAATTTCTGATTTTTCTTTAATTATGTGTGATTTGGATAAATTTAAAGATGTTAATGATTCTTTTGGGCACTCTGTCGGTGATGATACTTTAGATTTATTTGGCAGACTTGCTTTAGAAAGTTTAAGGGCGTCTGATTATGGCTATCGATATGGCGGAGAAGAATTTTTAATTTTACTTCCTGAAACTAATCTAGCTGATGCTGTCTCGGTTGCGGAAAGAATCAGGGAAACTATTGAGGATAGATTACATATTGGACATTACGGGTTAAATCAAGTTACCGCGTATGATTTATCAAAGTCTGTAATTAACAGCGATGATCCTGCAATTGATATGAATGATGCATTTTTTCTATCTAAAGATCTAAGCTGCAGCTTCGGTGTGGCAAATTATCTGCATTGCGGCTTGTCTGATGAGATCCTGTTTTCTCGTGCGGATGAAAATTTGTACCTTGCCAAAGAGAAAGGCAGAAATAAAGTTGAATTCTGATATTAAGGTGCGGTGTCTTGAATAGGTAAACAAGTAAAACGGACAGCCAAACGTAACTCACCGTAATTTGAAACGGTAAATGCAGCGTGCGCTGTCCCTTGAGCGTTACTTATAGAACTCTGTAATTACTTTGGTCATGTAATAGTGATCTAACGTACCCTGACTTTCTCGAATACTATGCATTGCAAACATCGGGTTGCCGACATCAATGGTATTTATGCCGAGCGATGCTGAAGATGTCGGTCCGATTGTACTGCCCGACGGCAGATCGGAGCGGTTGGCCATTTTCTGGTAGGGCACATCCGCTTTCTTACATAAGTTGATAAACTCGCCGGCACTTGTCGCTGTTGTAGCATATTTAAAGTTGGCACTTAGTTTAATAACCGGCCCTTTATTTACCAGTGGCGCATAGTATTTATCATGTTTTTCGCTGAAATTTGGATGAAGGGCGTGCGCGCCATCGGCACTGATTAAGAAACTGTGATGCTTTGCTCTTAAGCCATCTTCTAAGTTGCCGCCTAGCGAGAAGATAATTCTGTCTAATAATGCGCTTAAGTAGTTTGAATCGGCACCCATCATGGTGCGGCTACCAATCTCTTCATTATCAAAAAATGCACCAATATTGGTTTGTAGCGGATTATCTGTTGAGAGCAGTCCTTTGTAAATACAGTGGCACATGGCAAGGTTATCTAAACGGCCTACTGCGACAATATTCTGGTCTAAGCCAATGATTGCGCCTTTCTGCGTATCATAGAAAAACAGATCCATTTCCAGAATAGATTCAGCTTCAATACCGACTTCTGTTGCGACCAGCTCTTTTAAATAAGATTTTTCGTCTATCTCTTTATCACTGCCAAAAAGAATAACTGGCAGATGGGTCTGTTTGTTGTATTCAAAACCTGAGTTGGTTTCTCTGTTTAAGTGAATGGCAAGGTTTGGTATTGAGCCGACGGCTCTTTTAAAGTCAACTAAACGGCTTTCTACACCGTTTGCGCTGTTAATGGAGATCCTGCCGGCTAAAGATAAATCTCTATCAAGCCAGGTACTGTTAATACCGCCACCATAGGTTTCAACGCTTACTTTTAAGCATCCGGCAGATTTAGTGAGAGACTCGTTTTTAAGTTTCAGATGCGGGCTATCAGTATGTGCGCCGACAATATTAAATCCGCTTTCCCAGGGATTTTTACTGCCTAGCTGAAAGGCG
>JABXKR010000027.1 GCA_013619145.1 Psychromonas sp. | reverse complement strand
CTATATTTGTATTCTAAAAAATCAGATGTTTATCTTAAGAAAATAATAAAGCGAGAAAAGATTAGAAATTTATTAACATTCCAGCAGCTGACATATTCGCTTATGACTACTTTTACTCTACAATGGCGTCATTATTTTTTTAGGTATTCAACCCTCAATTATGTCAATTAGAATTGCTATTAATGGTTACGGGCGTATCGGACGCAGTGTCGTGCGCGCATTATATGAAAGTAACCGCCAAGAAGAGATCAAGGTCGTAGTTATCAACGAGCTTGCTCAGCCCGAAGCGATCTCCCATTTAACTCAGTATGACTCTACTCATGGTCGCTTCCCTTTCCCCGTAGAGCTTAACGATAAGCAGTTAAAGATTAACAATGATTGTATTGATTTAGTGTCGCATAGCGAATTAGACGATTTGCCATGGGCGGAGCATAATGTTGATATCGTGCTTGATTGTACGGGCATTTACGGCAGTAAGGCAGATGCTGACGCGCATCTTGCTGCCGGTGCCAAGAAAGTTATTTTTTCTCATCCTGCCAGCTCAGACGTACAAGCCACTGTGGTTTATGGTGTTAACCATAAGCAACTAACCGGCGTTGAGACTTTTCTTTCCGGAGCATCCTGCACCACCAATTGCATGGTGCCGGTGATCGATACCCTTGACACTGCATTTGATATCAAATGTGGCACTATTACCACTATTCATTCAGCGATGAATGACCAACCCGTTATTGATGCTTACCACTCAGACCTGCGCCGCACTCGTGCAGCCAGTCAATCAATTATTCCTGTTGATACTAAACTAGCCGCTGGTATTGAACGTATATTACCTAAGTTTGCAGATAAATTTGAAGCCATTGCCGTGCGCGTTCCGACCATTAACGTTACCGCTATGGACTTAAGCATTACCGTCAGCAAAGAGGTTACTATCCAAGATATTAACACTTGTCTTCAGGCGGCGTCGCAAACTAAATTACAAGGTATCTTGGGTTACACCGAAGCACCTTTGGTATCAATAGACTTTAATCATGACCCTCGCTCCTGCATCATCGACGGCACGCAAACGCGGGTTAGTGACGGGCATTTAGTTAAACTGTTAGTTTGGTGTGACAATGAATGGGGCTTTGCTAATCGTTTATTAGACACCAGCGAATATATCTCGATATTAGCAAAACAGAACGAACGAGAAAAAGACAATAAACCCATCTCTTGTGCTGTTTAACAGCAAAGTTATCAAGATCTTTCCTTAAATATTGTTCGCTAGGCATTGCCTAGCGAACAATAGCTGTCAGCTACAAAATCGAATATTAGCCCGCATTACATTTCGCATACTGTTTTATCTTTCATTGCTTGAATATATTAATAAAATTGGAAATTTACTCTCACCGAATGAAACCGTAAATGACTGTGTTTCATTTCCAGCAAAACGTAATTTATATTCTAAAGGGCTTCTGCGATCACCGTTAGCGAATAAAGCGAGCAAGTGTTGTTCCTCTAGCATGCGGTTACCAGATGATAAATTTGTTATCGTAATTACAGCCCAACGTTCCCCCTCCTCATTGCTCATAAGCACGTAATTATTTATCTCGAAGTCACTAAGCTTAGGTGTGATATTTCGATCATTTGGAAAAGACAATTTTATGTTTCTCGAAACTGAACGATCAACAGATAAAACCTCGCTTTCATTAGCTTGAATAACGGATGAAAAAATAATTAGTACGGCTACGATAAATTTAAACACAATGTTTTCCTTATAATATATTCTTTCCGCTTAAAATCGGGACAAATCTGGCGAAAGTTTAGAATGCAAAATTATCCGCTCGGCATTGCCTAGCGGATCAATCTTACAATCGTTTTGGCTTTCTTAAGTGGCGACTTATTAGAGCCCCATCTGCAATCGCAGGTAACCCTTATACTCTCCATATTCACTGTCCAGTCCTTTAGCAAGACCAAGCGTAACAGGTAACGTTATGTTATATCCTAACTTGAGCTCTGTTGTCAGCTCGCCACCAATACCGGTGAGTTGGTTTACATCTTGCCCCGTATCCCAGCTTGCACCAGAATCAACAAAAAGCGCCCCAGAAATATCACCTAAACCAACAGGATACAACGACCAGTTTCGCTCTACACGCCTCAGCCAACTGCTGAGTTGCAGACGTTGCGTTGCATAACGGTGACCTCGCTGCACTGATTCGTCATAACCCCTTAAGGCCTGGCTATCGCGACCAAACAAGATAGCTTCCTCTGCAAGATCATGCCCACCCAGTTTAAAGGCTTTTGCACCGCTATCGGCATAACCAAAACCCAGTCGCGCAGTAAGAGTGGTTCGGCCGAGCAGATCTAACGTTCCCAACCACTGCGCCTGATATTTCTGACCGCTGTAATCAGTGTTAAAGAGTTCATTGCTTTCAACCACCAGATCTAGATAGTTTCCCCAGCCAGTACCGGGTACATTTAAGTACCATTCGCGGTTATCAAAGGTCATTGCTAAGCCCGCCAGTGTCTCATTGGTGGCTCGGAATTGACCAATATTACTGAAGTCAGGTTGTGAAACTAAGCTCTCTTTATCCAAGACCATACCTGCATGAAATCTAAGATTGTCTTCCCATAACGCAAACATATTATTGCGCTGCACAGTAAATTGATCATCCCGGGTGATACGATAATCTTCTAAGCCATTTTCCGTGAATGTTTCAAAGCTGTGCGACCGCTGCGCACTCACTAACCAACGATTATCATACTGATAGTTCAGGTTATAATTAGCAAAAGAGTTTTTAAAATCCCAATCAGCTGCTATCTGGTAATTATGACGTCCCAATGCATCTGAACCGTGAAAGATAATTCCGGCTCTACTGCTGGTATCGTCAAACCCCAGAATAGGAAGCCAGGTACGCGGCCGTAATGTTGACCAAGGGCTATATTCTGTTGTCTCTGATTTGCGGGTCTTTTCAGCCACGGCGTCAGGATAATCATAACGTCCCTGATGACTGTCCACAGCAAAAACAGATAACGGCTTTGGTTGCTCGATATTACGTAAAATATATCCGTCGCTGGCATACGCCTGATAAACCAGACCCAAACCATCCTGCCACTGTGGCTGGAAAGCACCGCCAATTTCGCGCGTCCACTGTGTTACCTCTCGACTATGTTGATCCAAAACAAAAATATTATAAACACCATCGTAATCAGCACTGAATAGGATCCGTCCGTCCGCTAAAATTACCGGACTGTTTTCTACCGCTTTACTGTCGGTAAGTGCCTGCCATTGCAGGTAATTGATATCGGAGCTATTAAGAGATAATCGTTCTAAATTCCAGCCCTGCTGCGGACGTTTAAGCGAGGCGACCAGATAATCACCTGCTGGCGAGAGATTGAATGCGCCAATAACCACGCCTTGTTCCCCCTGCCAAATCCGTTGTTGCGCATCGCCAGCTTGCGTACCAATCAGCCACAGTGCACTCAGACCATCAACTTTGCGGCTGGCAAGTAATTGTTTGCCATTTACCATCCAACGCACTTTACTAAAACGCTGACGCTCAGTTAAGCGGGTCCAGTCGCCATTTTGAAATATAAACAGATCGTTTAATACGCGTCCATCGGCATAACTTATCTGCCGGGAAGCAGCCAGACCCGCATCCGGATGCTCTGAAAGTGCGCTTACCCCCTTGCTGCTGACAACCTGCTGCCAGACTGCATTATTATTCTCTTCAATATAAAGCTGCGCAAGGACCGGCCGGTCTTCGCCATTGTTGCGGTTAACCAGTAAACCGTCATTACCAGCTGCCGTTACTTGCAGAAACAGATTTTTGTCTAAATCGTTCCCCACCACGGCCTGCTGTTTAAGGGGGGCTATTTCACTGTCAAAACGTGTTGTTAAATAGCTCTGATAATCATCCCACAATATAAAAAAGTCTTTACCGAAGGCTTGCTTAGCTGAGTTATTAAGTAAAAAGTAAGGTAAAAGTTTACGACTGTAATTCTGCAAAAACAGCTGTACTTTATCGGAGCCATAAGTATCGACAAGATACTCAATAAAATAAGCACCATAAAGATAAGGGGAACCAAGCGGCCATTCGCGGGATGCTACTGCCACCTGTTGCAGATCTTTCAGTTCTCCGCCAGATACCTGCATACGCATTTGCATCGCATAGTTAGAGCCCTGCAAACGGCCGTAACCTAATTCTTTATTCGTTTCCAGATAAACAGCCAGTCCTTCGAGCAGCATAGACGGCGTCAAAGCATGCGGAAATAGAAACATATTTCGCCCAAACACGTGACGCAGCGCGCTGACCGCGCCTCCGGCCAGTTCCATATGCATAATATGAGTGTATTCGTGGCGAATTAACAGATGCAGCCATTCGTCATTACCAGCTAAGCTACTGATATCTTCTGGCTGACTCATAATCAAACGGATCTGCGCAAAAGGGAGCGGTGTCGCCCAACCGTTGGAAAAATCATAATCATCAACCAGCACGATTTCAGTGCGTTGCTGTGGGGCACTTTTAAAAAATGGCAGTAGTTCATTGTGCACCTGCTCGGCAATATCCAATGCTCGAGCTGCATTTAGCTGATGACCATCGACAAAACTGATTGTAAAATGATCTGACTGCTGAGTGAGCCAGACTTGCTGCTCATGATCCCATGCAACAGGCGTGGCCATAACCGGTTTTCCCGATATGCACAGGCAGGATAATGCCGCCACCAGCATCCATGAAGGTTTGCTTTTTGTCATTTAAGTTAGTTCCTTAGTTTGATTCTTATTATCGTTAAATTACAGCTATGTATATTTTATGGTGCAAGAAAATTCGTGCACACAAGCAAAGGATGGTGAATACAGCTCTTTCCTGTAAATATATTACGCCACAGACACTGTTATTTACATATGAATTAATGATATTTTATAAATCAACGTATGGAAATAAATATTTGATATAACATGGAAAATAAAAAAGAAGCATAACTGTCATTCGCTGAAAATTGAGCTCATTACACGGATTGCGAATCAATCCGGCCTTTTAGATTATTTTTTAATTTTTATGGGCACAGAGTCTGTTTTCTAATGGAAATAATTCTATGAAATTCACTTAATTCACAATACTATGAACCCATTAACTGCAACTATTATCAAAGCGAGGTTTTATGAAATTTGACGTTGATACTCATACACATACTTATGCGAGTGGTCATGCTTATAGCACTTTGCTGGAAAATGCTCAGGCAGCCAAAGAACATGCAGTAAAGATGTTTTGTACCACAGATCATTCAGAATCTATGCCGGGTGCTCCTCATTATTGGTTTTTTGCTAACCAGAAAATATTGCCGAGGTTTATTTCAGGTGTGGCTGTTATTCGCGGCGTGGAATCTAATATTGTAAATATTGATGGTGAAATTGATATCCCGTTAGAAACGGATTGCGAGCTGGATTGGATTATTGCCAGCCTGCATGAACCTGTATTTATGCCTGCAAATAAAGCGGCGCACACACAAGCACTGATTAATGTAATTAAAGGCGGACGCGTGGATGCACTTGGGCATTTAGGCAACCCCAACTTTGACTTCGATTTTCATGCGGTAATTGAATGTGCCAAAGAGCATAACATCGCAATTGAATTTAACAACAGTTCGCTTAAAGGTGTAAGCCGTATCGGCAGTGCTGACCGTTGCCTTGAAATTGCACGTATTGCGCGAGATGTAGGCGCTTATGTCACCACAGGAACAGACGCCCATTTTTGCCAACAAATCGGTCAGTTAGAGTTAGTAAGTGATTTGTTTGATAAGATAGAGATGCCGACTCAGCAAGTAATTACACATACAACTAAACAGTTTCTGGCATTCTTGAAGTTAAGAGGCAGACCATTTATTGCTGAATACAAAGAGCTTTATTAAGTCGGCTATATAAATTTTCTCTACAGCCTGAGTTACTAATAAGATGCGCTCTCTTACTATTTACTCATACTGCTCGAGAATGCGCTGTAATAGTGTATTTAATTGTTCCTGCTCATCCTTGCTTAATACCTGAAATATACGCTGCTCCTGCTGGTGCAGTTCTGGCAGCATAGTTTCCACAAGCTGTTTTCCCTGCGCTGTCAGTTGTACTAATTTACTGCGTTTATCTTCCGGATTATCAAGCCGTTCAATCAATTCAACCTTGCTCAATCGTCCCAGTACTTTAGTCAGTCCGCCAGAGCTGAACAGCATGGCTTGATACAGTGCTGTCGGGGACAGACAGTAAGGAGCAGGACTACGTCGCAGAGTACAAAGCACCCCGAAGTCAGCCCTTTGCAGATTAAATCTTTCGACATATTGTTGGATATTGCTCTGAAAAATATCGCTAACCCGAAACAGGCGCAGTAACGCAGGAGAAGTCGAACCGACACGTTCAGGCCAGTTAAGGGCTCCCTCTTCAAGAATTTGCTTAATACTGTTGGTCATGAGCTCGGCACCTGTCCTTTAAAATAAAATCGCAATATATCTTGCCAGAAAGATAAAGTCCAGATAGTATCTTTCCAGAAAGATAAATGAGAACTACTTATGACAACACAAACAATAGTAACAGAAGTTAAAAATCACTCGCGCCATGAAGTTCACGATATTTCTAATAGTCGAACTATATCCAAAACCCTAATCCTCACTTTAGCTAGCGTTTTTGCAATATCACCTTTTGCTATCGACAGTTATCTACCGGCGATGCCAACCATGGCGCTAGATATGCAGGTCGATATTTCCCTGATGTCAGTCACCGTCAGTTTATATGTACTGGGATTGGCAGTTGGTCAGTTGATTGGCGGGCCCTTGTCTGATCGACAAGGACGCCGCTTTGTAATGGCACTGGGTCTGGGAATTTTCGCTATCGGCAGTGCCCTGCTTACCACCAGTACCACTATTGAGATCTTATGGTTATGGCGTTTTGTACAGGCGATTGGCGGTGGTATGGCTGTAGTCGGTGTTCCTGCGGTTATTCGTGATAATAGCAGTGGTAAAGAGTCGGCCAAACTGTTTTCATTGATTGCGTTAATCATGATGATTGCCCCTTCGATCGCCCCAACAGCTGGTACCCTGATTCTGACAATGGCAGGTTGGCATTGGATTTTCTATTTTCTTGCTGTCTTTGCCATTGCTGTGATTGGATTGGTAATGCTATTTATTCCGCCAAGAACGGTGCATGTCAGAGCTAAAATAACTGATTCTAACACTAAGTCAAAACAGTATGGTTTACTGTCTGTTTTTAAAGAAAAACGCGCGCTAGGTTTTATGCTGGCTCAGGCTTTTGCCTATGCGGTAATGATGACGTTTTTAACCAATGCTTCGATGATCTATATGGAAGTATTCGGGGTAAGCGCAGAGCATTTCTCATTACTGTTCGCCGCTAATATCTGTGGTCTGGTGACAATTAATCGACTGAATACTCTGCTATTACGCTGGTATGATCCTGCTGCTCTGCTAAAACATTTTCTGTTGATGCAGGTGATCGGCGGACTGGTTTTAGTCGCATCGGTAGTTATTGCACCGGATCAACTCTATTTTGCGGTGACAGGATTCGTCATTAGCATCGCTGCGTGTGGCGGAATAATGGCAAATGCCAGTGCCTGTTTCCTTAAATTTTATGAGCATAATGCCGGTTCCGCATCCGCGGTATTAGGTGCTATACAATATACTGTCGGTGCAGCAGTTAGTGCACTTGCCGCTTTTATCAGTATGGGAATGTTGCAACCCGTAGTGATTGTGATGCTGCTGTCATCAATGCTTGCCCTGTTGGCCGCAGTTATTGCTGATAAGGGAGACAGCAAAGGGGGTAATTGAACATCAGCTAGGGATCTTGCCTTGCCCCCTAAATTACAAAATGTAAGATCTGATAATCATAAAGCAAGCTCTTAACATCTAAGTATTTTACTAACTTAGAAGGCTTGCTTATCTCCGCAAAGCAATGTGAGCGGCAAGTACCCTTCCATTTTAAAATGGCTATATACAGCAGTAAATTAGACAGCGATGCAAACAAATCAGGCGGCTCTAATCCTGCTGCATATATTTTTGGTATAAACGTTGGCCATTTTGTTCTCGAACTTGTGCTAATAATTCCCAAAACTGCGCGGCTGTTTGCGGGGATAACTGCACAAAATCATTAGATAAAACAAGATACCAATCTCTGGTTAAAAATGGAGTAGCAAGCGTAGTTACCGCTGACGTTAAATTGTTATTCTGAATTATTTTATCGCCAATCGACTGTTCAATCACATAAGCATCCAGTCGCTGCATTGCCAGCAACTGCAACCCTTTTTCCGGGGCAATATTTGACACACACAAATTCTTTATCTGTCCTAGTTTATCAGATACCACATAGCCCAGAGGCGCTGCTACTTTTATTCCTACCTGGTTAAAGTTATCACCGTTCCATTGCAGGGTACTTTCTTTATGTACAAACACAGGATAGCTAGCCTGCCATATAGCTTTAGATCTATCTAGTTTCCCTTCCGCTGTTTTAGGGTATGAAAATAATTTATCGCGTTGTACGGTATAAATTACCGCAAAGGCACCATCGAATAATGCTAGCTCTACATTCCTTAAACACCGCTTCCATGGGAGTTGCACAAGTTCTATCTGCAGCTCACTTTGTGAATTCATTATATTGATAAAATCAATAAACACACCGTTGTTTTGCTCAATTCCAAAATACGGGAGGTTATTAATTTTTTCCAGGCACAATACAATCGGCTTTGCACTGCACATTGATGTCAAAATTAAAAAAATTAAAGCAAGATATTTCATGGTGATTTCCTGTGACAACAAACATCCGTCACCGTTAAGTATAGTGCTTGAGAAAAATTCGACGGCGTTTTTTGAATAGAAGATTAAAACATCAGTGCCAGGTCATAGCTTTTAAATAACGGTAACGTTGCACAAGAATTTTCATCTCTAATTACTGTTGGCCGCGATTATTGCCGATAAGAAAAATAACAGGGTTTAGTAGGACAAAAATAGAAAAAAAATAAAATTAATGTAATCTAAATATTTACATAGGGTTAGGTGGTAACAGTAATGCTAGCAACACTTTTCTGGGACAGAGCCACTTGATTAGTAGTACAAATTCTATATCCTTGCGCTGAGTATGGATAAGTGCAGATTGAACTTGCTAATGTGTTTTATTTAACAGCAGATAAATAGTCGGAATCAGTCCTTTTTTTTTGACAAAAAAGAAAGCGCTTACACGTCATTTCGTCAAATACAATAAAGGTAGCGCAGACATGACAGGCTTTGTTAAACAGTTTGTGGCATTCACTGATAACAATAAGCAAAAACACTGAGTTATGGGCTGCACCCACAGTTCAATAGCAACGAATCAAGTGTAGATAATACACAGGTTAGTACCATAGGAATAAACAATGCAAGGTCACGGTAAGACACTATTTAATTGGGATAATAATATTTTATATGTTGAGGCTTTTGGCCCCTTTAATGAGGAAGGCATAGTTGATGCTGCAGATTCATATCAAAATGCGATTATTGACAGAACATCTGATTTATTTTCTATTATCGAAATTTGGGATGCTGAGTGTTTGGGTTCTCCTCAGACAATAAGTGAAGTCGGTAAACATTGGAGTATCTTGAGCAGGAATGGCTGTATTTCGTTGGCAATTGTTGTCGCAAATGGGGTACAAAAATCTATTGTTAAAAGTCGACTTCCTGAGATCGGAAAGGTTTTTAGCGATAAAGAAGATGCAATACAGTGGCTACAGCAAAAGTTAAACAGTTAAACAGTTAAACAAGACTTTTAAACGAATTAAAAACAGTTGGCTGTTTTCAGCCGTTTAATATTATAGCCGCTTAAGGTGGCGCGATTTACACTAAGGGGTACATATGTCATTTACCATCAAACAAAAAATCTATTTTTTCATCGCATTTTCACTATTCGCTATAATAATTCTTGGTTGGCGTTCGATGAATGTACTGCACGATGAAATGCACGAAGATCGTGCACAGCAGTTAAAAGTACAAGTTGAATCAATAGAGGGGCTGCTAAAGTCATATCAGAAAAAAGTGACAGCTGGTGAGTTAGAACTTAAAGAAGCACAACAAGATTTTTACAAAACATTGCAGGAGCTACAGTACAGTGGTAATGGCTATTTTTTTGCTTTTACGACCGATATGATTTTACAAGCAAGTTTAAAAGGTAAAAAAACAGGTGGTAATATCACCAATATTAAAGATGCCAATGGACGTTTTGTGTATCAGGATCTTTTAAAGAGTACCCAGAACCCTGCTGGCCGCGGATATGTTGAATACCAATTCCAACGCGTTGCCGATGGCGCAGCAGAAGATAAATTATCCTATTCGATTTCATACAAACCTTGGAGCCTTGTGGTCGGTACCGGTATTTACATACAAGATATTGATGATAAATTAAATGCTAATATTATTGAGATGGTAATAGAAATTGCGATTATTTTAGTAGGCCTCATTATTATTGCTTTTGTCATCATTAACGCAATTATCAAACCTATCGAAAATATTCAAAAAGTGATGGTTAAAGCTGAAAGTGGCGACATAACCCAGCGCTTAGATATTTTAAATAATGATGAACTTGGTGCATTAAGTAAATCGATAAACTCAATGCTTAGTGAGTTTCATAGTTTGCTGGAACAATTAGTGGGCTCGTCTCAAAACCTAACCTCTGCCTCTGATAGTCTGTCGGTTATTGCGGGCCAAACAAACCGTGGTGTCAGCAAACAAAGTGAAGAGATTCAAACAGTTGTAAGTGCGATTGAGCAAATGTCGTTAACCGTTAAAGAAGTTGAAGGTAATACCGTTAATGCATCAAATGCCACTGCAGAAGCGAGTGATATGATCCACAATGCAAGTTCTATGGTCGCAGATACAATGAATTTAATTGATAATGCATCACAAAAAATCGACCATGCAAGCTTAGTTGTTGATGAACTTAAACAGGGTTCGGCTGAAATTGCAGAAGTGTTGAATGTCATTACCGGTATTTCAGATCAAACAAATTTACTTGCATTAAATGCTGCGATAGAAGCGGCTCGAGC
>JABXKR010000023.1 GCA_013619145.1 Psychromonas sp. | reverse complement strand
GAATAGAGATCAAGTTGAGAAAATTATATTTTGGACGATGGGTAGTTTATCTTCTGTTAAAATGTCTCACATAGAAGTTGTCTATATCCCTATATTATTATGTGTTGCTGTTTTCATATTTTTCTCAAGAGACTTAAATGTGATGTTACTTGGTGAAGAAAGTGCCACATCAATGGGTATTGATGTGGTGGTACTAAGAAAAATACTTTTATTTACGGCATCAGTTGCAACAGCTTTCAGTGTATCGATTAGTGGTATTATTGGCTTTGTAGGGTTAATTGTACCTCATGCCATGAGACTTATTGTTGGACCGAATCATAAGTATTTAACACCCGCTTCAATATTAGCAGGTGCCATATTTTTAATTTTATCTGATACAATAGCTAGAACCATTATTGCTCCAGGTCAACTGCCTTTGGGCGTTATAACAGCAATTATTGGAGCGCCATATTTTATTTATTTTTTGGGTGATACTCATGCGCTTTTTTCCCAAATCCAATTGCTTTTTTTACTACTAATCGAAACGGTTTTCTTTTCATTTAACAAATAATCAATACAACTAAAAGCTTGAGGAGATGAACTTTCGCTTAATTGTGCCTGTTTTATTGCCTTAATTTGGAATTCCATACCGGATTCTAACAACAAACCAAGCGCGAAACCTTGATATTCCTGCAGTTCAAAAGAGTGGTAAGGTTCAGGTAAAGGTTCGTCAAAATTAACCACTAACACTTTGTCTCTCGGATGCTCTTGTAAGTAACAACTAGCTTCGATAAGCGCACTATGCAAGGTGTTTTCACCGGCGGCTAAAGAACAAACAGGAATTGCCTGCTTAGTTGAAATAGTAAATAAACCTGCGGCGGTATTATGAACCGATTGCGAGAACAGAATTGGCGAAGCATCATTCCCCGCAAGAATATCTTCGATTAGTTTAACTGTTCGAGTTAATTCGCCATGACGACTAGCAAAAACAATATAATCGATATCAGTTCCTAAAGATAACTGTGTGGCAGTCTGAACTGCAAGTTTACTTAAAGAGCTCATACGACGGCGCAGCATAGGCGGGATTAAATCAACGGGAGATTCATTTAGCACACCTAAGCATAAAGGTTGTTTTTCAGCTAACAAGTTCCAGCCGTTTTTCTCTGCAGTAGTCGGGCAAAGTGCAAACCACTTTATTATATTAAAGTTAATAAAATCCATTTATTTTTACTATCTGATTAAGTTCTTATTAATAAACAAATAACACAATAACTGAGTTATAATTTACCCGTATTTAGATCGCTCATTTTAACATTAACTGTTAATACTGTTTAGTTATTTTAATAACAACTTATTAATTGTTGTTTTCTATCAAAAAAAAATACTTAATAGTCGAGTTGTTACCGCCAACAATATCCTTTTAACTCTTTAAATGTTAACCTTCATGGCTAAAGTAAGGATGTTATTTGCTATAAGGATGATAATTTTTCCCCGCCATAAAAAGCAAATTTAGTCACAAGATCCTCATTTAAATAGTGAACAATAGATTATTCGAGACATGTAAGCCTGCTTAACTGTTTATGGTGTTTTTTAACCACAAGTCATTATTATGTAGTGCAAACAGATCATCGTTTCAAAAATTATTAATATATTAAATTCTACAGGTTAGGCAATGACTGATTATTCGAACGACCCATTTACAGCTCTTGAAGCAAAAACTGAAGCGCAAAAACTAGCTTTTGCACCTATCACATTCCATACAGCGCGCACTTTACGTGATTTAGGTATTTTAGCGGTATTAGATGAAGCTAAAGATAATGGCCTTAATGCAACACAGATAAGTGAAAAATCAGGTGTCTCTGAATATGGCGTTAAAGTATTATTGGATATGGCATTAAGTGCACATATTGTTACCTGGAATGCCCCAAATTACATTATCGCAAAGCTGGGTTATTTTTTACTACATGACGGTATGACGCGCGCTAATTTAGATTTCACCGCCGATGTTTGTTACGCCGCTATGATGCATCTTACCGAAGCCATTGAAGAGGGCACTCCTGCAGGTCTTAAAGAGTTAGGTGATTGGCCAACGATCTATGAAGGGCTTTCGCGTTTACCAGAAAAAGCTAAACAGAGTTGGTTTAACTTTGATCACTTCTATTCAGATCGTTCATTTCCTATTTTATTAAAAAAAGTGTTTGAACATAAACCAAAACGTATTTTTGATATTGGCGGCAATACCGGAAAGTGGTCACTACAATGTTGTAATTACGATAAAGATGTGGAGATGACCATTATCGATCTTCCTCAGCAAATCGAAATGGCAATGAAAAATGCTAAAGAGCAAGGTTTTGCGGATCGTATTAAAGGTTATCCAACCAATATGTTAGATAAATCATTGCCTTTACCAACAGGCGCAGATGCCTGGTGGATGAGCCAGTTCCTAGATTGTTTCTCGCCAATGGAAATACTGAGTATTTTACAACGAGTGCGCAAAGCGATGGATGTTAATACCCGCGTTTATATTCTTGAACTTTTCTGGGATGCACAACGTTACGATGCAGCAACATTAAGTCTTAACGCAACCTCTTTATACTTCACCTGTTTAGCAAATGGTAATAGCCGCTTTTACCGCAGTGAAGACTTTTTAGAAATTGTTGAAGCTGCTGGTTTTAATGTGGCTAAACGTACTGATGACATTGGTTTAGGCCATACATTACTTGAACTAAAAGCAATCTAATTTAACAACAAAAAAATAGGTAACAACAATGAAAAAAATATTACTTCCCCTATTAATTTTTACATCATCTGTTACTTTTGCTTCAGAAGTTACAAGTAATGCTCAAAAAATTAATGGTTTTTACCTCGGAGCAGGGATCGGTAGCTTTAATTATAATACAGAGCAAGATTGGGATAACGATAACCGCTATGGAAAATTAATAGAACAAACGGATGGTAATACACTTAAGGTTTATGCCGGCTATCAATTTAATAAAATAATTGCCGTTGAAGCAACTTATAGCGACTACGGTGATACTCAAGGTTACGTTTACACTTTTTTCAACAATAAAACAGCTGTGAAGCAATCTCCAACATCCTTTTCTGTTGCAGCAAATGCAGGTTATACGTTTGCTAATGGCATTCGTCCTTTTGCACTATTAGGTCTTGCTTATATGGACCTAAACTCAAGCTTTACTTTTTTAGATACAGATAATCCCATTGCAATTAAGTATGGTGTTGGTGTTGAATATGCGCCTGTTATGTTGAAAGGTGTGCAATTAAGAGTTGCTTATGAAGCTGATTCCTACTTTGCAGAGGCATATAATGGTTGGGGAGAAGATACAAATATTGATGTTTTCACTCTTAACTCCTTTTATGCGGGTATTTCATATAAATTTTAAGTAACAAACCTAATAACAAAGCTCATTAATGAGCTTTGTTGTTAAAAAACATTAAGTTTTATTAAACGAAATTGACCTTCGAAATAATCAATAAACAACAACAGCCCTTTTTCTGTTTGGATAAAATTATTTAACGCATAGAGAGCCACTGTTTCGTAAAACCCGACGCGCTGTTCATAAGTAAAACGTGTTTGCTCTGCTTTTGCCATTAATTCATTGATATCCAGCTCAGAGCAGCGCAGTGCAAAAGCAACTTGATAATCACCTTCAACACTTCGCATAAAAGCTTTTACTTGCTGTAAATTCATAGATTGCGTTATTATTTCAAGCGATGCTAATGCATTTTCTTTTTCACGATTGAGTAACATCCAATTGCTACCTTCACCCAATTCAACATCAGGTTTTAATCCAAGGTACTGCTTAGCAATTTCTGCAGGCTCAAACAGTTGATCAACACCACCAAGTAATATTTGTTGTTCTTTTTTCAGTTTTAAATCGCTACTTGCCAGAGTTAATGCCATTTCCACAACAAAACCATGATTGTAAAGGTTATTATTTTTGCTATTTAACCCTAAAAACTGCGCAATATAAAAACCTGCGGTATTACTTAAAGAGTTTATAAAGTCGACGGGTTTGGGTGGCGATTTTTCAATAAACCGATAATCACACAAACGCTTAAATACCGATATATTTCCCTGCCCTGATGTCAGGTATAAAGCTGTATTTTCGCTTATCGCTTGCTTATCTTGAATCTGTGCTACTCCAAGTATACCTAGCTGTATAAAACGATCGGTACGGCGTACAAACTTAGGCGCTACTTTTTTGCAAATAGCTTTTACATCAACATCTTCAGGCTGCTGGTGATTTATTAATGCAACTTGCTGGATATAAATCACGACGGCACCTTTTCAATAATCAGCGAAACATTATTACCACCAAATCCAAAGTAATTAAGTAAAAAATTCCCCGCCTTACAGCTTATCTTGTTTTTTATTGGCGCCCATTGCAGTTCAGGATCAATATTATTAAAATTAGGTGTTCCAGGAATAAAGCCTTGTCCCACACATTCAGTTAAAAGTAATAACTCACTTACTCCACAACTCCCAAGTGTATGGCCGATATAGGGTTTTAAAGAAAAGAAATTTGGTTGTTTTTTAAATATCTGTTTCATTCCATTAATCTCAGCAATATCCCCCATTGGACTAGCCGTCCCATGGGTTTTTACCGCCGTAATATCTTTCGCCTGCAGATCACAACAATCTAATGTCTCCTTAATAACCTCCCTGATGCCGCTACCATCTAACTTAGCACCCGTTACACTTGCTGTTTCACTACGATTAACACCACCTTTAAAAATCCAGTCACTTTTACGCAGATCATCGCGACTCATAAATAGGGCAGCTAATGATTCACCTAACACCATACCCTGGCGATTTTGATCAAAAGGGGATACCTGATCAGGTGATAACAATTGCATTGATGAAAACCCCTCAAATGAAAAGCTGGCAAACATCTCCAGGCCAACCACTAACGCATAATCAATGACCCCTGCTTCTAACATAGTTGCGGCATCAATCATTGCATTAGCGCTTGAAGTGCAAGCGGTATTATAGGTAAGCGATAAATCGTTTAATGAAAAGTGCTCAATTAATTGTGATGCATAAAGCCCATTTCCAACCCGTTGATCATTAAATTTACCAGCAGATGAATCACTTGTATTTAACCAAAGCGGGTGCGATATGGACAGATCATTTGCTGAACAGCCTAAAAACAGACCGCAACGACTTAATGAATTTTTATCTAATGCCAACTTATCAATTAGCTTTTTTATAACAGGAATTATTACCGGGATAGGATCAAACAAGACTGGCAGCGGTTGTTCTGAAACCAGTTGATAATATGGATAACTGCGCTGTTCAGCAAACACATTCATCTTTTTTTCAATAGTTTGGTAAGTACCATTAAGGAGGTGTGCAAGACGCTGCTGTTTATCACCTAAAGCACAAATTATATCGCCACCTAAAATAGTAATCATAAAAACTTACTCAGCCTGTAAATAATCAGCGAGGCCATTAATAGTGGTAACTACACGGCGAAACTCTTTAGGATCGGTTAAACGCACATTAAATTGTGCTTGCAGACTCATAGATAGTTGCAGGGCATCAACAGAATCAAGATCTAATCCACTTTCAGGAGAGAATAGCAGCACATCATCACTGATATCATCAGCTGCAAATTCATCTTTTTCACACTCTTCAATAATCATCTTTTTAAGGCGCAATTTAAGCGCCTCATCCTGTGAGCCGATCATGATACTTTCCTTATTTTTATATTAAATATAATGGCAGCAATAAACAGCAAAACCAAACCAAACAGAGTTAATGCCAGTACCTCGTTGAGTACGTCAGATAAATTACCTTTACGTAAAAACAGATCTAAAAAGCCCTCTAATCCCCAGGACATAGGCGAGATATTGGCAAATTCCTGCATAAACTCGGGCATTACAAATTTAGGTACCATCACACCACCAATTGCGCCAAGTAAGACATTAAGAATACCGCCGATGGTGGTCGCTTGCTCAACACTGTCGACAACCGTTGCAATTAAGATAGACAAACCAATGGCAGCTAAACTCAGTGCAAAAGAGATAACAATCAAAGCAGTTACCGATCCCCCAATGGTCAATGCATCAGCACCAAACAGAGGAACAATATACATTCCCACCGCTATCATTAACCATACCTGCAGCTGATTGATAATCATGTAAGGGATTATTTTTCCTGCAAAAAGGGCAGGGATAGTAATATTCATAGTGCTTAAACGCATCAATGTATTTTGTTTGCGTTCACTAATGAAAATTGTCGACATTGGAATAATGACAAAAAACAGTCCAAAAACTATCCAAGAGGGCACACTTTGCTGTGTTGAAGTTGGCTTTTCATCTGCAGATAGTTTTGCATATTGAATATTCATAATATCGTTTTCATTGATATCAACGGCATCTGGGATATCAAAGCCCATCTGTTGAGCACGGGATTGCTGCAGTGAATGGAGACTGGCTAGTTTTTGCTGCATAATTATTTGCATCATTTGCGCTTTAAATAAAAGCAAAACAGTTTGCGATACATCGGAAGCAACTTGTATCTGTAATTGCTTGTTCTCTTCTTGTTCGTAACCTTCAAGGATTAAAATAAGAAACTGAACATTCTGTTGATCCACACCTTTATGATCGTCAACATTGAGCAGTTTACTATTAATCAGCTTATTTCCCTGAATTGAGCTTATAAACTCCTGGCTAGTTTCAGAACTGTCTTGATCGACAATCGCTAAAGAAAGCATTGCTTTTTGTTCGTTAAACACATCTTTTAACGCCAGCGACATAATTAAGATAAACACAGCAGGCATCACAAACAGTGCAGCCAGTGCGTGTTTATCACGAATAACAAGTAAAAACTCTTTAATTAACATCGACTTGAACATGTTACCTTCCTTTCGATGTTAAATTAATGAAAATTGATTCAAGATTGGTATTGGCATAATTTACCTGTTTAATTTTTACATTATTGTTCTCCAGCAGAGAAAGAGCTTGAGAAATATATTCAGGTTTTTTAGAAGCTAATTGTAAACAACTGCTATTGATAACGGTTAACAAAGAAAACAGCTCACAGCACTCCTGCAGAACAGCTATTGGTGTTTCATATAGTTCAATAATAAGCTGATTGCCCATCTCTCTTTCTAACATCGAGCAGATATCACCTTGTTTGATAATTTGTCCGGCATTAATTATCGCCACTTGATCGCATATTTTTTCAATTTCAGGCATGTAATGAGAGGTATATATAACGCATTTATTATCTTGTTTAAAAGAGCGGATAGTATCTAAAATTTCATTACGGGATTCGGGATCAATACCTACAGTTGGTTCATCAAAAAACAGAATATCCGGGTTATTTAATAAACCAATTGCAATATTTAAACGGCGTTTTTGTCCACCCGACAATGTTGCTGCTTTCTGCTTTAACATCGAATCTAATCGGTTAATTTCAATAGCATAACCAATATTTTTTTTAGCTGTCGCAGTTGCTATTTTTTGAATACCGGCAAAAAAATCAAGATTTTCTTTAACCGATAAGTTGTCATAAAAAGCAAGACTTTGCGGAATCAGTGAGCAACGCTGACGAATATCTTTTATATATTTAGATAAGGGTTTATCAAATATCTGTATTTGCCCGCTATCAAAGGTTGTTAAGCCGTTTAAAATGGAAATAAGGGTCGTTTTTCCCGCACCATTGGGACCTAAAAGTCCAAAGATACTATTTGCTTTAATATCTAAACAGAGGTTATCTAAGGCTTTTTTTTCACCATAGCTTTTACAAAGCTTATCTATTTTTATCATTAGAATGCTCGTAATAATTTTTTATAAACTTCAGCTTCCTGCTGAGCAACAGATTCCAGTTTTTCAGCAATAGCTAGGTAATCAATTACTTTTTTATTTTTAGAGCGGATAGATTTAGCAATAAGCAGAGCAAATTCACGCCAGGCATCGCCCGTTGCGGTCATCATTTTTGAAGCTTCAAATAACTCTTGGTTATTAATTAACTCAGCAGACTCTTGTAAAAAAGAGGCATAAATATATCTAAAACCAGCGCCACCAGTACCAATCTCTTCCTGCATTCGGATGATATGACCTAAAAACAGTTTACTGTATTGTTCGCCTTTTTTTTCTAACTGGCGAATATGCTTGGCAAGAAAATAAATTCCCTTTAAACCAGCAATCGGTACTGGCGTTTTCAGCATTGTTTTTGCTGTTTTTTTAATACACTTAGGTAATACTTTTTTATAATCAATCTCTTGAGGAACATAAGAGGGGTAATACAAAGCCCCTTTAGGTGCCATAACCCCTTTTACAAATCGCGCTTTCTGCAACGATTTAACATCCGCTTCAACCAAATGTTCAAAAACAGGATCGCTGATGCTGTAGTTATCATCCGTTTTATTAATCACCATCAGGTTATGGGCGTTAAAATGAAAACGCATCTCTTCGGGGAAATACGGCAACCAAAAAACAGAGGTTTGTGCGCCAACAATATGACCTTGTGCAAGTAACTCATCTAAACGCTGTGTACCACGTGTCGCGTTTGAAAATTTTTCAACTTTCATTTTCAAACCGATATTTTTCTGTAACCCTTTAATAATCGATTTAGGCATTGAACGGTAGGCAATTAATGGCATACCTCCAAGCTTAACAAAGGGTAAATAAGCAAAAACAAGTGCGCTAGATAAACCAAAAACCATTGGTTCAGATAGTTTTAAACCATGGTGGCTTAACATTGATGACATCACACCACTTTCGCAATGTGCCGCATGTTGGTGTTTAAATTTAACAGCTTGCATATTATTTTTCTTTTAATTCAGGTAGTTGTTTAAGGCTTTCAACAGAAAGGCCAAGCGCTTCGCTATAACGTGCGAGCAAAGTAGGAGAAAGTTTTTTAAAGACCTTAGGTTTTAAATGACGCTTCACGCGCCATTGAAACAAGCCCATTGATTGCGCTAATACAATCAAGTCCATTCGTTGCGCATACATATGATAATAAAGAGGGGATTGCTGACCTTCTAAAACCGCTTGATAAGCATTATCAGCTTGACGTTGTAACTCGGTTAACGCTTGCTTTGTCGCTTCGCCTTCAACATCCCAGCCCGAAGAGGTAACAACAGCATATTTCCCATTCTCATCTGTTGCATAAAGCGCTTTTTTGTTTTCGGCGTAAGTCGAAATATGATCTTGAGGTACGTTTTTAATATCCATAAAGCACTCTTTATTAAACAACAGTCAGTTGCATGAAAGCAGTGGAGAAACGTCCACTTTCAGGAACATAACAAAGTAATTTATCACCTGCTTTTAACTTACCAGAGTGAAGCAGTTCCTCTAACATAATATAAATTGAAGCAGATCCGGTATTACCTTTAGTCGCAAGGTTGGTGAACCATTTATCTTGCGGAATATCACACCCAGCTTTTTTCATACCCTGATAAACTTTATCGCGGAAATAACCTGATGAATAATGCGGCAGGAAATAATCAATTGAATCAGGCTCCACTTGTCCTTTTTCTACTAACTCCTGCAGAGGTTTAGTAACCGTATATTCAATAATATTTTCATTAAGCTGTTTTACATCCTGTTTAACACTAAAAATTGATTGGCTTAACCACTCGCTTGAGTCATATGCCAACCAGCCTTTTAAACTGCCGTCTGCTTGTTTTTCAGCACCCGCATACATACAAGCATCTTGCTCATTCGCATAGGACTTTTGTATTATCCAATCAATTTTAAGCGTTAACCCCGTTTCATTAGGCTTTGCACTCATCAATACAGCGCCAGCCCCATCACTTAACATCCAGCGTAAAAAGTCTTTTTCAAATGCGATTTCAGGCTGACGTTGTAATGCATCTACTTTTATATCCACTTCTTCTTTGAAGTTTTTTGCACGCATCATAGCGGAAGCCGTTTCCGAGCCTGTTGCCACAGCATTTTCACTTTGTCCGCTTAAAACTGACATATAACCATATTTAAGCGACATAGTGCCAGAAAGACAAATACCCGAGGTAGCAATCACTTCACAACTCGGGATACCAAGTTCACCATGTACCATCAAGGCATGATTGGGTAATAACTGATCCGGCACAGTGGTACCGCAAGCCAGCAGTTCAATATCAGCAATATTAAATGATTCACAGTTTAACTGACGGATAGCCTGCGCTGTTAATTGCGCATTTGTATGGGTAGGCAGACCTGTTTCTTTATCTACAGCATAATAGCGGGAGGTTATTTTATTCGAGCGTAAAATCATTTTACGGGCACGCGATGGACGGCTACCAACTTGCCCCAATACAGATTCCATTTCGTTATTCGTCACTGCTTCATTGGGTAAAAAAGCTTGGATATTATTGATATATACGTTTCTAGTCATAATTAGCGTCCTGAAGGCTTTTCATATTCTTTGGCATTTTTTTCAATAGTTTTTTTGGTAAAGGGATAGATAAGGCGACGAATTAGTATATTAAGAGGCACAATCGTTAACACTAACGTTAAAAGGAATAATGAATAGATAGTAATCACAATTTTTCTAGGCAATGAACCGGGTAGCCCTGATTTTTTGATTAATTTCCCCCAGATCATAAACGAACGAGTCGCTATTTTTTCTGTGCCCACTAATTTCCCATCAACAGATACAGCCCCCATATTTTTCAATAAGGGTTTTCCTGTTTTTTCTTCGCTGTTATTTAACGATCTTACTAATTTATCACCAAAGCGACTACTTTCTTTTAGATCTTTTTCACTAACGCCTGCAGCAGGAAAACATAAGAAAGGGTCTTTCTTACCCGTTAATAACCAGCGTGGCGTGGTGATAAACGCATAGATAGAACCACCTTGATCGGTCAATACAACATTATCAATAAGTTTTGCCTGAACACCTGTAAGCAGTGTCTTCATTTTTTCCTGAGCCATCACCCACATGTCGCGACAGGCAATCAAAGTGATCACAGGTTTATCTTTAAGAAGTTGTTTAGCCTGCTCTGTTTTTAAAAAACCTGTAATTGGAATAGCCGGCGCTAAAAACCAGACGCTATAGGCAAGAATAACCAGATCATATTCATCGTATTGATTTTCGATCGGTTCAACAGGGCAGCCGTTCATATAAATTGCTTCAGGGAAAGCATCAAAAAATGGATAAAAAGACCAAGGATAAGGATAAGCGGTAAGCGGTTTTATTGGACAGTAATCGACCTTAATCTGCTTATTTTCTTTAAGGGGAGCTGTAACCGATTCGACCATCTTTGATAATTGGCCGCTTTGCGAGTAATAAAG
>JABXKR010000019.1 GCA_013619145.1 Psychromonas sp. | reverse complement strand
ACTGATAATTCAGCCTATATATAGCTAAAGATGCAGGCCGAAACCAGATTGGTATTAGTGAGCATTAGTTAGTGTTAGTGAGCATTAGTTGAGTACCTGCTAAAAAACAGCATTGATAATTCAGCCTATATATAGCTAAAGATGCTGGCCGCAACCAGTTCGGCATTAGTGAGCATTAATTGCTTTTTTAATTTTAGATAAAAAAACAGCGCTTTTAGCGCTGTTTTTATTAGTAAGGAATTTAAATAACTTTTACTTTAATTTAAACCTAATTTAGCTAACTCTTTATTAACGACTTTTGCTGGTAATGGGATATAACCATCTTTTTTAACAATCACTTGCCCTTGTTGCGATAAAACCATTTTTAAAAATTCAGCTTGTAATGGTGATAACGGTTTGTTTGGATGCTTATTCACGTAAACGTATAAGAAACGTGAAAGAGGATATTTCCCCGTCACCGCATTATCCATTGAAGCTTCAATAAAAGGGCCACCTTTCTTTGAAAGTGCAATCGCTTTAACACCTGCCACTTTGTAACCGATACCGGAATAACCAATTGAATTTAAAGATGATGCGACCGATTGCACTACTGAAGCAGAGCCTGGTTGCTCATTTACAGAGTTTTTGTAATCGCCTTTACAAAGTGCTTTTTTCTTAAAATAACCATATGTACCTGATACTGAATTACGACCAAATAGCTGAATATCTTTACCAGCCCAACCGCCCGTTAAACCAAGATCAGCCCAACGTGTTGCATTTTTATCTGCGCCACATTTTTGTGTTGCAGAAAAGATCGCATCAACTTGTTTAATTGTTAGCCCTTCAATAGGGTTATCTTTATTTACAAATACTGCTAACGCATCAATAGCAACACGAACAGAAGTTGGTTTGTAACCGTAACGTTTTTCAAATGCTTCAATCTCTTTTGACTTCATTTTACGACTCATAGGACCAAACTGAGAAGTACCTTCAGTTAAAGATGGAGGCGCAGTTGAAGAGCCTGCTGCTTGAATTTGAATATTGATATTAGGGTATTGACGTTTAAACTCTTCTGCCCAAAATGTCATCATATTTGCTAATGTATCAGAGCCGACAGAAGAAAGGTTTCCTGAAATACCGCTTACTTTTGTGTAAACAAGTAATGCCGCATCTGTAGCTGAAGCTGCAACAGAGAATAGCGAAGCTGCACTTAATGTTACTGCTGTTGCTAACGTTTTAAGTTTCATTCAAAACTCCATCATTATCATCGTTAATTAAGAATTATCTATTTTATTGGCTTGTTAATAAAATAAAAGTTACGCCTCCATGGCGACGTCAGCTAATATGCGCTACCAATATGACACTTTAATGACATCTGTTGTTAATAATCATAATTTTAAGAGTAAAAAAAAGGCTTGTTATGAAATTTCACAACAAGCCTTAAAAAAAGTTCTCAAATAGATTATTTACGTAAACGACGTACTAATAACAGTGGTAAAGCAAAAATCCATAGCCAGAAACTTGCTGCTCCTTGACGTTCATAAGGATCTTCTTTTATATTTAGCAAATCAGACTCCCAACAGTTTGGGCTGTCACTTGGACTAATTACGGTGTCATTACGTATTAACTTAAAGGCAACTTGTGTAGCATTTACTTTATTTTTGTAATCATCAGCAGTGTTATATTTGTAACCTTCCGCTAGCACAGTTCCGTCATCATTAATTACCCTTGCACTGCGAATACGGAAATAAGGCGAAGTAACAACACCATCCGTTTCACTGCAGATTAAATCATTGATTAACCAGCTGTCACCACTTGTATTCTCATATAAAAATGCAGTCTGGCTACGCGGGCTGGCAAGATAAACAGGATCTATTTGATCATAATCATCTACTTGTCCAACCACAAAACCGTCTTTATTAATATCATAGGCCAGACTGTTCGCACCAGTTTTAGCGCCATTCTCCCCCGCTAAACGCTGCTGGGTAGTTAAGACCTTTTTATCTAATAATGGAATATTTATTGCACCAGTATCGATATTATAAACAAAGAATTCAAACGGAATATTACGACCTTTGGCAATGGCATATTCACGATTACCGACCACAATATTACTATCAGTAATAGCTTGCGCCCAAGTGTTATAAATACCGCGATCCTGATCATCAGTATCACCAATATCCGCAGTGGCAGATGAGATAACAGTCGGTTTACCATATTCCCCCGTTTCTGATGGCGACATAATAATCGCACGCTGACGGGCACCTAAACTGATGTTGCTGTATTCAAACGTAGAAGCACCCACTGCCATACCTGAGCTATTAATATCAAATGCACTGGCACTAAATGTTAGACTTCCGTAATGCTCTTCGTTATAGCCATTCGATGCTTCTGGTGAATTTCCAAGCCAGTGGCTTGCCAAAGGATAACCTGTCAGATCACTAACGCCACCATTAACTGTAGCCGTAGCATCCCAAGCCCAAGCCTGTGTATCAAAACCAGGACAATACACTAATTCATTAAGCGTGCTCATTTGCTCATCTTGATCACTAAAAAAGCAATATTTGAAATATTCATCGCTATCTTTAGGATAAGAAACACTTGAGCTCCCTATCACTAGAGTTTTAGACTCACCATTGCCATAAGTCACTTCTTTTAACTTATAGGCGCTTGTTAAACCTCCATTGCTGGTAAAACTAGGTAATAATGAAGTGACATCACCGCTTACAGATTTTACAAAAGCACGGCGCACAAACTCACGGGTACCACTTTGATAAGGCGCAGAAGAGTAACCGACTACAAAACGATCATCCGTTTCGGTGGGTAACGGATTAGTAACATCTGTAACTTTAACATCAGTACTATTCTCACCAAGAGCGTAAGGAATTTGAGGCTGATCGCTACCGTTTAACAGGGTGTTAGCCATAAAATAACGGCTGTAACCATTGGCAGCATTGGCTTGTGCATTTCGCCATTGTTGATAACCATTTTCATAGCTTAAATCACCAGCAGTTTCTGAGCCATAAAACTCAAGCCAGCAAAGAACACTGTCATACTGACAATCCCGATTAAAAGTAAGCGGTAAAGCAATATCAATATCGGCCGATAATGAAGCTTTCATTGAATAGGTGCCAATAAACGTGCCATCATCGGAAATAGCAGAGGGATATGGCCCATACAAAGCGCCATCGGCAGTGACGCTTATCTCTTCAACCGTATAATAAGGTTGTTGATTTGCCCAGCTGTTATTTGCTAGTAGCAAAACCACACCTGCTAAGGTAACTTTAAATTTCATTTAACTATTTTCCCCATTTTGTAATTCTTCTAACTCTTCCCAACGCATAAATGCTTCTTCTAATTGTTGTTCTGTATCAGCAAGCTCAGCTAAGAATTTATCAGCTTCAGTTTTCTCTTTAGTAAAGAACTCTGGCGTATTTATGCTTTCCTGGAGCTCTTCTACTTTTATTTCTAACTCTTCTAAAACTCGCGGTAAACCATCAAGTTCTAACTGCAGTTTGTATGATAACTTTTTCTTTGCTGCCACTTTTACCGGTGCTTTGTCTTTTTTAACTTGAGCTTTGGCGTCGCTAATAACGGGCTGACGTGTGGCTTCGCTTTGTGTTTTGTGACGTACAGCATCGCTGTAACCGCCGACAAACTGCTCTACATTACCATTCCCGTCAAAGAACCAGGTATTCGTAACCGTATTATCAACAAAACTACGGTCATGACTTACCAGTAATAGCGTGCCCTGATAATTCGCTAATAACTCTTCTAATAGTTCCAGCGTTTCGACATCAAGATCATTGGTAGGTTCATCAAGAATCAATAAGTTATTTGGCTTTAAGAAAATTTTGGCAAGTAACAGACGATTTTTTTCACCGCCCGATAACGCTTTTACTGGCGTTCTAGCGCGCACAGGGTGAAATAAAAAGTCTTGTAAATAGCCTAATGCATGACGTTTAAGACCGTTCACTTCAACTTCCTGTTTACCTTCTGCAAGGTTATCCATCACAGATTTTTCAGGATCTAGGGTATCGCGATACTGGTCAAAATAGGCAACTTCTAATTTAGTTCCGCATTTCATGGTGCCGCTGTCAGGCTGTAACTGATCTAAGAATAATTTCAGTAAGGTACTCTTACCGCAGCCATTACGGCCAACTAAAGCTATCTTATCGCCGCGCATAATGGTGCAGGAGAAATCACGCACAATACACAAATCATCATAACTATAAGCAATATGATCTGCTTCAAAAATAATTTTTCCTGAGCGCGTACCCGCATCAATATTGATTTTGGCTTTGCCCTGCACATTCTGACGCTCTGCACGCTCATTACGCAGTGATTTAAGTTCGCGCACACGGCCTTCGTTACGTGTGCGTCGCGCTTTGATCCCCTGGCGGATCCATTTTTCTTCAATCGCTAACTTACGGTCAAATTCAGAATTTTGTTCCTCTTCAACACGTAACGCTTCTTCTTTGGCTACTAAATAATCATCATAACCGCCCGGCCATGAGCTTAAATTGCCGCGGTCAATATCGATAATGCGCGTTGATAAACGGCGGATAAATTCCCGGTCATGACTGATAAATACAATTGAACCCTGGAAGCTTAGTAAAAACTGCTCTAACCACTCGATTGTCCCAACATCCAAATGGTTGGTAGGCTCATCAAGCAGCAGCAGATCGGGATCATTTACTAACGCTTTGGCAAGCGCTACTTTACGTAACCAGCCGCCGGATAACTGATCTAAGGTGGTATCCGGATCAATTGCTAAGCGGTCTAAAATCTGATTTATTTTACTGTCTAACTGCCAGGCATCTAACTGATCAATCTGCTCCTGGAGTTTCTGTAATTTATTTAACTGTTTTTCGCTGCAGTCTTCAGCAATAACATGTAACTGGTGGTGATACTCTTTTAATACTTCACCCGCATTTTCCATACCCGATGCAACGAAATCATAGGCACTCATGGTATTCGCTGTTGGCGGATCCTGCTCTAAACGTGCGATTTTAACATCGTTATTAATCAGCATACTGCCGTCATCTAATTGAATACGGCCGTCTAACACTTTTAATAGCGTTGATTTTCCTGCACCGTTACGTCCGACTAAACAAACACGTTCATTAGGTTCAATCACTAGGTTCGATTTATTTAATAATGCACTGTCACCGAAGGCGAGCTCTGCGTTATGTAAAGTTAATAATGCCACGTAAATACTCTTTTTTATTGGGTGTGAATATGAATAAAATCGTTTAGCTCTTGTAAGCTGAACGGCCAGTTAATGCTATTCCCGTTTTCATCTTCTATAACCGGAATCGAATAACCGTATAAATCCACTAATTTCTGATCGTGGATGATATCGACTTTTGAATAGGGGGTATTAGTCTGCTGCAATAATCTGACGGCATCATCACACAAATGACAGCCGTCAGTGAAATATAACAACAGATTTTTACCCGCCATTATTACTATTTCTTATTTATCATGCTTAGTTAAAATCCAGCACTGGTGGATTTTACTGTTTCGTTTAAAGTCTTCAGGAATTGATGACTGGCTGATGTCGTTAACATAAAAACCTAATGCTTTAACCGCATCAATATCTAACTTAAAGCCGCGCTTATTATTTGAGAAGATAATCTCACCACCTGCATTTAAACGTTCACTGGCCGATGTTAATAACGCAACATGATCGTCTTGAACATCAAACACATCAGTCATACGTTTTGAGTTGGAGAAGGTTGGCGGATCGATAAAGATCAGATCAAACATCTCATGGGCATGCTGCAGCCATTTAATGCAGTCCTGCTGGATAAACTCATGCTTACCTTTAATACCATTCTCAGCAAAGTTATCTTCACCCCATGCTAAATATGTTTTCGACATATCAACACTGGTTGTTGATTTAGCGCCGCCTAATGCCGCATGCACAGATGCTGTTGCGGTATAACAAAACAGGTTTAAGAAATCTTTTCCTTTCGCCATTTTTGCAATACGTAAACGCGTTGGACGGTGATCTAAAAACAGGCCTGTATCTAAATAGTCCTGCAGATTGACCAGCAGTTTTGCCTGCCCTTCATGCACCACTAACGACTGTTTTTTAGTGTCTAGTTTTTCATACTGCTGGCGCCCTTTCTGACGTTCACGTACTTTAATCACTAGCTTATCATCAGAAAGATTCAGCATATAACGCACCGTAGAAACCACATCTAAAAAGCGGCGACGTACTTTACCTGCTTCAATCTCTTTCGGCGCACGGTATTCCTGGATGATGACATACTCGCCGTAACGGTCAATAGCTACATTATATTCAGGCAAATCGGCATCATACATGCGGTAACACTCAACGTTTTCACGCTTCGCCCATTTCTCTAACTTTTTGAGGTTTTTAGTTAAACGGTTAGCAAAGGCTTCAGAGTAAATAGCAGGCTTAATCTGCTTAACTTCTTTAAAGACAATTTCAGATTCGGTTTCTTGCCCCATTGCAAAATCATCATCTCCACGTCCCATGGTCCACGGATTGATAGGCTCTGGAGTTTTATTGTTTTTATCTGATTCAACTACGGGGGCAGCTTCAACTACTTTTTCAACATTACGTTTTGCCGAAATACGGTAATTTTTAAGGACACACTCAATCGGACCGTTAAAGAATTTAAAGCTTTTCGCTGCACGCATACCTAAACAGCTCAGCAGCTCTGTATCCATGGCAAACATAGCCAAATTCCAGCCTGCGAATGCTTCTTTGAAGTGGTAACCTAACTCTGTGTATAGCGTGATGGTATCGCTAAAACCACCTAACCGCTCTCCGTAGGGAGGGTTACTGATTAGCATGCCCGTTTCCAGCTCTTCCGGTGGTAATACCTTTTTAGCATCGGCAACCGAAAATTCAATTAATTCTGCAACGCCTGCACGCTGTGCATTTTTACGTGCTATTTCAATCATATCTTTGCTTAAATCAGACGCGTAAAAACGTGTTTCGCACTGATTAACCGAGCGTTTAGCATAAACCTGAGCAGAGGTTTTTAATGTATTCCAGCACGCTTGATCATGTTTTTTCCACTTTTCAAAACCGAAGGTCTGACGCAGTGAACCCGGTGCTATATTGAGCGCCATCATAGCAGCTTCAATAACAATGGTGCCCGAGCCACACATTGGATCCAATAATGCTTCCCCTTGCCAGCCACTGCGTTTAACAATACCTGCAGCTAAGGTTTCACGAAGCGGTGCTTCACCGGCAATTGTGCGGTAACCACGAAGATGTAACGGCGATCCTGACAGATCTAAATAGATTGTCGCTTTATCTTTCCATAAGCGACCGTTGAAACGGATATCGGCATCGCGTTTTTCAACACTCGGACGATCATCAAATTTTTTGCGGAAGCGATCCACAATTGCATCTTTAATTTTTAACGCACCAAACTGCGTATTACGAATTTCATCGTTACTGCCGGAGAAGTCAATCGAGAAAGTATTATCAATATCAAAATGCTCTTCCCAGGGAATATTGCTACAGCCTAAATACAGATCCAGTGAATTCAACACTTTGAATTCACTAAGCTTTAATAATACTCGAGAGGCAAAACGCGACCATAAACAGACTTTGTAGCCTTGTTCTAATGTGCCATCAAAAGCCACACCACCGTTCATCTGTTTGGTATTTTCAATACCCATTTCTTTCAGCTCAACTTCAAGCAGTGGGGCTAAACCTTTGGCGGTCGGGATAAAGTAACTTAACATAATGGCTCTCAGCAATAATAGGGGGAATAAAACAGCGCGTATTATACCCAAACCACTAGGAAATGCGAGCTTCACAGCCACTATCAAGAGATCTAGAGATAGATTAGTCAAGAACAAACTACAGTTGATTTTTACACCTATAGTTAATGAGTCTAGTTAACAGCGTTTGCGTAGTTAGCAGTGATCAATCATTTCCCGTAATAATAACTAATCGTTTACATAAAAAGTGTATTATCATGCAATTAAAAGGAAATTATTTTGACACTCACTTATCCTCTAATCGGAATAGCAGCCTTAATCGCCATCGGCATCTTACTGCATCATCCCTCAAAGTCACTCGGTATTCCCTCTTTACTTATTTTTATGGGAGTCGGTTTAGTTTTTGGTAATGGTGAGTTTGACTTTGTTTATGACGATCTTAAATTAACCTCTCAAATCGGTGGCATCGCGTTAAATATTATTGTTTTTACCGGGGGCCTAAATACCTCAACAGATGATATAAAAAATGCATGGAAGGAAGGTGGTATATTAGCGACCTTAGGGGTTGTTATTACATCTTTAATTTCTGCTGCCATTATTTATCAATTTTTCGAGTTGAATTTTCTTACCTGTTTATTATTTGCCGCCGTTGTCTCGTCCACTGATGCAGCTGCCGTTTTCTCTATTTTAAAATCCAAAAAACTAAAACTCAAAGAAAATGCAGATACCATACTTGAATTTGAATCGGCAACCAATGACCCAGTCGCGTTAGTTATGGTAATCATGTTGACTGCTATTCTAGTCAGTAGTGATGGTGCGCTCCCAAGCCCCACAGAGATCAGCTCGCTGCTTACGCAGCAAGTCTTGGTGGGTACGTTGCTAGGAACGCTGGTTGCTTCTTTAGGGGTGTTTGCATTAAATCGTATAAAGCTTGAAGAGTTTGGTTTGATCCCCGTCTTTATTTTAGCCTGTTTTATTATTGCAACTTATGGCAGTGAACTGCTTGGCGGTAACATTTTAATCGCCTCTTATATTGCCGGTGTTATTTTCGGTAATCACTTAGAGCGAGGCCGTGAAGTTAATAAACATTTCTATAACGCCCTTTCTTGGTTAGCCCAGTCATTAATGTTTGTCGTACTCGGATTACAGATATTTCCAGCACAACTTCCGGTTGTATTTTACACCGCAATCGGCTGCGCAATCGTGCTGACTTTTGTCGCCAGACCAATAGCAGTAATGCTTTGTTATTTACCATTTACTAAATCGAGTTTGAAAAAACGTCTTTTTATTTCCGCTATCGGTTTGAAGGGGGCAACTCCCATCGTTTTTGCACTTATCCCGGCAGCGGCTGGCGTTGAACACGCGGATAAAGTGGTATACGTTGTCTTTTTTATTGTTTTGTTTTCAATACTGGTTCAAGGTGGCGTGTTAGAACCTTTAGCCAAAAAATTACAGCTTAATATTGATGACAGTGAAGAGACTAAAGGTACTGAGTAATAACTTTTTCATAGGCTAATATACCTGTCAGCATTGAAATTATGCGTTGCATCTTATTATGTAGGTGCAATTGCTAACGAACACGGAACAAGCAATAGTAAGAAAAAACAGACCGAAAGTTGCTTGCAGTAATATAACAAGAGATCTCTTTTACAAGTAATATAGAGGTGTATTGTATACTCACTTTTCTTGTATTGTTCAGTCAATCATTTGGCTGTGTACAGATTAATTTAGTTACAACACCTTGCTTATAAGTGCTTTCTGTATATATCTAAGGCTGACTTACAAACAATAATCATAGTATAAAAGTGACCGTGTGTTTGTTAAGCCTAACGAAATTGCCGAAGCTAAAAGATCGAATAAGGCGCTTCTTTGTTAGTTAAAATTTCAGCAAAAATAGTAACTTTTGCTTTTCTAACTGGTAATGTTTATTACTGTAAAAGGTGTTGAAATTACACGCGATGGACTTCCCATACTAGGCTAAGATTACCGGGTAATACTAAGTTCTTGAGTTACGCAGTTCATCGCGCACGCTGGATAATGCCGATGCAACTAAACCAATCGGTACAGCAACCATTCCAAGGCCAATCATCAATACAAAAAAAGTAAAGATCTTGCCACCCGTTGTGATCGGATACATATCACCATACCCCACCGTTGTTAATGTAGTGACAGCCCACCAAAGGCTGTGAAAAACAGATTGAAATTGTTCAGGTTGAGCTGCATGTTCAAAATAATAGATACCAACCGCTGATAAGTAGAGCATGATAATGGCAATGAAACCGAAAAGAATGAGTTCTTCTTTGGCGATTATCAAAGCACGATGAAAACGATTTATTGCTTGATTATATCTAAATAATTTAAGTATACGTAATAAGCGAAATAACCTAAAGATGCGCACGCTACGCAGATCAAAACCAGTTGCGATATAGAATGGTAAAATAGCGATCAAATCAACTAAACCATAAAAGCTGAAGATAAAACGCAATTTTTTTTCAGCAGTATAAATCCGTAACAGATACTCAGCAGTAAAAATAGATACAGTAATCACCTCGATAATATGTAAAATATGTTTAGTGCGGGAAGATAAATCGGGCAAGGTATCCAGTGAAAAGGAAACTAAAGAGACTATGATTAGAAATTGAATAACAAAGGTAAATATTTTACCTGATAAATGGTCAGTGCTATCTACAAGTTTGCAGATCCTATTTTTATTAAACAACTTAAACCTCTGTTTGCCTAGATTAACAAAAACTCACATTAACGATATATTCCTGTAAATTCAATCGTTCATACTGTTATTTCTAATAGCGTGAGAACAGACGTGTCATACAGCGCACTTTATTAGAAAAATAGATTAATCATGCTCTACAGCACCCTCTTTCTGATTATTGACTGATCACAGTTTGACCATTTCAAGCTTGTTAAAAACATTTTACTCCATATACTGTTTTCAACCGGGGCGCTTGAAAAAGCACCCCGGTTTTTTTTTGCCTGCCGTTTATGCCTGTAAATCAAAACCAAATTGTTAATCATTTTTGTTATAAATTTAGGAAACAGTTATGCGTATTGAACAAGATCTAAAATTAGGTTTTAAAGATGTCCTTTTCCGTCCAAAACGTTCGACTTTAAAAAGTCGCTCACAGGTAGAACTATCCCGTGAATATACGTTCAAGCATAGCGGTCGTAAGTGGAGTGGTGTGCCAATCATAGCCGCCAATATGGACTCCGTAGGTAGTTTTGCAATGGCAACCGCCCTTGCCGAGCATAATGTATTAACCGCAATCCATAAGCATTACACAGTTGATGATTGGACTCATTTTGTGAAAAAAGCCCCGGCTAAAGTACTTAACAATCTAATGGTTTCAACCGGCACATCAGAAAAAGACTTCCAGAAAACCATTGATATTATGGCGCTTTCAGAAGAACTGATGTTTATCTGTATCGATATTGCCAATGGTTATTCTGAGCATCTGGTTGAATATGTTGCCCAAGTACGTGCTGCATTTCCGGATAAAGTGATCACCGCCGGTAATGTCGTTACCGGCGAAATGACCGAAGAACTGATCTTGGGTGGCGCAGATATCGTCAAGGTCGGCATTGGCCCCGGTAGCGTCTGCACCACCCGTATTCAAACCGGCGTC
>JABXKR010000015.1 GCA_013619145.1 Psychromonas sp. | reverse complement strand
ACTTTAGCCTTCTGCATAATTGGATGGGCGGTTACTATCCGGTTGATGGCCAGTTAGAGGAGTGTGCGCACCCCTATTTTTCGCTTGAAACCGAGATGGATGGAACATTGGGTTATAAGATAGCTAATGATTACCGGATGGCCAGAATGCTGCGTGGTTGGTACACCAGTCCGTGTATGGCGTGGCGGATTTTTCGTTCTTTTCTTCGTCACTACCGGGAATCGCGGGTTATGTTCCAGTGCTACTTTATTGAAAAGTCTTGGGATTGGCAATTTTGCGGAGAAAACCCTCCCATGAAACTTCTGCGGCATACTTGGAAATTAAATAAGAGATAAGCGGATAAAATTCTTATAATGACAGTGAATAACCTTTTTTTCTGATAATTAAGCGGATTGCAATAAATAGGTTGGAGAGTTATATGTTTCTCTTATATGTGATTATCGGATTAGTCATTTTCGCCTTTGCAGGTATTATTTTTCAGGTGAATAAAAAATTAATTTACCGTCGTGCTGTGCATCAACGGCTTAAAAAAGATGTAGCGGGTCAACAGTTACAAATGCGTATTATTAATAACCGTAATCAAGCATTACGCAGTGAAATATTGAAACTGGAAAAACAGATAATAACAGATGGATTTAAGAATGCGCTGCCGGCCAATGTGACTGTAAAAAGAGTGATTGAAACAGTGGAAAACAGGTTGAAAAACAAAGATCATATTGATTTTTAGCTATTTGATTGCCTAGCGGGCTAATCCGAAACCAGTAACTGTCTGCAGCGCAGTCTCTTAACTAAAAACTTAGCAAACTACAGCAGGCAGATGAATTATCTGCCAGTTTACAGGCTCGAAGCTTATTTATTAAATCTATACCCAAGCTACTTGAAGATGCAGGAATCAGCAAGTTGAGAGGTGACCATATTCAAGGCATGAAGTTGAAGATCTAGTCACTCTAAATCAATACTTCATAACACTGAAGATGGTTGCCTCTCACCTTGCCCTACGGGAGGTTCGCTCGAAAGCCAGCTATGCGTTACAACATTTGAAAAGGGAATAACCATTCTCTTCATGTTGTGCCTTGATCTGACATTCGAGCGAGCCTCTGAATCAGCATCTTCAAGTAGTTTGGGTATATCTAGTCTATATCTTTTGTTTGTGCTACCGCCTGGTGAAGTAACAGTTGCAGCTCTTTTAAAGAACTGACTTGGTAATGCGGTGTTATGCCTGCAGGATTATCCAGCCCGTCAACATTCAGCCAGCAAGTATCAATGCCGGCATTTAAACCGCCTAAAATATCTGAATGAGGATTATCACCAACCATCAGCACATGGTGTTTTTCAGGCTGGCCCATTTCTGCAAGTGCATGTTCAAAAATACCCACATCTGGTTTTGCAATGCCAATCTGTTCAGAAATAACCAATGATGAGAAATACTCCTTGAAGCCTGTTCGTTTTAAGCGAATTTCCTGAAGCTCAGTAAAACCATTGGTAATAATTCCCATATTCACCTTACCGTGAAGTGATGCGAGTAATTCTTTAGCACCAGTCAAAGGGGCACAGATATCGGCCATCGCCAGCAGAAAATCACTATTTAGTGCTTGAGTGGTTACCTCAAGTTTTTCAGCCCAGCCTTGAAAACGAATATTTTGCAGTTGTTCTGCGCTAATAGTGCCGTTCTGGTAATCGATCCAAAGTGGTTTATTGGTGATTTGATACTCATCGTAATCATGTTGGCTAAAATCCATATCATAGCGTGAAAACATTAACTGCAATCCTTTGAAAGCATCGAAGTGGAACAGGGTCTCATCGGCATCAAACAGGATCCATTTGTACTTCATTATTTATCTCCAACAACATCTAAGCCAGGCATTCCGTGCGAATTTAACTGTGAAATGCGAGCTCTGCTCAGTGTGTATTTTAATCTTGTGAGTCTATTAACCTAACTGTTCGCATTACGTACCATTACAACATATTCCTTAAGAAAGAGCTCTATAAAGAGCGAATGTTTTGCAGCGATACTCGGCTATCGTTAAATGTGATCTGGATTGAAATGAATATCTGCAATAACTGTGTTAACGCCTAAACTTGGTTATAACCTTGCGATAAAGGTTGAGCGAGAAGCTCTCGATATGGATTGCTCTTTGCGGCTGTTATCTTTTTAGGATGTTTTTATGGAATTTAAAGATTACTACAAAATACTCGGTGTGAAAGTTGACGCGGACACTCAGGAGATTAAAACCGCCTATCGTAAGCTGGCACGCAAGTATCATCCCGATATGAATCCTGACGAGGGAGCTGAAGCAAAATTTAAAGAAGTTGCTGAAGCTTATGAAGTACTGAAAAATCCAGGTCGCAGAGCAAGGTTCGATGAGTTGTGCAAATATGGCCGACAGTCTAATAAAGGATTTGAGCCACCTCCCGGCTGGCAACGTGCCAGTCACTCTTTTGAGCAAAGCAGTTCACCATTTGGCGATGATTTTTCCGATTTTTTCAACTCGATTTTCGGGGGGCAAAGCTATCAATCTCCTTTTACTCAGCGGACACAGCAGCGCCACGCCAGAGGTCAGGATGTTGAAATAGAGATGCCGATTTTTTTAGAAGAAACAGTTAACAAACATATTAAAACGGTGGAATATCAGCTCCCTGTTTCTGATGGCGGCAAAAAACAGTTGAAGGTGAGAATACCGGAAGGCGTGATGGATGGTGAGCGTATCCGCGTTAAGGGACAGGGAGCTTCAGGCTATGGCGGCGGAGCTGGCGATCTTTATTTGCACATTCGTTTAGTGCCTCACCCATTATTTGATGTGCAGGGACATAACCTGATTTTAACCTTACCGCTTACACCTTGGGAGGCGGCCTTGGGGGCTAAGGTTACCGTGCCGACATTAGAAGGCAGCATAAACTTGACGATAAGACCTAACAGTCAATCTGGAAAAAAATTGCGTATCAAAGGTAAGGGCTTGAAAGGAAAAACAGTGACGGGTGATCTTTACGCCATCATTAAGGTAGTTATGCCAGCTGCCAGCAGCACAAAGGCCAATCATTTGTGGCGCGAGCTTTCTGAATGCGCAGCTTTTGATCCCCGAAGTGAGTGGAGTAAACTCAAATGATTCAGACATTATCAAATGTTTCACTCAGCGAATTATGTCAGCTCGAGTGCATAGAAAGTGAAATTATCATTGAAATTGTTGAATATGGAATCGTAGAGCCGATTGAAGGTTCGGATACGCCTGATTGGGTCTTTGAAACTTCCAGTGTTCACTGGATAAAGAAAGCTGTACGCCTTTATCAAGACTTAGAAATTGATTGGGTAGCGGTGGCGCTGGTGATTGATTTAATGCAGCAAAAGGAATCTTTGCAGAGAGAAAACGAGCGTTTTCAACAACAACTTAGACGCTTTGTGGAACAATAAAAACGTGAATTTAGCGTAAGTGACCCCGTAACCGTTTAAATATCCGCCAGCACTTGATTGCGTGTAGTTAATGGCTAAAGCCAATCGCAATAGCTGTGCAACTATGCATGTACGAGTTGGTAAATAACAAGGAAATTTACCAACTCACTTGACCAGAACTTATCTAATAGGTGATCCTCGATCCTTCTTAAGATATGGATGTCTTTTTCGATTACAGATAATTAAAACAACTGCATAAAGAGAGAGTCCAATGAAAATACCATTTCTTTACCATGGACAGGATAGTCGCTGGCTGATCCCAACACATAATTGCCTCAAGATTACCATGGTCAGTGATACTGACACACTGATTTCCGCCATTTTCATTCGCTGTGAACCAGATAATGAGGAACAACTGATTAATATGCAACGCGGTGAAAGCAAAGGCCGTATTCAATATTGGTATGGTGAGATACCAATAAACAGTGATAAAGAGATTACCTTCTACACATTTAAAGTGCTGCAAAACAGCCGTCAATGGTGGTTAGATGGATGCGGTATCTCTCCCCGTATTCCGGGTAAAGAGAAGCACTTTAAATATAACAGCCAGCATCAACCGCCTGAATGGGTAAAAGAACAAGTTTTCTACCAAATCTTTCCAGACCGTTTCTGCAATGGTAATCCTGCAATTAGTGTTCAATCTGGTGAATACTGTTTACGCGGAGATCAAAAACCAACCATTGCAAAAGTATGGGGAGAGCCTGTTTCTGATCATGGCAAGGATGGGCCGAGTGAATTCTTCGGTGGTGACTTGCAGGGTATTTACAACAAGCTTGATTACCTGCAGAGCTTGGGCGTTACTGCGCTATATTTAAACCCGATCTTTACGGCACCCAGTAATCATAAGTATGACACCACAGATTACCTGAATGTTGATCCTCATCTTGGGACAAATAAACTATTTGCAGAGATGGTGGAAGAGTTACATCTACGCGATATGAAGATAATGCTTGATGCCGTTTACAACCACACCTCAGTCGATCATGCTTGGTTCGATATGTACAAGCGTAATTCCTCGACTCAGGAAATTGGCGCATATGATAATCCGACATCGCCATACCGTCAGCATTATCAATTTACCGGTAATAGCAATGAGTATATCGGTTGGAATGGCATAGCTAGTTTACCTAAATTGAATTTCTCGAATCCAGAGGTTCAAGACTATATCTATGCAGGTGATGATGCGGTCATCAAACACTGGTTACAACCACCGTATAATATTGACGCTTGGCGTTTCGATGTTATTCATATGCTTGGTGAAGGCGCAGGTGCGTTAAATAACGCCCATTATGTAAAAGCATTCCGTAACGCTGCAAAATCGGTAAACCCTAATTGTTACATACTGGGAGAACATTTCTTTGAAGCGTCTAACTGGTTACAAGGCGATCAAGAAGACGGGGCAATGAATTATTACGGTTTTTCTCACCCGATTCGCGCCTTTTTCGCGCAAAAAGATATCTCGTATCACCCATCTGAAATTGATGCGCAAGAGCTAATGGCATGGCTCAATGAAGCTCGATGCAAACTGCCTTGGTTAAACCAACTGTCTCAACTTAATCAGCTTGATAGTCATGACACGATGCGTTTTCTTAGCATGGTTAATGATAATGCTAACACTATGCATTTAGCGCTAATGATGCTTTTTGCATATGTGGGTACCCCTTGTGTTTACTACGGAACAGAAGTTGATCTACAGGGGGGGCAAGATCCCGATAATCGTCGCTGTTTCCCTTGGGAAAGAACTGAAACGGGTTATAAACCGCAGACATTTGATTTTATAAAGAAACTGATTGCGCTAACAAAATCATCAACAGCGCTTAAATCTGGAAGTGTGCAATGGTTAATGGCTGAGAATCAGCATTTTGCCTTTGCCAGAACAACTGATAAGGAATGTTATATTTGTTTAATTAATAACGGTGAATCCGAGCAAACATTGCATTTACCTATGTGGCAATTGGGGATTGAATCAGGCTCATTACACAGTGTACTTAGCGATACTAAATGGTCTATTAAAGAGGGGGACGTGTCGGTAATCTTAGCAGGTAAAGAAGGTTTATTAGTTTCTGTTGAAAAGTAGATACACCCAGGATTTTCGGGTCTTGAATTTTGATTTTTAATGCAAAATTCAAGACCAAAGCTCAAACTCTTTATATTTAAAATAAAAAGTTACAGCCTCATCTTTGTTAATGGGCTGACTCAGCTAGCAGAGAGGGAAATTCTACTGGCCAATTCAATGACAGGTTAAAAGATGTTTAGCAATCTGCAAAAAGCCACATTAATTAAGCGTTACAAGCGATTCCTGGCCGATGTTACATTGCCGGGGGGCGATATAATGACTATCTACTGCCCAAATACGGGAGCAATGACTAACTTGTGCAGATATTGGTGATGAAGTCTGGTATAGCACCTCAGACAACCCAAAACGTAAATATCAATACACTTGGGAACTGACTCATACTAAAACGGATCACTGGATTTGTATTAATACAGCGAGAGCTAATCAGATTGTTGGCAATGCGTTGAAAAACGGTGCTATCGAAGCACTCTCTGGTTATAACAAGATCAAAGCAGAAGTGAAATATGGCAGTGAAAATAGCCGCATAGATTTTCTTTTAAGCGATGAAAAGAAAGCCAATTGCTATCTTGAAGTGAAAAGCTGTACATTGCTCGATGAGCAGTTTGGTGAAGGGAAAGGCTTCTTTCCCGATGCAGTCCTACGCGTGGTCAAAAACATCTGCGTGAACTAATTGAGATGCACGAGCAAGGTTATAGAAGCGTATTGTTGTTTGCTGTTCTTCATACTGGTATTCAAACAGTAGATGCTGCCAGGCATATTGATTTAAAGTATGCTGAATTATTTGAACAAGCTAAAAACGCAGGTGTTGAAGTGCTCTGTTTCTACCCTGATATTAGCAAGCCAGTATAGAGTTGCTTTGGGGGGCTTTGCTTCAAATTAGGTGGACGGAAATATTTATTTGCACAGTTAGCATCATCCTATGTATTTGGTATCAGTTGTGGTGCTGGCTGGCTTATTGCCTAACAAAACAACAGGGCTAAAAACAGCGGTTTTCAATAAAAGGATAAACTATGCAAAACATCATTAAATCAACTGTCACTACTATTCTGTTGATCATTATGACAGGGTGTGCAACAAACAGAGGGGAGATCGATATAAAAGATATTGTATCAACCAACCCTTCTTCAGGAAAGGCTCTTAAATTTGTAAGAGTAACTGATAAACGTGACTTCCAGATTAAACCTAAGCTAGCAAATATCCCCTCATTAAAAAATAATGAGATTAATGACACGAGTATTACTGCAAGGGCTATAGCAAGAAAGCGTAATACATTTGGCCAGGCTTTAGGCGATATCTTGTTGCCCGAGGGAAAAACTGTCATGAACGTAGTAGAAAATAGACTATCAAAAGGTTTTAGGGAAAATGGTTATCGCGTTTTATCTGACAAAGATACGGGCTATGATAAGGCGATTCCCGTAGAGGTAGATATTAAAAAGTTTTGGGGGTGGTTTAGCCCCGGCTTTTGGTCTTTAGGAATAAACTTTCAAACCTCTATTGTTGTAACTTCGCCTGTCCAAGGGTTCGACAAAGGAATTGAATTTGATAGTGAAGTTCAAGAAAGATTTCAAACAGCTAGCGGTAGTAACTGGAAAACAGTTATTAATCTATCCTTAGATGAGCTTAATAAAGATATTCAAAAAGAAATTCAAAGCATTCAAGCATCTAGCAAGTAAAAGCAATTGGACGAGCAATAATGCGCAGCATTATTTGAGGCGTTAAATTTCATCATATGGAGAGCATATGCCATTTACACCATTTCACATGGGCCCAGGAATAGTAGTCAAAGCTCTTCTTCAGGGGAGTTTCAGTTTAATGGTGTTCGGCTGGGCTCAAATCGTTATGGATATCCAGCCATTAATTGTAATGATCTCTGGCGAAGGGCGTCTACATGGTTTTTCACACTCATTGGTAGGTGCCACGTTACTAGCCATATTTTCAGCATTTTCTGGCAAGTATCTATCAGAAATTGGCCTATTTATTATTGGTTTTAATAAGCAATGGCAGTTGAATATTTCATGGTGGGTATCGTTTTTATCAGCATTGATCGGTACATACAGTCACGTACTGCTTGATAGTATTATGCATTCTGATATCGAGCCGTTTTTTCCAGTCACAACTAGCAATGTATTTCTCGGCATTATTTCACTTCAGACTTTACACAAAGTCTGTTTGTATAGTGCCCTAGTAGGTTGCATTCTATATTGCGCCATTAACTGGGTACAAAAATTTAACAAATCAAGCAAGAAGGACGTATTAAATCGTACCTCTTCTTGAGGCGTTAATACAAGAATCATTAACTTATACTGACAACTGGTTTTTACACAGCCTGTGGCATAGAGTGCTAAAAATAGCTTTTCTGAACTGGATTAGAAAAGTTGACAGTGCCATAGCTATTTTGATCTATATCAACTGTTTTTTTGATTTTTCTGAAAGATTAAAAACCGAACATATACTTACTGCAAGTATATGTTTGTTGATTTTTATAAAACGTTACTTTTGTTGCTTTATTATATTGCATAGATGGATGTTGAATAATGCCAACTAAAGAAAAAAATAATACAGATTTTTCAAATTCAATTTTCATCAAATGCTTAATTACCACTTTGTGTTGTGCTGTGTTTATTCAGGCCTGCCAGGCTGGTGAAAGGCAATCTCTATCAATTAATACGATTTACCTGCTTTCTTTGGCTTTGTTATTTTTTTTCATTTCATTTAATGGTTGGCTAAGCCGGTGAAGACTATGCTTGATTCTTCTCATCTCAAGCATAAAAATCTTACGCTAGACAAGCAGCCAGTTGGTATCAATAAGTTTACCTTTATATTGCAGGCATTGATAACGTCACTGGCCGAAAATATGCGAACTAGGGAGTAAATAGTGATTTCTGAGACGCACCCAAAAGAGCATAAACTGCAAAGCGCTTCAGTGGTATCTGAGTTAGGACTGACTCCACATATACTGGTTGTGGATGATGATTCGGCGACTTTAGAAGTTATCAGTCAGTATCTGATATCCGAAGGACTGAGAGTGACCACGTTTTGTAACGGTGAGCTGCTATTGCAGCAGTTGGAAACAGAGCAACAAGCTGATCTTGTTTTGCTGGATATAACTTTGCCAGATTCGGATGGCTATGTGGTTTGTGAACGGCTGCGTGAAAGTTTTAATGCGGCTGAGCTGCCAGTCATTATGCTAACCTCTATAGCTTGGCGGAAAGATTGGATTAACTGCATTAATTGTGGCGCGAATGATTACTTGCAAAAACCTGTTGCCGGGGAAGAATTACTCGCACGGGTGGTTACTCAATTGAGGGTGCGTGGAGCCCATCAAGCGGCACTCGAAAACCAGCAGCTTAAGATGGAAATTGTTCGGCGCAGGCAAACAGAATGGGATCTGCAATTAATACGTCGCCGCCTGGGGGCGATGTTGGATTCCGTTCCCGAGTCGGTACTTGCCATTAGTGAAGGCGGCGAGCTTTGCTTTTGTAATCAAGCCTTTGAGCAGCTTACAGGCTTCACCGTTGAGCAGATACAGGGGAGGGCAATGGAGATCTTGTTTCCTGCCGAGAGTCAAGGGCGGCTCCATAACTGGTTAGAAGGCTTGAGTAACAGTGGCGAGCTTGAGCCTTGTTCAATGGAGCTGATATATGCCAACCATTCGCAACATTATAATGATATACAAGCTTACCAATTAGAGCTCGAAGATGAGCTGCTGCTGATGTTAGTAGTGCGAGCTATAGGTGCGACTGCAGATCAGGTACCAGCTTTTATAGTTGAATTAGTAAATCGTAATCGCAATCGTCTGCGTGCTGTTGAGGAGTCTTTGTGTTTTTTCACGCCAGAGCTTATGGCAGAGCACCCCGAACTCATCGACGATCTGCATGCTATTGATACAGCACTTAAGCAGTTAACCAGATGGCTGGATGCGGATCAAGATCATGATGATATACGCTCATTACTGGTTAATGTAATGAATCTGGTAGTCGACTACTGGCTAGATTGTGCTCTTGGTAGCAAAGGCGATTTAGCACGGCAGTCTGGCTTGTGGAAGGTTTATACCAACGAAAATGGTTGGGATCGCACTCAGACACTTGATCGCTACTTATGCTTGGAAACATTACCAAAATATCCTCGTCGAAAACAAGTTATAAGGACTGCCGAATTTGTACTGACCTGCGGTCGACAAGATTCTGCTAAGCGTCAACATTTAGAGCGTGCTCTTATGCACCTGTATGCGGGAGCCCGTAAACCTTAGTTTTTAGCCTTTCTTCTGCAAAATCTATGCTTGCATTCGTGACGTTTTGCTAAGCGAATAGTTTTTTGTTTCTTTTTTTTTGATGATATTTTTTATGTAATTCAGCTGCTTATCGTTTTTTTTAACGATATTAACACTGGCTATTATCTGTAGTGTTTACTATATAAATTAGAGCAATAAATATTACTTGAATTATCGGTAAGTGATGTTCGTATTGGAAGTATATCTCCAGCTCCGCAAAACTCGGTAAGTAGTGGGAAAAGCTTTATGCTAATCGAAAAATTTTCAGTTAAAGCTCAGGAAGTTATTGAAAGTGCCTGCCGTTTGGCTGTTAAAAACGACCATGAATACGTGACGCCGTGGCATGTGCTCGCGGTGATGCTGGATGCAACTAATGACCTGCAACCAGAATATTTGAAGCCAGCCAATATTGATATTGACACACTTGCAGTCCAGGTAGAAAGCCGGCTATTAACTCAACCGAAGGCTCGTTCGGACAGCCAGCAGACACCTATTAATCGCGATCTGGAAAGGATATTGATTAGCGCGCAAGACGCCTCTTTCGGTAAAGGTGAGAAGTACATAAGCATTAATCAAATCCTGTTGGGTATGTTGGTGCTTGAAGATATTGAACGGGCATTTTCGGATGCGGGAGGAAACAAGCGACAATTGGAAGATATTGTTAAAAAAATATCGTCAGAAAAGTCCATTTCAGATGAAGAAGAGAGCACTACTGGTAAATACCTTTCAAAATATACTTACGATCTTACTGTGCGAGCCAGCGAGGGAGCACTGGAACCTGTAATTGGTCGAGAGCAGGAAGTGCGGCTGGCTATACAAGTATTAAGTCGCCGAATAAAAAACAACCCAATAATTATTGGAGAGCCCGGAGTAGGTAAAACGGCCATTGTCGAGGGACTGGCACAGCGTATGGATAAAGGTGAAGTTCCTGATGATCTGAAATTAACCCGCATTCTCTCTCTCGACTTGGGTCTGTTGATTGCCGGAGCTAAATATCGGGGAGAATTCGAGGAACGCTTTAAACGTCTTCTGCAGGAGGTTGCAGATGCAGGAAATATCATTCTGTTTATTGATGAAATACATATGCTGGTGGGAGCTGGAGCTTCAGAGGGGGCAATGGATGCTGCAAATCTGCTCAAGCCTGTACTGTCACGAGGTGAAATCCGTTGTATTGGTGCGACGAGTACTGAAGAGTACCGAAAGCATATAGAAAAAGATGCTGCTTTGATGCGTCGTTTTCAGGTTGTCATGGTTGATGAGCCCAGCGTAGATGAAAGCATTTCAATTGTAAGAGGGGTAAAGGAAAAATATGAAGTTCATCATGGCGTTCAGCTATTAGATGAGTCACTTGTGGCATCGGTAAAATTAGCAAAGCGTTACATTACAGATAGATACCTACCCGACAAAGCACTCGATCTGATTGATCAGGCCTGTGCTTCTGTACGAATCGGATTTTCAGCTAAACCAGAGCAGATCGATACAATTGATCAAAGGATTATTGAGTTGGAAATCGAAATCTCTGCTATCAAAAATGAGACAGGAAGTGTCGCAGTTAACCGATTAGAATTACTTCAAAATGAACTGACTCAACTAAAAGCTGTCTCTTATAC
>JABXKR010000012.1 GCA_013619145.1 Psychromonas sp. | reverse complement strand
TCTTAAAAGCACTGATAGTGACGCGATGCACAGGTTTTTCATAAGCCTCTCCGTTATTTGAGCCCATATTAAAACTACCGCCGGGAATGCTGACCATTTTGCCTGCTGCTTTAGCTGCTAAAGCAGCAGCTCTAGCGGCAGCAGCTCTAGCGGCAGCAGCTTTAGCCTCAGCAGCTTTAACGGCAGCAGCAGCTTTAACGGCAGCAGCAGCTTTAGCGGCAGCAGCTTTAGCACGAGCGGTCTTTTCCCTTGCGGCTTTATCAGTAATGCGTTTTGCTACTTCACTGTCACACACCTGATAAACGGCTTGCCATCGCTCAGGTGCCAATTGCCAATAATCAAGCGCTGCAGTAAAATCCCCCTCCTGCAGACTCAATTCAGCTTGCTCTATTACGTATCTCACATCATTAAATGCATCCTCTGTAGTCATAAAAAATGCATTTAATGCAACTTTGGATGGATCAGTTCGGAAATAAGCGTCCCTACATTGATCCCACTTTTCATACCCTTTATTACTTGCCTCAATAGCCGGAAGTAAACTGCCAGTGGCCTGATAAGCCGCATGCCATTGCTTTTGCGCTTGTTGCCAATTATTAAGCGCGACGGTAAAAGCGCCCTCCCGTTGACTCGCTTTCGCTTGTTTTTCCATGCTTAACGCTTCATTAGCCGCGGGTGGATTATCTAGCTTATAAGCTTGCTTGCGTTTATCCCACTTTTTAAACGCACTATTACTCGCCTCTTGTGCCTGATGCAAACTGCCAGCCGCCTGATAAGCCGCTTGCCATTGCCTCTGGGCTTGTTGCCAATTATTAAGTGCAGCGCTAAAAGCGCCCTCCCGTTGCTTCGCTTTAGCTTGCTCTTCCGTGCTTAACGCTTTATCAGCTGTAGGTGGATTAGCCAGCTGATAAGCTCGCTTGCGTTTATCCCACTTTTTAAACGCACTATGACTCGCCTGTTGCGCTGTAAGTAAATGCTCGGCCGCGTTAAACCCTGCCCAGAGGTCTTTATAACCATCCCGTACTTGAGTCAGTACCTGACCGGCTTGCTCGATAGTTAGCTCGGTATCTTGTTTTAATAGGTTTTCCCCCTTGCTTAATTCGCCTTCTAAATCCGTTAACTCATTGCCGTTAAAGAGATAATCATCGCTTAAACGCTGCCAATATTGTAGATTGTTTAATTCGTTACTATTGTTGCGCTGGGCGTCTCTTACTTCAGAATTTAAGTTGCGCTGACCTTTTTCTAAACGTTTTTGATAGTTTTTTATCTCACCCTGCAGTTTGGCTATATCCGCTTTTTGCTCTGCAAGTAAAGCTTTATCAACTGGTTTAAGCGCCTGCCAAACGCTATCTAAACTGCCGTTTGTTGCCGCCGTGCCAAGCGCGAAAATAGCAATTAAAAGCACTAGCGCAATAACGACGTTTTTTACTGGTAAGGCGGGCATAGAAACGCATGATTTTTTAGCATTAATAGCCTCACTAAAGGCGTTAATATCAGCAAAACGATTTTCCGGACGGGTAGCAAGCGCCTGGTGAATCGCTTGTGCTATACCTTTGGGCGTATCTTTGCGCTGTTTCTGTATGGGCTCAATCATCCCCGCTGGCACTTCATCACTTAACAGTTCGTAAGCAAGCACTGCAAGGGCGTACTGGTCGGCTCGACCATCTATATCACTTTGACCTTTTAACTGCTCGGGCGCCATATAATAAGCTGTGCCCATGGCCGCCCCCGTTTGCGTGCGTTGGCTGGCTGATTGTATGCGGGCAATACCAAAGTCCATCAGCTTGTATTCGCCTTGCTCGGTTAACCAGATGTTTTCCGGTTTTATATCACGGTGTACTGTGTATTTATGAGCATAAGCTAAGCCTTGGCTTATTGATGTGATTATTTCCTGTACTTCATCGATAGCAAAAGGTTGGCGCGCTAATTTACGATTATCCATCGCTTGGCGCAGATCTTGTCCTTCAAGCAACTCCATGGTGATAAAATAAAAATCACCATCTTGCTGCACATCATAAACATTAACAATATTAGGATGGCTTAATTGCTGAGAAATTCGGGCTTCATCCATAAAGCGCTCTTTTGCCCGTTGGTTTTTTAGTAAAGCTGGCAGGAGAACTTTTAAGGCGATCTCTTTTTCGGTATTTTGATCAAATGCACGATACACGGAGCCCATTCCTCCAGCACCAATTTGCTCTTTTATTTGATAACGGTTGGCGAGGGTTATACCTGCTTGTAGATTTACTTCACTGCCAGTAATGGCGGCCATGCCCGGTAAATCAGCCATTTTAGTCTGACTTAACACTGAAGCGGAATGGGCAGAGGCGTGATGAGTAGGAGGTGCCGCCGTTAATAGCTGATGCGCCTGCTCAAGCTCAGTTTTAAGCTTGGCAAACTTTTGTTTTAGTGCCTCCGTGGGAGCGCTTTGCTGTTTTTCTGCGATTAAGGTTATTTTACTTTGGTAAGCACTGTTAATGTCATCCGCTGTCGCGCCGTCGCTTAATGCAAGAGTTTTTAAAGCTTGTTGACGTTCCATGTTATTTCCGTTTTTTATGTTATTTGCAGGCTAGGCACATTTTTTTGTGCCCAGCGTTTATTTAATGTCAGCCAAAGATTGCAACTGTTGTTGTCCATTTCGGGCTAAAGCATCACACTGCCTTGTCAGTGCCCCTATTTCTCTTTCATTTATTTGTAAATCTTTAATCTGCTGCTCTATCTGCATTAAGTGTTTTTGTGCTTGTTGGCGCTGCTGCTCTTCGGTTTGAGTTTGTTTTTGCTGGGTTTGTCTGCTCACTGTTTCTAATTTTCTTAACAGTGACTTTTTTTCAGTCTCTAAATATTCGCTGACTCTCGTTTGTTTTTCTCTTTGTAATTCATTTAATAGACGTTTTATTTCTGCACTTAAACCGTCATGAATTCGATCCAGCTCTTTGGCAAAACGTTCTGCATCTTCTTTTGGCCAAACAAGGTAGGAATAAACAACCGCTGCAATAAAAATCAGTGGTGCGACCATCATGATCATGGAGCGGAAATCAACACCCCATACGGCTTTAAATAAACCACCAATAACCATAGCCATCATAGAGATACCCATAATAGCTTTACGACCATCGCTAAGTCGGGCGATAAAACCACGTTTGGGCATTTCACCTCGATAACGAATGCTAACACTTAGCTGTGCTTTTAAGTCTTGCCAGATTTGCTGTTCATCTGCCGGGGTTATGGTGAAAAGTTGTGGTTTCCCCGTTAA
>JABXKR010000011.1 GCA_013619145.1 Psychromonas sp. | reverse complement strand
CTTCAATGTGCTGTTGCTGCTTTTGCAGTGCTTGTGACAGCGTTAGCATTTCACTTTTGAACTGCTTTTTCAAAATAGCTTTTAGTTGATTCTTTAACTCCGCTAAAAAACTCTCTTTTACTGTCAGCTTTATGCTTTTATGGCCCGTCTCCTGGTTAAGGTCACTGACTTGTAAACGACTAATAAGTTGTTCTAACTGACAGCTGAGCTCTGCTTCAGACAAAAGCGCTTTTTTACCTTGCTCATGTATTTTTTTATTTAAACGGCTGAGTTGATCGTTTAAATCACTACGAATATTATCCCACTGATGACGCTCTATTGAGCCTGATTTTATATCGCTTTCGTTTACTTGTGCTTTGCGTTGTTCGCGTTTTTTACGACCTTGCAACTGACGCAGTTCTTGTTGACTACGCTCGGCTATCGCTTCACTAGCATGAATCACTCTTTGTGCTTGTTGGTGCAGAAAGAGAGCCTGCCGTGCTTGATCATCAATATCTTGTAACATGTTTGGTATATTGGCATCGATATGCGTGGTGAGCAGTTGTGGTTTTAACTGCAGCGTAGGTGCTTTGTGTTTTTGCCACCAACCGATGCTAGGTATTGACGTTTCTTCTGCTAGTTCATCAACCACAAGTAAAGGCCAAAAACCATCCATGTTTTGGCTTATTTCTAAAATCGCCAGCTGATCTTGCTCACTTAATTCGTGATTAAGTGGCGCAGCAACAACCAGTAAGTTAGCTTGGGTTACCACGCGATTTAGCAAACCTGGATTCTTTAACACCATTTCTGGATTTTCGGGTATATAAACTTTTAAGCCCTGCAGACCTTTGGGGCTATTAACACCAAGGTGAACAGGATCTACCCATTGCTTCGCATCACAAGGGCTTAATAGATCAGACTGTTGCAGTGCTTCCATAAAGGGGTTTAGACGGTCGAACTCTTCTCTTTTTCCATCAGCCCGCTCAATTGTGTAACCACGTTCTCTAAGGCTAATTTCAATCAAACCGAGTTGTTTAACAACATTAACGGAGAGTACAGAAAAATCTTTACCATAGAGCCAAGCTAAAACGGCAGTACGGGCGCTGGTTGTTAACCCTAGCAAGACGATGGAAAAAGGTGAACTTTCTATCTCTTTTTCAATTTGTCGAAAATGTTCTGCTAGCGGCGTTTCTGCTTGCCCTCTTTCTAATTGCTCACAAACAGCCTGTCCTTGCTTTGAAACCTGAAAGATTTGTTGCTTGAATTTATTGATCATACAGTTATATAAAGCCAAATAATAAGTTAACGGAGCTACTAAGATCGGCTTTAAACTCCTTTACCTTTATTTTTAGAGGGACAAGTTTTTCAAATGGTGGCAACTATACTGATATTTTTATGTAGCGTAAATAACAGGGGAATTGCAATGTGATCAATTCTAAAGGATTACCCAGAAAGTTAATGGGGTAATATCAACAGATAAACGAATAATGGAGCCGCGTCTTGCCTTTTGCCTCTGACTATAATGGGGCTATAACGCTAAGTCGGGTCACATAGCGACTTTGGTTAAACCGTGACATTACCGAGACAGCTTTTTTTAACAATGATTGATGGGGCCAGTAACCGCAATAGCTACAGCGATTTATGACACCTATCAATAAGGGAAGATGTTTAATGGGAAATTCACTTGAAAATTGGACATCCATCACATTAAATCTATTATTAGATTACCAAGCGAAAATAATTATTCGTCATGTATTTTTTGGCATTTGATAAAATTAAAGATTGTTGATAAATAACAAAAAAGGAAATAACTATGAAAAGTAGCATATTGATATTCATACTTTCTCTGGTCACTTTGCTTAGTGCGTGTAGTGATGGTTCATCATTGAAAACGGGCACATTAAATTTAGCTGTTTCAGATGATCCCGCCGACGCACAAATTGTCAATATAGCCTTCAAACAGGTAGTGCTTAAAGGTAACTCGGGTTCTTATTCTTTTGATGTATCTGATGGTGATAATCCGCTAAAACACATAGATTTAGTTACTTTTCGCGGATTAAAAACAGCAAACTTAGTTAGCCATGAATTAATTACTGTTGGTGAATATCAACTGTGTATTTATATGAAAAATAACGAAGATTCTGGTCAAGATCCTGAGAGCCCAACAAGTTCATTTGTTAAAGACCCAGTTGGTAATGTTGTCGGTCTGACAACACCAAGTGAAGGTGCATGTGGCGGTGGCGTCGGGGCTGATGAAGAAGATACCGGGCGTTTATTTATTAATAAAACATTCACTATATCAGAAGGTGAGAATAGTTATATTGCTGAGTTTGATCTTAATAAAGTATTAATGGAGCCAACCGGACAGGATACATTTTGGACACTTAAACCAACGGGAATCGAACTTTTTGAAGCAGGGGCAATATCAGGAACAATTAGTGAAGCATTAAGCGATGAATGCGGTTCTGACCTTGGCCATGCGGTTTATTTATATCCGGGTACTGTAGCATTAGCAAATATGATCGACCTCAGAGAAGATACGGCTGTAGCCCCTGAGGTTGCACCAATTTATCGAGTTGAAGCAACCTTAGTTAATCCTGAAGATTTAACTCAAGGTTACCAATATGAATTTCCAGCTGTTTATGAAGGCACTTACAGTTTAGGTTACACCTGTATGGCAGTTAGTGACCTTCCTAATGAAACGAATGGTCCCGATGCATTTATAATTTATACTGCTGACCAAGGTGTTGCGGTTTCTATTGGTACAACAACTTCAGTCGATTTTGATGTAGTCGTAGTAGTGCCTTAGAGTTATTATCTCTACTTTGCTTTAGGGGCTGTTGACCTTTCACATTGGCAGCCCTATTAATGAACAAGTTAGTGCCAGCATACTTTCAAAGTTTATTTAAAATTATTATTCTATTCCTTTGTCATAATCCCCAAGACTTAAATTAAAGATACCGAGCGAATTATTACTGCTCAACATACATCTATTATTTGTGTAAAAACCGTGACATTACCGAAACAGTTTTTTTGCCAATGTTTGCTGCGCACAATGGTGGTAAGGGCTAGAGCATTTTTAAATATTTATCATAGGTGAACATATTTAACGGTAAAAATGGATCTTTTGTTCCAAAACGTGTCAAACACTAGGCAAAGGAATATATAACTAATCATCTTTTCTGAAATTATTTAACATAAAAGGTGGAGCGTACTATGCTCGCTTATTCCCGACTCCGAGCGTTGCGTAAGAATTAGTGGGAATGTCATGCTTCCACTTGCTAAGCCGATTTACTTGATGTGTAAGCTTTCGCTTGTAACACATAGTTTAACTTTTTTCGTTAGCGTTTCGCCCTGTCGGCGATTTCACTTTTCTTTCAACAGCAAGATAAAAGTAAACGGAAAGTAAGACGCTAGCCGCAAGAGTTGGATTATATAGGCACGTGATCTCATAGTTTCTCTCTAAGCAGTTGAAAATATTAGAAAAGAGAAATGGGTGTCCAGCCTTTTTTGAAAAGAAAAACAAGCGGATTAGTTTTTTTGAACTGTAGCAGCGCGCATACGCGCTGCTTATTCCCGTTAACAAATATTAACGGGCGATGGGACTCATTTGTGGTTGTCGATTAACCACGCCTGCACATCATCATAAGCACCACGAAAAACAATACGATCGGCTTTCTTACCGAGTTGATAATGATACATAGGATCATAATATTGTTCGAGTATCAGTGCTAACCAGTCAAGGTGATCATCCACTCTCCCCGTCTGCCGCTGCACGTTCACAGCGCGTTGCTGAAGGGTTAAAATATTTGCATGGCGCTCATGACCAAGGCGTTTTCGGATACTGAGCAGCCCCTTCTCAAGGTAAGCAGAAAACTTCATCCAGCCCAGAACTTCACCATAAGCGGCAACAAAATCACCTTGCATTCGACTGATATATTCATCAAGTAATCGCCCCAGCCGAACATCAATAGGATCTTCAACGACTGCAATCGGTGCTACTTGCATCGCCTTATGCAGCAGTAATGGTACATTCACCGAGCCAACATTACGCCCTTCATCTTCGAGAATAAATGACTGACAACCCTGCGCCTGTTTTTTAAGAATATCAACCGCCAGCGTATTATCAAAGCTAATTTGGCTACGCTGCGCCGACACATAACTACCAAACGAAGAACCGCGATGATTTGCAGCCCCCTCCAGATCCAGACCATTTTTTAATGTGTTAATTAGCAGTGTTTTACCACTGCCGGTACAACCGGCAACAATAGTTAGCGGAAGATGGTTGATGCTATCGATTGTCTCTAACAAGAAACTCCGCAGCGCTTTATAACCCCCTTCAATAAAGGGGTAATCGATGCCAGCCTCTTTCAGCCATTGCTGCGTTATCCGCGAACGTAACCCTCCGCGAAAACAGTACAGATAGCCCTGTGGGTTGGCCTCACAAAAAGCTTTCCATTGTGCCACACGTGCGCTTTTTTGATCGCCACAAACCAGACGATGACCCAATTCGATAGCCGCATCCTGCCCATGCTCCTTGTAACAAGTGCCAACGGCTGCTCTTTCATCATCAAGCATAAGCGGATGACTGCACGATGTTGGAAACGCACCCTGAGTAAATTCAACGGGCGCACGCATATCCATCATTGGCGTATCGTTTAAAAAGATGTCACGATAATTACTGCTATTTTTTCGCGACATCAGCAGATCTCGATCAAAACGGGGCCATCTTGTGACTTTAATTCGCCAATAGCCTGTAATTCGATATTGTGCTGCTGGGCGATAGCATGAACTTCAGCCACGGCATCGGCATTGACCGCCAGTAGTAATCCCCCCGAGGTTTGCGGATCGCAGAGTAACGATTTCTGCTGCTCAGTGATGGGGCCAATTTTATGGGCGTAACTGGCATAGTTACGCTCAGTCCCGCCAGGCACACACCCCTGCTCAATATAATCAAAGACCGCAGGGAGATATGGAACTTTATCAAACCAGACGTGCGCTTTTAACTGACTGCCTTCGCAGATCTCGCTTAAATGGCCCAGCAAACCAAATCCGGTCACATCGGTCATCGCTTTTACCCCGGGAAGGTTGGCAAACGATTCACCGGATTTGTTTAACTGACACATCCAGTCACAGGCTATACCTTGATGCTCCTCGCGTAATTTAGACTGCTTTTCGGCGGTCGTTAATACCCCGATGCCCAACGGTTTAGTCAGAAATATCTGACAACCACTTTCAGCTTGATTATTGCGTTTTACCCGCTCGGTTGGCACGATACCCGTTACAGCCAGTCCGAAAATAGGCTCAGGTGTATCAATAGAGTGACCACCCGCTAACGAAATCCCGGCATCACGACATACCGCCCGACCACCTTCGATCACCTTTTGCGCAATTTCCGGCGCTAACAGATTGACAGGCCAGCCAAGAATAGCAATCGCCATAATGGGTTTGCCGCCCATCGCATAGATATCACTGATCGCATTAGTTGCAGCAATCCGACCAAAATCATAAGGGTCATCGACTATGGGCATGAAAAAATCCGTGGTACTGACGACTGCGCTGCCATTTTGCAGATCAAATACGGCAGCATCGTCTTTACTTTCATTACCAACCAGCAGATTGGGATCATGGAAAGGCGCAATCTGCGAATGTAAGATCTTGTCTAAAACTTGCGGGGATATTTTACAGCCACAACCAGCTCCGTGACTATATTGTGTAAGACGTACATCTTCCATGCCACTCTCCAAAAAAAATATAATTAACTAAACAGTTGATTGTACGCTCGCATTTAAAGAGTGTCATTAGCTTAACCAGGCTAATTCAATGAAGAATAAGATAAAGGGTGAAGGTAAAGTGAAAAATAGAAGAGTAGGAATTTATTCGATTTTATTTGACACTCATAGCTTCTATTCTATGGGTCTTTGGTTTTCCATATCAACTACACATCCCCTGTTCGCCAACTATCCCGAACACATGGGCAAGGTGCTAGGTATTGTCTGTCATACGCTCTCGGCGCACCTGATAAAATCGGACCGCATTGCGTCCCCCCTCCTTGACCTTATACATGGCGGCATCAGCCAGCTTGATGAGCTGCTTATCATTGGTGCCATGGTCCGGGTAGATGGCAACGCCAATACTTGAAGAAATTTTCAAGCCTGCATAGCCGGGGATATCAAACGGTTGATCAACTACAGAGCAAATCTTTTCAGCTATATTCATGGCATTGTCAACGTGCTCAATATTGGAAAGCAAAACCAGGAATTCATCGCCACCGATTCGGCCAATACTATCGGACTCACGTATCTGTTGCTGTATTCTTGTAGCAACAGCCTTTAACAGCAGGTCTCCGGTGTTGTGACCGTAGTTATCGTTGATTTGTTTGAATTCATCCAAATCGATAAACAGCAATGCAAGGCGATTGTTGTGCCGTTTTGCCTGTGCAATTGCATACTTTAAATTTTCACTGAACAGTTGCCGATTGGGGATCTGGGTTAAATTGTCGAATTCGGCCAAATGCTTTAACTTGCCCTCCATCTTCTTGCGTTCGGTGATATCCCTTGTATGGATGATAGCACCACTAAAATCCCCCCTATTATCGTAAATTGCAGTCGCTTTCCGCCAAACAGGAATAATATCCCCATGTTTATTGATTATTGTAGATTCAAGCTCGATCATGCCTGTTTCCCCGATAGAACGAAAACGCTTTGAAAACAGCAACTTGCTTTCATCTGATAAATAGGTGGTTATATGGTTTCCAATCATTTCTTGTTTATTTAGACCAATAAGTGTTTGGTCTATCGTATTACAATCAACAATATACCCCTTAGAATCAATGGCTGTAACGCCGTCGGGAGCATTTTCAAATAAACTCCTGTATTTTTCTTCGTTCTCCTTCAATCTCTCCTCGGCTCGGAGTCGGACGGTAATATCGTGAACGATGGAGAACGAGTAGTCTTTGCCCCGGATGGTGATAGGGTTGGCGTAAATCTCAACATCCCGCAACTCACCATTGGATAGCCGGTGCTTGAATATGTAATAGGATCTCTCCTCAGCGAGCGCCTTCTTTATTTCGGAACGGATCTCCAGCTCCGGAGTCATGTTAAGATCGGGAATTCTCTTGCTGAGCATCGTTGCGCGGTCGTAGCCGTAGAACTTTAATGCCGCTTCGTTCGCATCGACAATGGAGAAGGAGGCCAAATCCACGACATACATCACGGCTCCGTGATCTTTAAAAGCTTTCAGGAACGCTTCTGCGCCGACTAACCGTTGCTCCCCATCTGCCGCCGACTTATCAATAAGTCGATCTTTGTGTTGGGTCCGGTCGCTTATTGCGAACATTCTTGTGATGATCTGTTTAAGTCTAAATAACAAGTGTATACACCTCGTTAATAAGCCAGTAGAACGCTATAACACTGCAAAAACGTCGACAAGCTGTATGCGTCCGATTGATTTGCTTTATAGTTTGACCATTCCACTTATTTAATAGAATTACTTTTCTAATATATAAGTGTAGCAGGCTTGATTTTAACCTACACGCCACGCTGGTTTATATTGGTATTAACTTTAAACGATAAACCAATTATTTTAAAACAACAAGTTAACAATCTATTACCCAATTGAAAATTGAAACAGTTCAATTCTTCAACACGGCTCTCAAGGTAAATTAATCTAACCCGTTTGCCACTAATAGAAATGCTGTAATTGATCCTTTTCAAATATCGATTTCACTTTGCTGATTACAACCATCAATGCAATCTGCGATCAGATAGCAATCAAACGAGGCCGAAATCCCCCCAAATTTTCAACAAGCAAAATATTTGAGGTGTTTACGCCCCGACTTACAAAACTACAAATTTGTGGCTAAATATACTTGCCCTCTTCACAGCCAGTGAAATCAAATGGTAATGTGGCTCTGTAAATTCTTTTTAGAGGCGATTGCTATGCTGAAATATCTGATTCAAGTGTTGAAGGGTCTAACCAAAGTAAACGAAAACTTAGCAAAAGAGGTTGATGATATTCTCTTTGCTATAGGTGGGTTAGAAAATATCAGTCACGCTGGTGCTTGTGCAACAAGACTAAGATTAACTTTGCTTAACAACGAGTTAGTTGACAAGACAGCGTTAAAAAAAATGGGTGCCATTGAGGTAGTATTTGTGGATAAGAATAACATTCAGATTATCTATGGACTTAAAGCCAACAGCTATTTTCAGCTAATCGATCAACGCTTGAACTAGTATCAGTTCGAGCGGATTTCCCCTCTTCCCCAAAGCGGCCCACCCAGTGAATATTTAAGCGGCCTTGATGCTCGCTTCACGGTAAAAGCATTCATCATTTCTGAGGTAATTTACAACAGTCGGAAAAATGCATGATCGCTAAGTCGCTTTCACCTATTCTGAACCTTTGCTCTACAGTATTCGGATCGCTGGATGGTGTTTGCAGTCAGGGGTTTGATGAGTATAATCCACCCTAATTTTTACATTTCCATCAGCAACGATTCCCTTTAGCAATCGGCAATGCTCGACCTTCCCCGGAGAGCCGGCCGAATATTCTCTGTTGCCAACGGATATAGCGTCAGTTTCCGTGTATAAGCCGGGATCTGATGGAGAATAGGAGATATTTTTTAAATGAATAAGTCACTTTTGCTGACAGCCTTCAAGACGACCGTCCCCGTCCTGTTCGGTTACATCCCGATGGGGATGGCGTTTGGGATTCTGTTCAACGAACTTGGGTTTCATTGGAGCTACGCCACGCTGATGGCGACGGTTATCTACGCGGGCGCCGGGCAGTTTATGGCAGTTGGGCTGCTGGCCAATCACGCCGGTTTTATGGAAGTGGCGATCACCACCTTGCTGTTGAATTCCCGGCATCTGTTTTACGGGATCTCCCTGATCAACAAGTTTAAGACCCGCTGGTGGCGCAAGTTTTACCTGATCTTCGGGTTGACCGACGAGACTTATTCGTTGCTGACCGGCACTCAGCCGCCCGAAAATAAAGAGGAGACCGACTTCTATCTGTTGATCACCGCATTGGATCATAGCTATTGGGTGCTCGGCTCTACCCTCGGCGCCATTCTGGGGGCCAATATGAGCGTTGATACCACAGGGCTCGATTTTACCCTTCCGGCGCTGTTTATGGTGCTGGCGATCGAGCAGTACAAGACGGTTCGCGAGTCCCGGCCCTTTGTGATGGCTGGAGCCGTGGCTTTCCTGTCAATATGGCTGTTCAGTAGGGACAATATGCTGCTGATGTCTATCCTGTTATCCATTATCGTCCTGCTGGTGTTTCGCCGAAGACAAAAGCCGCCCGAGGCGATCACACAGGGATCTGTATAGATGCAAGATATCCACTACTTGTTGCTGTTTATCGCAGTGATGGCGGTTGCGACCTTTATGACCCGGGCTCTGTCGTTTATTCTACTGTACAAAATCAGCGACCATCCGATGTTGCTCTACCTGGGGCGTTACCTGCCGCCGGTGATGATGGTACTGTTGCTGATCTACTGTTTTCGCGATCTGCGCTTTACCGCGTTCACCGATGGTCCGGCAGAACTGCTGGCGCTTGCCCTGGTGGTGGCTCTGCACCTCTGGCGCGGCAATGCCCTGCTGAGCATCATGGCGGGTACCGGACTCTATATGTTCCTGTGCCAGTCATCCCTGTCGTTGGCAGGGGCATAGCTAGGGAGGCTTTGCCGATGCCTGCTGTACTGATTGCCCACATCTTGACTTATGACCTTGTATTAATTAACGAAAAACGGGCGAAAAGTGGGCATTGAAAAGTAGGGACACCCAATAGTTTTAAAATCATAACGGAATGATTTTAAATAACTCAACGTGTGGATGTCCTGCCTTTAACCTTTACGACTCCAGCTATAAGCTCTAAAAGTCTACAACAGGTGTTTGTTGAACTTGTGAATTAGGCTCGGCTCTATTCAGTCGCTCACTGGACGAGACGGGCAATATTTTGTTGTCATCTCTTATCTGGAAATATTCCATCAACTGCTGCAACTGAACAGCCTCACAGCTCATATCTTCCGCCGTGGCAGCCAGCTCTTCTGAGGCAGAAGCGTTCTGCTGGGTTGACTTGTCCATCTGGCTGATTGCAGAGTTAATCTGCGATACACCGCTGGCTTGTTCGTTGGAGCTAGCAGCGATCTCCTGTACGAGGTCAGCTGTACGTGCAATGCTGGGGACGATCTCGTCGAGAAGGCCGCCCGCGCTTTCAGCAACGGCGACGCTCTTGGAGGCCTGTTCGCCAATCTCCAGGGATGCCTGCTGACTCCTCTCGGCCAATTTCCTTACCTCTGTGGCAACTACAGCAAACCCTTTGCCAAGCTCACCGACCCGCGCCGCTTCGATAGCCGCGTTCAACGCCAGCAGGTTGGTCTGGTAAGCGATATCTTCGATGATGACTATCTTATCTGCGATATTGCGCATCGCCGTTACTGTATTGGCCACGGCTTCTCCGCCAAGTTGCCCCTGTTGGGCAGCCTTAGAGGCTATACTATCAGTAACCTTTGCGTTCTCCGCATTCTGATTAATCGACGAAGATATCTGCTCAATTGTAGAGCTGGTTTCTTCGACACTGGAGGCCTGCTCACAGGAAGATTCGCTCAGACTCTGGGAGGTGGCGCTTATCTCTACGGAGGCGCTGGCCAATGCAGAAGCGCCGGAGCGAACCTGAGTCACTATCTCGGACAACTTTCGGCTCATATTTGACATGGCCCCCAGTAGTTCGCCCACTTCGTCCTTCTGGTTGCTCTCTATAATAGCAGTGAGATCACCATCCCCGAGCTTATTGAGGTGGCTAATAGCTGTACGTATGGCAGAAACTATCTGCCGTGCGGTAGTAAAAGCGAAAAACAGAATCAGCACCAATACGGCGGCCATGGCCAGCAGTACCTTGGTGATCACCTCAGCTAAGTTCATCTCTGCTTCAACGTCGGCTAAGTAGACTCCGCTGCCGATCATCCAGCCCCAGGGCTGATAGTACTTGATATAAGACATCTTGGGTTCGTTGATGCCGTTTCGCTCCCAGACATAATCAACAAATCCCTCACTTGCTAGTTTTTGAACCATTTCAGTAACACTTGCTGGAGCGACTCGTAGCGCTTTTGATATTTTTGAAGTGCTGGCTACTTTTTCCTCTTTTGAAATCTCATATACTATTTTCAGGTATTTTTTATTACGCTGACTGGCGGTACCCTTTTGCCCCTGATGGGTCTGATGTTTCTTGATTTAATCCGAAGATTGTTCCTTTTTCAACTTCAAATAATGTGACATCAAAATCAACGATAGACTGTGCATCAATTTTTAATTCTTCAGCAAGTGAGAAAAGTCTTTTAGTTCGAGGGTCAGAGGTATGAACTCTATGACCAAATCCAAGTATACGTCTGTGCTGCTCTTTTGCTTCCTTAAAAAGAAGGATACGA
>JABXKR010000006.1 GCA_013619145.1 Psychromonas sp. | reverse complement strand
GTAAAAACAGACTGGAACTTAAAAACTACAAAGCGAGGTATTATTAATAATCCAACGAAATGAAGAATGTAAACAAAAGGCTTTCTTTCTTGCTGAGGGCCACTTTATAGAATATAAAATGAAAGTCAATAGCTGTTTAAAAAACAAACAGCCAACTACCTGCAAACATACAGTCGTGTTTAAGTAAATTTTGCCGAATTTTTAGATATCTAGAAAATACTATAAGGCTTTTTGTACCCCTTTCCACCTTAGCGGAGCTAACTCGCTAACGCCCCCAATCGCCTTACAAAACTACAAATTTGTGGCCAAAGTCGTTGGTTATTTCCGATGTTCTGTCTTGCTTCACGGCTGTGGAGCAAGCGAAAGAGTTCCATTGCCAATAGTTACAGGTGGTGGAGCTAAGGGTGTCGAGCTTCCTTGTTTTCAATGGGTTAACATTATGATCAGTAATGTAAAAAACTCCATGCATGGTACTTATCATGCCATTAGGCAGAAACACTTACCTCGTCACCTTGAAGAGTTTTGTTTTAAGTTCAATCGGCGGTTTAACCTCGAAAACCTGCTGGAAGAGCTTATTTACGCAAGTATTCGAACAGCCCCCGTGCCTCAACGCTTACTTAAACTAGCTGAGGCTCGGTGGTAATCAAGTAACATTTTGATTTAGAACAATGTTTGGTTTTGTTTAAATGAAAATATGTTACTGGAAGTACATACTGTCATTTTGACGAATATTGCATCCATGAGGTTTACTAAATGAAGATTTTGTTTAATTACATTCTGCTTGCAGTACTAAGTATCACGTTGTCTGGTTGCGCCGTAAATGCGTCGAAATCTTCAGGACAGGAATTTAGCGTTGCAGACGCTAAGCCTAGTAATTCAACACTAGCCAAACTCGTGATGTGGCGGAACATGAGGTTTGTGAATTCAGGTGTTTACTCATCATTTTATGTTGATGATAAAAAAATAGGAGAGTTCAGAAGTGGCTTAGTCACCGTTGAACTTGAACCTGACACCTATAACTTATCATCTGTTATTCCTTCATTTCACTTAGAAACTTGGCAAAAACCGTCAACAATAACAGGGGATTCGTTTGTATGTAATGTTGTCGCCACATTTGAAGCCGGGAAATCATATAGCTTTTATTTTGATCAATCTTTATCAAACCCCGCTATGCCAAAAGGTTGCAAGCGTTTAAGTGGAGTTATCGGTGGCGTCCATGCCGATGCGTACGGGCAAGATTATTATAAATCAGATGTAAAACTAATTACTAAAGGCACTAGCCCTAATAAAAAACCAGAAGATGGATCTATAGTCAAAAATCAGTCCGCTCTCGATAAACCTAAACAGCAATTAACAGAAACACAGGTAAATACAAAGGTTCAAAAAACTGCTGAACCTCAAGTAAAAGATCAACAAATAACTGCTAAGCCAGTAACTGCAACGAAAGCCATCAAAACAACCGCACCAACAGTAGCAGTATTAGCCACTCCAGCAGCAACGGTTGTGAACAAACCGAAAACGGCTGCCAGCAGCACAACAAACCAAAAATCAAACCAGCCCTCAAAAAATAAGGTGGTATCTAATACAGATAACTCAATTACTGATGGCGGGTATCAATGGAAACAGACAAAACAAGAGTTAAATACACTCCCTGAAGTGTTAAGAGGTGGATACCAGCTCTATAACGAACTCTATTTCTATCCAGATGGTTATTTTTTAAGGTTGTTATGGCGCCTTAACCCTAATAACAATCAACAAGAAAATGGCTCAATAAAATCTGGCGCTTGGAAAAAGAGCGGAGATAAACTCTATACGCAAGAATATATATGGTTCAGAGGAATGCGTATTGCTTATCGCGAAGTTGAATATTTAATCGAGCCAAATCAACTAAAACGTCTATCGGATACCGTTTACCATATACGCGATAGTAGCTATAACAAAAAGGGGGATGTTGAAAAGTATCCTGTGGGCAAGAACATTTGGAAAGCAACAAAAGGTGATGGCCCCGGATTATTTTATAAATATCTCCACGGTGAGTTTAGCGAATATCGCGGTAGCTCTGTGAAAAAACGATTGAGTATCGATTACGCAAAAGAACAGGCAACAACACCTATGAAGTGGAAGAGTAATCAGTCAATCCAACCTTGGGAAGAGAGATAAAACATAGTCGTATGTTTAGAAAAGAGTTTGCTAGCCACCGCTTATGATTACATGCACAATATTTGGCATTTACTCATCCTGTAACAGGCAAAAAAGTTTAAATCCACGCGCCACTTGCTCTTGGTCCAAGCGGCTACTGGAAAATTAGGGTTATAAGTTTAAGAAAATAGACGTTTAGCTTTTAATAACGCTCCCAAAACTACTGAGCTAAAGGCATCGGCAACAGTGATTTTCACCTCCGGATAACGAGCTTTAAGAGCTTGTTGCACCAGTGGTGATAACCCCATGCCGCCAGTTAAATAGATAATTTCTGGTTGCTGCTTTGCCTCATCAACTGCGCAGTCAATCATTACAAACATCTTTTCTAACCAGTTTGTCATGGTCTCAGCAACCTGATCACGTTTGATTGCCACACCTAATGATTTTTCTATAAAAGTTAACGGCAGATCTGTTTGTTGTTGGTCACTTAAATTGATCTTTGCAAGTTCAATGGCATGCATCAATTGATGAGTAAGCCTTTGCTTTTGTACATGCAGTAAACGCATAAGTGGTAATGGATCTTCACTTTCAAAGATATATTCAGTGATAGATTTAGCACGAGCTGGGGAATAAAAATCACTCATTTCTGGCATATTGTCGATTGCATAAACGCCAAAGTACAACATATTTGGAATTGCACGGCCATCTGCTGTGCGACCTCCTCGACCAAACAGAGGTGAAACGATGCCACGTGCTAAATCTTTGTCACTCACAATGCCACCTTGGCGGATTCCCTTCGTGGAATAAATATCAGCATCCCGCTCAAGTTTATTCGCTTTCTCTTCACTTAATAAACAAAAAGTAACATCAGAGGTACCACCTCCTAAATCAACTACCATCGCTTTAGTTGGTTTTTTAATTTGTTGTTCAAAGTGATAAGCTGCAGCAAGGGGCTCATGAATAAATTCAACCTGTGCAAAACCCGCTTTGGTTGCTGCGCGTAACATTAGAGCTTCAGCTTGTTGGTTTCCTAACTCTCCCATGGTGGAGTGGTAGTTAACCGGGCGTGCAATCACTGCTTTGTTAATGGAGGTATTTAACTGTTTTTCAGCACACTGCTTAAGATAAGATAGAAAGCGAATGACCAATGTTTCAAAGTTATCTAATAAACGTTTTGGAATTTTAGCGCCAAGAAAATTCTTTGGGCTATTAACATATCGCCCTTCATCTGGCGTTAATAAAAAGGCGTTAAAACCTTGTTCACCAAACAAGATCTCACCAGAATTTAACATCTCATTTAAGGTTTGTTCATTAGCTTTTGCATTATTACTCACTGAGCCCGATTCATTATGCGTCAAATAGATTGCAGAGCGGATTTTAAACGGGTTCTCACTATTCTGATCTACAACAATCAGTGTTGGTTTGTTATTAAGCCAAGCTGCGACGGCACAATTACTTGTACCAAAATCAATACCAATAAAATCAGCAGTCATTATGTTTCCAGACAAAAGAAAAGGCAGGATCATACCTTATATTCTTTTAATCATTAAATTAAAGGAAATATAATACCTCGAGCAACTAAAAATTAATCTTGAACATGACAAAAAAGCAAGGGCTATAAATCAATATTGACTGTTAAAGTTGATAATAGAGAAGAAAAAACTAAGGCGCTTTGTGCCCCGAAGCGACTTAGAAATCTACAAATATGTGTGCTACTCGAATCAGGTCTTTAATCTTGAGCCTGTGGCTTTTATCTATTTTCAGAAAATTCAAAATTAAAGACCAGGCCCCAATGTTCTACCAACGGGTTGACTCGCCACAGTTTCCTGTCACTTGCCCCCCCTCCTGCACAATCCGTACGTGCGCTACTAACCGATACTGAGCCTATATCTTCCTGTCAACGCTTAACCATTGCCATTACTGACAATCGCCCATAATTCGGGGCTCTGGCAACTTGCTAGGTCTTACCAGAGAAAGGACTTTCACCTTCAATCTTCTGCCGATTTATCTCGGCGCACCGGGTGCTTATTAGTGGCCCGCCATTTACAAACACCCCAAAATGATGCACGCAGCCCCATCTGCCACCCTAATTAAGTACGAAATAACCGATAAAAAGTAACAGCCCCCTCTTTCGCACAATTATGGGGCTCTCAACCGTACCATAGTTGTGCAAGATCAATTTTAAAGTTGTGATGATCCGTAAAATCATTTTTTTTTGAGGAAGGATCCTTCAATGTACTTTTTAAAATATATATTTACACCCATTATTGCCATTGTCGCAATGACGGGGATCTCTTACGCAGGTGAAAATTTCACAAGCAACGACTTAGCTTCAGTTATAGAAGTTCAGAAATATTACCGCGCGATCCATATTATGGCGATGCTGCTAGTGGGCTTCGGTTTTTTGATGGTATTTGTGAAAAAGTATGGTCGTTCTGCAATTACGGCCACCTTTTTGCTGGTAAGCATCTCAATACCGCTCTACTTTCTTAAAGATAGCTTGGGGATTTGGGGGGAGGCCGATTCGGTAATCGACCGTTTGATCCTTGCTGAATTTGCAGCCGCCAGTTTACTTATCTGTGCAGGCGCCGTATTGGGTAGAGTTAAAATGTCGCAATACCTATTATTAGGTGCACTTTTTATCCCATGTTACGCATTCAATGAATGGATATTACTCGATGGAGGCCTTAACTTAATCGCAAAAGGTAGCATGGTCGATACAGGCGGCTCCATTGTTATCCATGCGTTTGGTGCCCTGTTTGGTATCGGTGTGGCTTATGCGATGACGACGCTGAAAGAGTATAATACACCGATTGAAGCAGATGCCACCAGCGATCGTTTTTCTTTGCTCGGCAGTATGGTGTTATGGGTATTCTGGCCATCGTTTTGCGCTGCACTTGTCGCTCCAGCCGACATTCCCATGACCATTGTCAATGTTATTATTGCTCTGTGCGGCTCTACACTAGCCACTTACTTTGCCTCGGTGAAATTGAGAGGAAAAATATCCCCAGCCGATATCGCTAATGCAGCTTTAGCCGGAGGGGTTGCCATTGGAGCCACTTGTGACAAAGTACCTGCACACTATGCTTTTGCTATTGGTATTTTGGCTGGCGCTCTATCCACCTTTGGTTTTGCGGTTATTCAAGATAAGTTCCAAGGAGCCATCAAGAAAATTGACACCTGTGGCGTACTTCACCTGCACGGATTACCGGGTCTGTTTGGCGGATTGGTTGCCATAGTTACAGTGGGTGGTATCAATGCCAGCACTCAAATCATGGGGATCTTAATTACTTGCATTATCGCCATTGTATCTGGTCTTGCTGTCGGTGCGGTTATAGCGCAAACAGGCAGAAGAACTGAACCTTATACAGATGCAGAAGAGTTTGAATTAGATGACGAACCGATGTCTAAGGCTGAGCAACCTGCGGCTGTAATCTGTAAAGAGTGTGAGCAACCTGTAGCTGGGAGTTAATCTTTTTTTGACTTAAGGAACACATTCCCTCTAAAAAGGAGGAGATGTGTTCCTTCCCTAATCAGTTAAAGGCAGGACATCCATACCTTTTGTTTTTTAGCAAAAACCACGAAAACTGTATCGAGTCAGAGTGCAGCAATTTGTTAGACTTCTTCATAAAACACGAACCTATGTTTATTATTCTTAGGAAATATCTTAAGGCGCAATGTGCCCCTTTCCGCCTTAGAAAACTAATTCACAAACGCCCCCAAAACGAATTAGAAATGAATATTTATTTGAAAGGCAAAAGGTAAGACACGATCCGAATGGCACTGCATCAAGCTTTTCCACCTTTTAATAGCCCGATTAGCCGCTGCCCATGCAAGCCTAATGGATGAGTGATATATTGCCTTCAAGCAACTCAATCAATTCTTTTTGTGATCAGTTACTTGAATAACTATCTAGTCGGTAACGAGTGCTAGGTGTTCTTGGGGTTGTACCTTACTGTGAATTATTATGTTTTTATGTTGCTACGAGTTGCTTTGTTAAGGGTGAAAGGATGCTAAGAAGATTACCAATATGCATGTTGTTATTGCTGATATCAGCTTGTTCTAGTCAACAACAAGAGCAGCAAATACAAGCAGCCGCTGAACCTGAGCAAGTTGAATTGCTGCTTGCTGAGCATTGGCAATTATCCTATTTTGATGAGCCAGTATTTAATAGCAAAGTTGCCGTGTTAGAAGCAGGTAACAAGCATAACCCGCCTGTCATTTTGATTCATGGGCTTGGCCAATTAGGTATGAAAGATTGGTTTAGTGTTATTCCTACTCTTGAAAAAAACTACCATGTGATAGCCATCGACCTACCAGGTTTTGGCCTTTCCGCTGCTGCAAAGGGACGCTTTCTGCCGACTAATTATGCCCGTGTCATTGCTACAATTAGCAAGCAATATAGCAATGAAAAGGCGATTATCATTGGTCACTCCATGGGCGGCGCGGTCGCTTTACGTTATACCGAACTGTATGCAGAGTTAGTTAAACAGCTGATTTTGGTGGATGCAGCCGGACTATTAGAAAAGTCAGCATTTATTAAACACATTGCAGCCTTTGAGTTTGGTGATGATTTACCTGCGTTTGTGCAACAGCAAATTGAAGGGTTAAATGAATTTAACTCATCAATGGTAGAAGCCGGTACCAAAAGCACTTCGATAACTAACTTTTTACAAGATAATGACTATGCATGGGATTGGTTAGTGTCCGACTCAAGCAATATGAATGCCGCGTTAAGTTTAGTTGAAGAAGACTTTAGTCAAGCGGTTAATCAGGTTGCTGTACCGGTTAATATTATTTGGGGTGATAAAGATAACGTCGCACCACTTCGCACAGGTAAAGTGCTTAATAAGCAAATGAGCAATGCACGTTTACAGGTGATTAAAGGGGCTGGGCATGTGCCGATGAAAAGCCATCATGCTGAGTTTATGAGTACCTTAGAAACCGCACTCAACGAGCCTATCACAGATAAAAACAGTCTACCAAGTACCGGGCAAAGCCAAGGTATTTTAACCTGTCGGGGGCAAAGTGATAAAACCTATTCCGGCCATTATGATGAAATTGTAGTGAAAGGCTGTGACAATATTCGATTGATAAACATCAGTACAGATCGTTTGTTAATTAAAGGCTCTGTAGTGGATATTGAAAATCTAAGTTTTGCCAATAAAGACAATCGGTTAGAGTTTGATGAATCGGTTGTCACCATCACCAATGCTGATATATCTGGGCATAACACAATGTTAATCAATGGCAGCCGTTTGGATATGGCGGGCGTTTCTATTAAGGCGACAGGGGATGCGGTGATGATAGGCAATGGGTCACGAATCTCAGTGTCCCTCAGTGATATTAACAGCCCTAAATATAAAGGTGTGGTGCATGGGGTTTTTTATCTTAGAAATCAGCCTTTGATAGAACAATAACATTGATTTTATGTCACTCCGGTAGTGTTTATAGTCGGAATCTTGGTTGGTAGTCTTTGCTAGGAGATTCCCGATAAATGACCTCGGGAATGACGATCGTATTATGTCACTGCAGGGATGACGGTATATGCTTGAATATAGGAAGAATAAAAGCCCTTTGCCCAAAAAATGTTGATTTGAACAGGATGTTTTATCTCATCATGCTCCGATTGCGACAAAACCTTATTAGAATTTGTTATTCTCCTTCGTAAATATCCCTGTTTTATGTCTGTTTCTACCCGATTGGCAGGGGCAGTCCAGCGTTGATTCTGCCGATCGTTTCATGCAAAGGCATTTCGTTTATTAGCCATCAAACAAGCTGAGTTGTGGCGGAGCCCTATTTTCAGGTAAAACTCCGGTGCTACTACTGACTTTTTTTCATTAAGGTGAAAGAGGATCTTCTCGATAACAACTGCATCTTCAATACTGGCAATTACCTTGACTGCGCCACCGTACTTCAGGGGCCTGTGGCGAGACATGATCTCCGAGAACAGTTTGACCATTATCAAAAAAACCGCTCTTTAATTCCCGAAAGCAAGCCAGATAAATCAAATTAAAGCACGACATTAGAGTAAATAATCTATCTCGCTTTGTGCCCCTTTGCGCCTTAGAAAGCTATAAATTAGTATCCAAATATATTTAGCCACTTCAGTCTATTCTGGTCTAATTGAACTGGACACTTTAATTTTGGCAAGTTTGTTGGTTTGAGGAGGGAGGCATCGGTGGACAGGCTGTTTCCTATGTGCCAGGTTAGCACTTACCAGTTCAAGCTTGTCATGCTAGGAATAAAATAAAAAGGCGATATGCAGATTATTCAGGCAGGTTTGATTTTAGGACCCTAAGAACATTTCCGCCCAACACTTTGCTAACATCATCATGCGATAACCCTTGAGCAAGCATCGCCTCGGTAAGCAAGGGAACACCGCTTGTATCAAATGGCGTTGTTACATTACCATCAAAATCGGAACCAAGCCCCACGTGATCAATCCCTGCTACCTCAATGGTATAGAGGATGGCCTTAACAATTCCTTTTACACTGGGATCGCAGACTGCGCTTTTCCAGTAACCGATGCCAATAACGCCATTGTTCTTGGCAATGGAACGAATTTGCTGATCGGTGAGATTACGATTCCCTGGGCAAGTACCCTGTATCCCCCCGTGAGACACAACAACCGGTTTTGTTGCCAGTTTGAGTGTTTCTCTAAAGGCTGCAGGGGATGCATGAGCCAAATCTATGGTAATACCAAGAGACTCCATCTGTGGTACCAGAGTTTGGCCCAGTTCTGTCAGGCCCCCTTTATTCACCCCATGAGCGGAGCCGGCAACATGAGAGTCAAAAAAATGCGTTAACCCCATCATTCTGTATCCGGCCAGATAAAACTCTTCCAGGGCATCGCTACCACCCTGCAATGCGTGCATACCTTCCAGTGAAAGCAGGCCTTTAACTGCTTCTGCAGTCAGATCTTGCTGCGTCAGCACCAACGTCAGTTCTGATTGTTTTGCCAGAGCCTTAAGTTCCGCTGCTTGGGCTAAAGCTCGCTGCTTCGGACTAAACCAAGTAACTGGGGATCGCCATGAGCTGACAAACAGAAGAGGCAATATATCCGACTCATTACTGGTAGAGTTATAGTTGCGAACTCTGGGAACATGGGTAACAACCCCAAATATCTGCAGATCTATACCGCCCTCAGTCAGGCGAGGTATATCAATATGTCCAAATCTGTTTCTTATCCTAAGGTCTCTTCCCCATAGAAGCGGATCGGCATGCAGGTCGGCAACGAAAGCTTGGCGGTGGAAGTCCCAGGTTTCAGCAGACACAGAATAGGGGATCCTATTCAGGACAGCGTTGTTTTTGCTGTCTACACCCTTTAAAATAACAAAGCGAAGCACACAAAGTGCAATGACAACAATTGTTATCAAGCAGATGAAGCCAATACATAAGAGACGACGGTTCATACACATGTGCTCCTAGTCTTCAGTCACGATGTGGACATTTGCGCAGGTTGCGCGCCACGATAAGACGCCAATGCGAACCAGACCTTACACTATCCACTGATTCAAAATATCTTTTAGCCAAATAGATTGTATGAGATTCCAGGTCTGGGCTGACATTGTCTATATAACCCAGCTTTCTGAGTACCCACTGATAGAACTGCCCCGTGAATTTTGCCCAAGGCCTCCGCCCCTGATGAATTGTTCCGGCATAGGAGGGGGGGAAATATCCTATGATAAGTACTCCATGCTTTGTTAGTGTTTTAACCAGCTCATCCATTGCCTTTTGTGTGTCGGTAAAGTGGCGCCAAGCCCCCAAAGAGACGACGGCATGACAGCAAGCTTTTCTGATTGGAAGGTTTGCGACATCTGCATTTAATACGACAATATCAGGATAACGCTGATGCAACAGAACCAGAGACTTCTGCGAGAAATCTATACCTACTACGTTGAATCCCCTAGTAGACAGTATGTTACTGAGTAACCCTGTACCACAGCCAAGATCAAGGATTTGCGTGGTGGATTCTTGTCCGGCAAACTCGCGCACCAGCAGTTGGGCAATTTTTACAGCGTGCTGCTTGTGCTCCACGAATATATCATCATAGCTATCTGATATGTGGTCATAGAACTGCTGATTCGAGTGGCTTCTAAAAGCCGCTGTCAGCAACTTCGCCCAGAGTTCAATTTTATGGATGAGTTTTGCGGACATAGTAGATCCGAACTGGAAACAGTGAGACACGGCTAACCTTAGTGTATGCCATTGCTATATTATCTAGTCCCTCCAAGTACTGTCCTAGGGCGATAGGACGACAGTGCGGAGCATATCCGGCACAGAAAAATCGCCAGATAGGGTTCCAACGGCCTTTGTGGTAGCCAATACAGTAAAGTTCATTCATCAGGCGATAAAAGTATTGACTCAATCGAGGTAGATCCTCAAGTTCGGTTGTCATCGTGACCAGTATGGCGTAACCATCAGGCAGAAGTACCCGTTCCATCTCTCTGAGGGCTTGTCTAAGTTCCTTCTCAGGCAGTAGATCAAAAAGATAACTTGAGACGTACAGGTCGAAGGAGTTGTCGTTCCAGGGGAGTTTCCGACAATCTGCCCGCTCAAAATGAATTCGTGGTGTTAGTTGGGAGTGCTTTGATAGGTAACCTTTGCAATTGTCCAACATCTGTTGAGATAAATCGACAGCGAAGATCTCTTGCTCTGAGTTAGTGGCTTTTTCCAGCCTACTGAGCAGATAGCCAGTTCCTGCGCCAACATCGATTATTTTTTGTGAACGTTTTAGCATGGTGCCGTGCAGTGCCGAACGATTCGAGACGCGTTCATAAAACCCCATGATCCAGTCATAGAACGGATAAGGATTGGGGAAAATCCGCAATAATTTTAGTTTCTTACCTATGGTCTGAAACTCCTGTGAAATGGATTCAGAAGAGCCAAACCAAACAGGCACCTGGCGAAGCCCAAAGCTGTGCTTGAGTTGAGAAAGGTACGCAGAGTATTTCATCAGTATTTACCCTCCTGCACAAAAAAGGTTGAACAAACAGTTAATTTGACCACGGATTTGTATTCAGTCCAATACGCTTTATCGGCTTGATTCAGACAGAGTATCTATCTAAATATAGCCTATACAAATATAGTTTTTATGGTTATTGGGTAATTTAATAGTCCCAGAAAATAATTAGGAAAGATAGACATTAAGTGATTAAGTAAAACGGGTCATTTTTTATAGCCATATCAGGAATGTAAGGCGGTTTATGCCCTCCCCTTCCGCCCTAGGAAGCTAACTCGCAAACGTCCCAATATACGCCTTACGAACCTACAAACCCGTGACCAGTTTGACTTGGCCACTACAACTTGAAGTGGCTGAGTCATCTAAGCCACAAA
>JABXKR010000004.1 GCA_013619145.1 Psychromonas sp. | reverse complement strand
CTGCTTGTCGAACAAAAACAACATTAATGAAACTGGAAAAATTTACAATATAAGCGTATAATCCAGCGCTTGTATTTTTTTCAATTGTATCTCTCTATTTTGGACGGTATCTATGGCTCAAACACCTCAGTCACAGCTCAAAGAGCTTATTATCAAAGGTAAAGAAAAGGGTTTTTTAACCTACGCAGAAGTTAACGACCATCTGCCACAAGATATTGTTGAATCTGAACAGATTGAAGATATTGTACAAATGATCGGCGATATGGGAATTCGTGTTGTAGAAACCGCTCCTGATGCAGACGAAATGATGCTAGGTGGTGATGACAGCGATACTCCAGATGAAGATGCTGTAGAAGCTGCCGCTCAAGTATTAGCAACTGTTGAGTCTGAAATTGGCCGTACAACTGATCCTGTGCGCATGTATATGCGCGAAATGGGCACGGTTGAGCTTCTTACCCGTGAAGGCGAAATTGTAATCGCCAAACGTATCGAAGAAGGTATTAAAGAAGTACAGAATTCAGTTTCTGAATATCCGGCAACGATTACTGGCTTGCTTGATAATTGGGACAGCTACGAAGCTGAGGAGATGAAATTAACTGATTTAATCAGTGGTTTTGTTGATCCAAATGATGATATGACACAAGCAGTCAGCGCAACGCATATTGGCTCAGAATTAACAGATGCACAATTAAAAGACGAAGATAAGTCTGACGAAGATGAAGACGAGGAGGAAGAAGGACCAAAAGGCCCTTGTCCGGAAGAAGCAGCTGAAAAATTTACTGAACTTCGTAAACTAAATCAAGTTGTCGAAGATTCAATTGCAAAAAATGGTCGAGCTCATGCAGATACGCGTAAAGCAATTAATGAACAAGCTGAGTTTTTCCAGCAGTTTAAACTGATCCCAAAACAGTTTGATCGCATGGTTAAGGCAATCCGCCATTCAATGAACTCGGTTCGTGTGCAGGAACGTTTAGTTTTAAAAATCTGTGTTGAACAAAATAAAATGCCTAAGAAAGCATTTATTCACATGTTTAAAGGGAATGAAACCAATAAAGCATGGTTAGAAGCAATCCTTGCAAGCGGCACAGATTACGCTGAGCGTATCAAAGAGTTCGAAGACGACTTATTACGCTGCATCAGAAAAATGGTTGCGGTTGAAGAGCAAAGTGCACTTACCATTGCGAATTTAAAAGAAATTTCACGCAACATGAGTATTGGTGAAGCGAAAGCTCGCCGCGCTAAAAAAGAGATGGTAGAAGCGAACTTGCGCCTAGTTATCTCTATTGCTAAAAAATATACTAACCGTGGTTTACAGTTCTTAGATTTAATCCAAGAAGGTAATATTGGTCTGATGAAAGCGGTTGATAAATTCGAATACCGCCGTGGTTACAAATTCTCAACGTATGCGACATGGTGGATCCGTCAAGCAATCACTCGCTCAATTGCAGACCAGGCACGCACAATTCGTATCCCAGTGCATATGATTGAAACGATTAACAAACTTAATCGTATCTCACGTCAAATGCTACAGGAAATGGGTCGCGAGCCTCAACCGGAAGAATTAGCTGAACGCATGATGATGCCGGAAGATAAAATCCGCAAAGTGCTTAAAATTGCTAAAGAGCCAATCTCAATGGAAACGCCGATTGGTGATGATGAAGATTCACATCTAGGTGATTTCATTGAAGATACCACGATTGCACTACCTGTTGATTGTGCAACGAGTGAAAGCCTTAAAAATGCAACTAACGATGTATTAGAAGGTTTAACAGCACGAGAAGCAAAAGTATTACGTATGCGTTTCGGTATCGACATGAATACCGATCATACACTTGAAGAAGTTGGCAAGCAGTTTGATGTAACACGTGAACGTATCCGTCAAATTGAAGCTAAAGCATTACGTAAACTTCGTCATCCAAGTCGAAGCGAACAGTTACGCAGTTTCCTTGACGAATAAGCCGTCTTGATTAACTAACAAAAAAATCCTGCTAATGCAGGATTTTTTTTATCTTAAATTCGTGATAAATAACCAATATTACACTTGAAAATGTTGGTAAACAGTTTGATGTGACGCATCAGCGTATCCGTCAAATTAAAGAAAAGCATTAAATAAACTTTGTAACCCAAGTTAAAGCGAACTGTTGCGTAGCTTCCTTGATAAATAAGCAGTAATCATCGCTCACAATTAAAATCCCGTAAATACAGGATTTTTATTCTAAAATCGTGATAAATGACCAATATTATCAATTGATACCATAAACAGCGTAGAATTAATAAGCAAACGCTCTCCATACGCTAGACAGGAAAAAGCGAAGCTTATATAATCGCAACTCAAATTTGGCCCTTAGCCTTAACTTGGATTAGCTGGTTAGAGCATAAGCTCGGCAGAGTAAAAAATTTGGCCCCTTAGCTCAGTTGGTTAGAGCATACGACTCATAATCGTCAGGTCCCCAGTTCAAGTCTGGGAGGGGCCACCACATACTAGAAGCCGTAATAGATTAATTTCTTTTACGGCTTTTTTTATGCCTGTCTATTTCCGGTATCTATCCTTGTCACTTTCACATATTAAATCCAAGCAAGGTTCCAGCAAATATATTTGCTAACACACTATTCTTATTTAAAATCAGCACAGATCTATACCTACAGATAAAAGCGAGCAGATTCCGTCAGTAAATCACGGACTAATATTCAATTCATATCGATAATTCTGCCGTTAGAGAGATTTTAGCGGGACAATCTGAAGTGATTAGCAGGGAAGTCTGTGGAGCAAACTGATGGGAATTGGCGAAGTCAACAAACAGCAGGCTACCTGGGATTTGTGGTTGAGATAGAGGAATGATGATGGACCACTGAGGCAGTAACAAGTATTTTTAAATCGCCTTAAAAAAAGAGTCGCCTAAGCTACTCTTAATTTAGTTTTTACCCGTAATAGTTGATCTGCCGAGATCTAGCTGTCTGACTATTACATGCCTTAAAAAAATGCATATAATTATATTAGATCATTTCAGCCCGTCTTTAGCTAAAGCCTTAAGCATATCTCTAGTGACAAGCGTAATTCCTTTCTCTGAAACACGGAAGCCATTTGCTATATCTTGCTCTCTATCATAACCAATGGTTAACCCCGCGGGGATATGGCACTTACTATCGACAATAACACGGAGTAATTTACAATGCTCACCGACATCACTTCCAGGCATTAATACCGACTGCTCAATGAGGCTGTAAGAGTGTGTATGAACATTTGAGTACAATAATGATTTACGAATTGTTGAACCCGAAATGATACAACCGCCGGAAACCGTTGAATCAAGTGCAGTGCCTCGGCGTTGAGCATTATCAAAAATAAATTTAGCCGGTGGTAGCTGCTCTTGATATGTCCACATAGGCCAGGATTTATCATATAAATCGAATTGCGGTTTAGGCTCAACAAGCTCCATATTTGCTTCCCAAAAAGAATCCAATGTACCTACATCTCGCCAATAAGGCTGATTTGCACTATTGGGATCTTTGAAAGAGAAGGCAAAGACATTATGATCATGAATAACTGATGGGATAATATCATGCCCAAAATCACGACTAGAGCCTTCATTAGCACAATCTTTTTTTAGTTGTTCAAATAAAAATTCAGTATTAAAAAGATAATTACCCATTGAAGCTAAACATAGCCCGGCTTTACCTGGTATTTCACTAGGTAAAGCTGGTTTTTCATCAAATGCGATAACTCTATTGTCAGTATTTACCGTCATAACACCAAAGCTACCAGCCGCTTCTTCCGTTGGCACTTCGAGACAACAGACGGTCATATCTGCATTGTTTGCAACATGCTCTGCTATCAGAAGACCGTAATCCATGCGATACACATGATCGCCTGATAATATCAGTACATATTTAGGCCGCTCAGAACGAATAATATCCAAATTTTGATATATAGCATCGGCAGTTCCCACATACCAATCTTCACTATGACGTTGCGATGCCGGTAATATTTCAACAAATTCTGATAAATCAACCTTAAAACGCCCCCAGCCTCGGTTAATATGGCGGATTAGTGAATGTGATTTGTATTGAGTTGCAATACCCACACGGTGAATACCTGAGTTGAGACAGTTCGATAATGGAAAGTCAATAATGCGGAATTTACCTCCAAAATAGACTGCGGGTTTAGCACGCCATTTCGTTAACTCGAACAGTCGACTACCACGACCACCAGCTAAAATCACAGCGTAAGTATCTTCAGTTAGGCTACCAATATGCCCATTAGCATTGCGCAACATAAGGAATCCCCCTTAAATTTTAGAATCTAAAATGGATGAAAAATAACAGCGAACTAATAACCACACATTTAATATTAATTATAGTGCAGGCTGGCGACAATAAAGCATTTATTGAGATGAATGATGAATAAAGGGCTTCCTCACATCAAACGACATTCGTCATATTCCAGTAACGGTAACAACCCTAATCTCATTCAGCAAAACACCCTATTTCTTGGCGCCGTCGGCGAACTTAAATTAGTCAACGGCGTCCATACAGGTATGTAATTATGGATTACTGAGGGGAAATTAGGCTATAAATATTACCAAGAATAGCCGGGATGGGTAAAACTCATAATCGTCAGATCCCCAGCTCAAGCCAGGGAGGAGCTCCATGCATAAAAAAGGCGAATAACCATTACGGTTATTCGCCTTTTTTATGTGTGCTAGTTAATAGCGATATCTAAGTCAGGTTAACTAAAAATGGATCGCGCGAAAGTTTTTGGTTATTTTCTGGATTAAACCATGCAAGTTTGTTTGCCAAACTGACCACTTCTCCAATAATCATAATTGTTGGGCCTTGTAAGCCACCAGCAAGTTGTACTAATTCAGAAAGTTTACCGAGCACCACATGCTGATCTGAACGAGTACCTTTATTAATCAATGCGATAGGTGTATCTTTCGAGCGACCAAAACGGAGCAATTGCGTTTGTATCTCTTCCGATTGCAGCAAGCCCATATACACAACCAGCGTTTGGTTACTAATAGACAATGCTTCCCAGTTAAGATCCTTACCACCTTCCTTACGGTGCCCTGTAACAAAGGTTACCGATTGTGAAAAATCTCGATGGGTAAGCGGAATCCCTGCATATGCACTGCATCCTGAAGCCGCGGTTATACCCGGGACAACTTGAAAAGCAATACCGGCTTCAACAAGCTCTTCCAACTCTTCACCACCTCGGCCAAAAATAAAGGAGTCTCCACCTTTTAACCGTACGACTTTTTTACCTTGCCGCGCATACTCCACCAGCATTTCATTCGTTCTGGACTGTGTTACCTCATGATTTCCGGCATGTTTTCCAACAGAAATCAAATCTGCATCTCTGCGCACTAAATCCAAAATATCTGCAGAAACTAACCTGTCATATAGGACAACATCAGCTTGCTGCATTAGTTGCAGTGCTTTCAGGGTAAGTAATGATGGATCGCCAGGACCGGCACCGACTAAAGCAACATCGCCACATGTTATATCTGCAGTTAAACTATTTTCCATTAACTTAATGGCTTTATCTGTCTGGCCTTTTTCCAGGAGGCTCGCTAATTGTCCATTACCAAAGAGTTTTTCCCAATAACGTCTGCGTAATGAAACGTCTTTAATAACTTTTTTCACGCGGTGACGAAACTCGCCCGAGATAGTGGCTAAACGCCCTAAATGCATTGGTAATAATGCTTCTAAACGTTCACGTATTAAACGTGCTAAAACAGGCGCTTTACCACCACTGGAAATTGCAACAATTATCGGTGAACGATCCACAATAGATGGCATAATAAAGCTAGAATGCTCAGGATCATCCACTACATTAACTAACAGCTGTAATTCATTTGCAGCATCTGCAACCTGTTGATTTACGCTTCGATGATTGGTTGCTGCAATCACTAACCATTTGCCTTTTAGCATCTCAGTAGTGAAACTCTGCTGAACTGTTTTTAATTGCTTAGCCTCTGCTTTTTGTAATAGGCTGGAATGAAATTGAGGTGCACAAACCGTTACATCCGCCCCAGCTTTAAGTAATAGATGTACTTTACGTAAAGCAACATCACCACCTCCAACAACAAGGCATGGTCGGTTTTCTAGTTTGGTAAAAATTGGTAAGTAATCCATCTTAGCACTCAACTTAATTTTAAGAGTAAGTACTATAAAGAAATCTTTAACTTAATTAAAACACTAAAAGGGAATTTATTATTTCATTTAATAATATCAATTATCAGCAGCAGGAAACTAATCTAACAAAGCACGTACACCATCATGCCATGTAAAGATGCCTTTAATCTCTCCCGCCTCTAATACGGGTAAGCAGCCGATATTATTGTCTAACATTAAAACTAATGCGTCATGGATAGGAAGTTCAGGTTTAATGGTAATAGGTGAGCGCGTCATTATTTGATGGGCACGCTGATTAATGGTTGTTGTATCATGTACAGATTCGGCATCAGTGCCGAGAAACGGACTCAAGCAACGTAATAAATCACGATCACTAATTACACCTTGCAATTCATTATCTTCAATAACTAATAAATGACGGAAAGGGGCGCAATCAAGGATCTCTTTAACAACCTTTAATCTATCATCCATTTCAACAGTTGCCACACGCGTAGTCATCACATCACAAACATTCATTTTTAATCTCTTTATAACCCGTTAATAACAATTAAAGTATAGGTATAAAAAAAGCCAGTATTAACTGGCTTTTCAAAACTGTTAATCAAACAGCATTTTTAGTCATTATTTTTAACAAAATCAATACCTTTTTGAATATCTGCATGTAATACAGATAACATCTCCTGCTTTTTCTGCTCTTCAAAAGGACTTAATTCACCAAATGGCAAAACGCGTTCAATACCTTTTTTACCTAATAGCAGTGGTTGAGTAAAAAATGGAGAGCATGAATTACCACCATCGACATAAGCATTTTGGATAATCCCTTGCTTACCTAATAGCGCCCGTACAAGATCAACACCAAAAATAGAAGCTGCACGCGCCATTGAAAGTGTTGCCGAGCCTCCACCCGCTTTTGCATTGACCACTTCAGTACCTGCATTTTGGATGCGATCTGTAAGCTCGATTACCTCTTGCTCACTAAACTCAACACCTTGCACCTGCGAAAGTACGGGTAAGATAGTCGTACCACTATGCCCGCCAATAACATTTACACGCACATGCTCTTCTGGAAGACCTTTTTTCTCCGCGACAAAATCCTCTGCACGAATAACATCTAACGTGGTAATACCAAAAAGCTTGTTTTTATTGTACACACCGGCCTTTTTAAGTACTTCTGATGCAATCGCGACCGTTGTATTAACCGGATTGGTAATAATACCGATACATGCTTCAGGTGCAACTTCAGCAACTTTACCGACTAAGTTTTTGATAATACCGGCATTGATATTAAACAGATCAGAGCGATCCATACCGGGTTTACGTGCCACACCTGCAGAGATCAAGACTACATCTGCACCTTCAAGAGCAGGAGTTGGATCTTCACCTGCATAGCCATCGACATGTACACTTGTTGGGATATGACTCAAATCTTTAGCGACACCAGGTGTAACTGGTGCAATATCATAAAGTGATAAAGATGAATTTTCAGGTAAATCTAGTTTTAGCAGTAACGCAAGAGCTTGACCTATACCACCAGCAGCACCAAGAACAGCAATTTTCATAAAAATCTCCACAACGTAGTTATTAATATAATAAGTTGAATATATTCTAGTGAAAAATAACGAGTCATGTTGAAAATGTTAAATGATTGTGAGCGATGTAAAGTTAAATCATAAGCTTACTAATATTTAAGAGAGGTAACGCTTACTTTTGGGGAAATATATCACTCAAAATAACGATTATATATTTCTTGATAAGTGCCATTTTCAAAAATAATCTTAATACCTAGATTCAAGCGCTCTTGCAATTCACGATTCCCTTTTTTAACGGCAATACCGTAACCTTTAGAGAACTCCTGTAAAAATATTTTTTCAGTGCGTTGAATAGAAAAATATTTTTGATTCTTTTCTTTTTGCAAAAAATCAACAACGACAGCTTGATCTGCAAAAACAGTATCAATTTTACCATCCTTTAAATCACTAAATGCTTTAGAAGAAGAGAAATAAGAGATGATAAAGCTATTTTCTTTTGCATATTTAATTAAATAATCCTGATTCGATGAATGTGCTTTCACTCCAATAAACTTTTCAGCAATAGAAAATTTTTTTTCTGAGGAGTTCTTACTCACAAATACAGGGGGTTCTCTATAATAACTATTGGAAAAATCTACTTTTTTTAAGCGTTCATTGGTGATATCAAGAGAGGAGATCACTGCATCGAAACGGCCAAATTGTAAGGAAGATAGCAGGCTGTCAAAACTTTGATAATGAAAGCTGCAAGTCAAATTTGCGACATTACAAATAGCATTAGCAATATCAATATCAAATCCTTGGATCTGCTTTTTATCATTGAAATATTCGAAAGGGTAATAATTTGCTTCTGTAGCAAAACTAACCTTTATATTTTCTTCCGATACGGGAGAGGCAGCCAATGAAGAGAATGAAGAGAATGAAGAAAATAATAACAGAGAAAATAAAAAGAAGCGGGGAAAAAACATAATTTATAATATCCAACTCATCAACAACAGAGGATTTTGTTGCATCTAAGTTTTAGTTATCTGGGGTGAATAATCGCTACTATAACAACCCTAAAATTTAATGACTATCTAATTTCAATATATAATTCATAAAACGCATAATTATGCACTTATTTTGACGATTAATTTGTTGATAATTAGCCAGTATTAACTATGATTGCCCCCCCAATAAAATGAGATTCAATAGAGTGAATTATATATGAAACAATCAACTGAACTAATGGACTTCTTTAAAGCTTTATTAAAAAAAGAGCGCTTAAGCTCTCAGGGTGAAATAGTAGAAGCATTACAACAAGCTGGTTTTCATAATATTAACCAGTCAAAAGTTTCTCGAATGTTAAGCAAGTCGGGAGCAGTGCGTACCAGAAATGCCAAAAGAGAGATGGTTTACTGTCTGCCTGCAGAGCTTGGCATCCCAACCACGACAAGTCCATTAAAAAATCTCGTCCTAGATATTGATCACAATGATAGCCTGATTGTTATTCGCACCAGTCCAGGCGCGGCACAATTGATAGCCCGTTTGTTAGATTCAATAGGTAAAGCAGAAGGTATTTTAGGTACAATTGCTGGTGATGATACAATCTTTATTACCCCTACCAATAGTAAAAAAATCAATAATACATTGAATGTAATAAAACAGTTATTTGAATAATCAACAGGCGCTTAATCCTAACACGCCATCAACACCACACATACGCACGAAACCAAGAACGTTCACATTCAGCTGCACTTCTCCGCCACCTTCTGACTGTAATTTAAATAAGTTATTAGGTTCATTAAATGCGCCGCGAACACGGTCATAATAAGGGGTGCTGTAATTCGATACCAGTGTTAGATTTTTATATTCATTGTGACTAACCGAAGCATCACAACTCCCCTTGGTATTGCAATCACATACTGCATCTCCCTCATTTGAACCCACACACCAATTCTGCCCCGCAGTAATATTTAGAAATATATCGCTATTGCGTTTGATCGATTCAGTCTTAGATAAATTAAGCATAAAATAAAGTGAAGTGGCAGCCCCTTTCAAGCGATCACGATCAAATAACATTTTATATGAAGGAATACCTATCGCCAGCAAAATGGAAACAACAGAAACAGCCACAAGTAACTCCATCAAAGTAAAGCCTTTTAAGGATATAGACTGACGTTTCATAACCACTCCTTACTTTTATCGGCACTATCTATACGCTCAAGTTTAGTCTAAAAAATAAATTAACGATTAACAAACTATGCTGCTTTGTTATTAAAGATCTACACTATTCAAAGTACTCTCAGTTAATTAAATAATTTAGCGAAAGGAATATGAGGTCAGTTTATGAGAAAAGCGCAGGGTTTTACGTTAATTGAACTATTAATTGTTATCGCAATTATTGCCATACTGGGCAGTATCGCTTATCCATCCTACCAGTCACATATGATTAAAGCGCGTCGTGGTGATGCCAAAGCGGAATTAATAAAGGCGCAGTTAAAACAATCAAGTCTGCATATCTTAAATCCCGCTTACTCAGATGTGGAAGCCGATCTCGGACTGCCGGCAAGCCATGATTATTATACATTTTCAGTCGTTTCAGCTGCAGCAACAACCTATTCGATGAAAGCGGTCGCTAAAAGTGGCACAACACAAGCGAACGATGAAACTGCATGTCAAACACTGTTTATCGATCAAAACAGCAACCATAGTAGCGATGGCAGCACCAATAATGACCAATGTTGGTAAAACTTAACTTTTCACTCAAGGCTTACTTGAAAAGTCTACTGATTAAAAACGCGCATTAAGCTCTTTAGAGGTAAGAAACTCAAGTGGCTTATCTAAAATATGCTGGTAAATAACGTTATACGCCAAAACATTTTTGACATAACGTCGCGTTTCTTTATAAGGAATTGTTTCAATCCAACTATCCATCGTTAAACCTTGCTCAGCCCTTCCTTTTTCACTGCCTTGCCAGCGATCAACGCGATGGGGACCCGCATTATATGCTGCAGTTGCCAGAATTCTATTACCTTTGTAACGTTTAAGTAAGATATCAAAGTAGGCTGTGCCTAACTGCACATTGATATCTCCCTGAGTTAATTGCGTTCTTTGCTTATAATCTTTCAGACCTATTTTTCGTGCAGTCTCGATTGCAGTTTGCGGCATCAGTTGCATGTAACCACGCGCACCTACAGGTGAATAAGCAAATTCATCAAAAGAACTTTCTTGCCGCGTAATGGCGTAAATATAGGTAGAATCGAGTTGATATTTATTGGCATTAGATGAAAACAGTTCCGGTTTAACTTCAGGAAAACGAATATTCAAGGCATCCCAACTTTTAGAGCGGATACTTGCAAGCACAGAAAGATGAGCCCAGCCTTTCTGGAATGCATAAAACCCTAATTGTTGTTGTAAATTATAGCCTTGATGACTAAGTAAGGCTTCCCATTCACGCTTGAGTAATTGCATATGCTTATTAAAATGTAACTCTTCAATATGTGCAAGTCGTGACTGCAAAGCCTCTAAATTTTGTAACTTATCAGTTACTATTTGTGCATTAAATTGATAATCCAAACCTAATTTTTGTGCGGCTAAAAAACCATAATAAGTGCGCTTCATGGCTATTTGTTGATACAACTTATTTGCCTGGGCAGGTTGCTGCATATTTTCCAGTACGCGTGCCTGCCAATATAACCATTTGCTATCTTGTTGTTGCGGCAATGCCAGCTGTGTTAACCAATATTCAATATCTACCCAGTTATCTAATTTAATCGCATAACGTATACGGCGTTCAATTAAACGACTATCCCCTAATTCAACAAGCTCTTTATCTAACCAGCTAAGCAGGCTTGTTTCATTACGGATTAAAA
>JABXKR010000001.1 GCA_013619145.1 Psychromonas sp. | reverse complement strand
CCTGATTATCACTTAGTTTGTTTCATATTGTTGTAAAAATAAGCAAAACACAAACACCATTAAAAACAGTGTGTTAGCAATGTCAAGAGTGTTTGTTTAGGTTTTATTTGATTATTTTTTTTGAATATTTATTTATTTGGAAGTCAACTATTTTCTGTGAATTATTTAAATTTAAATTTCAATAAATTAATTGACAATTGAAAAATAAGTGAGGTTTTTATTGTTCGTTTTATAAACGTCAGATAAACGCTGTTTTTAATAAAAGATTCTTATGAGCATTATAAAACCTTGTTTGATCTTATTACATCCGAGAATGAAAGTAGAAAAAAGGGCCTGTTATTCACTTGTTAAGTTGTTAAAAGGCGCTACTGATGTAAATATTCATATTAAACCTCTATTTCCAGCTGATTTCTTTTTGTGGAAAGAAACAGGGCAAAGTAAATGGTCGTGGCTATAAGATCTTTAGTGTTAAACTGCCAGCTATAAACAAAATTATTGTCGATTTTACCCGTTAGATATTCAACTTCATGCCTAGAATCTGCTCACCTCCCGACTTGCTGATTTTTGCGTAATGATTGCTAATGGGTGTAAGTATTGAGGTTATTATGAAAAAACAGTTTCAATTATCATCGCCATTTTTACCTGCGGGCGATCAACCGCAAGCTATTGAAAAATTAGTTGATGGTATTGAATCCGGGCTGGCTTTTCAAACTTTGTTGGGGGTCACCGGCTCTGGTAAAACCTTCACCCTGGCAAATACTATTGCTCAGTTAAACCGTCCTACACTCATTCTTGCGCCCAATAAAACATTAGCCGCACAACTGTATGGTGAAATGAAAGAATTTTTTCCTAATAATGCCGTTGAATACTTTGTTTCCTATTATGATTATTATCAGCCGGAAGCGTATGTGCCAAGTTCCGATTCGTTTATAGAAAAAGATGCCGCAGTGAATGCGCATATTGAACAGATGCGTCTGTCAGCTACCAAAGCACTACTGGAGCGTGAAGATGTAGTATTAGTGGCATCTGTGTCTGCTATATACGGCTTAGGTGATCCTGATGCCTATTTAAAGATGATGTTACACCTAACGGTCGGGGAGATAATTTCCAGTCGGGAAATTCTGCAACGTTTGGTGGATCTGCAATATAGCCGTAATGAAACCGAGCTGAGCCGGGGCACTTTTAGGGTGCGCGGTGAAGTGATTGATATATTTCCCGCCGATTCTGAAAAAGAAGCACTGCGCATTGAGCTGTTTGACGATGAAGTGGAAAAGATCTCTGTTTTTGATCCCTTAACGGGTCAGCAGCTTGATAAACTTACCCGAGTCACTGTCTACCCAAAAACCCACTATGTCACGCCACGAGAGCAAATTTTAAAAGCGGTCGATGCTATTAAAGAAGAGCTTAATGAGCGAAAAAAAGAGTTTCTAGCCGAAAATAAATTAATTGAAGAGCAACGTATTTCGCAGCGCACCCTATACGATATAGAGATGATGAATGAGTTGGGCTATTGCTCGGGTATTGAAAACTACTCGCGTTATCTTTCTGGGCGTGGGCAAGGTGATGCACCACCTACCCTGTTTGATTATCTGCCTAAAAATGGTCTGCTGATAATTGATGAAAGCCACGTGACCGTGCCGCAAATTGGCGCGATGTATAAGGGGGATCGGTCACGTAAAGAAAATCTGGTGAATTATGGTTTTCGTTTGCCATCAGCTTTAGATAATCGTCCTTTAAAATTTGCAGAGTTTGAGGCACTTGCGCCACAAACGATTTATACATCAGCAACACCAAGTGATTATGAAATTGAAAAATCACAAGGTGAAATTGTCCGCCAGGTGATTCGTCCAACGGGGTTGCTGGATCCTGAAATAGAAGTACGACCTGTTAATACGCAGGTTGACGATCTGCTTTCTGAAATTAATTTACGCATTCCGCTTAAAGAACGTGTTTTGGTAACAACTTTAACCAAAAGAATGGCGGAAGATCTCACTGATTACCTTAATGATCATGGCATTAAAGTGCGTTATTTACACTCCGATGTGGATACGGTTGAACGTGTCGAAATTATACGCGATCTGCGTTTGGGTATCTTTGATGTGTTAATTGGCATCAACTTACTACGTGAGGGCTTGGATATTCCAGAAGTCTCACTAGTGGCAATATTAGATGCCGATAAAGAGGGCTTTTTACGCTCGGAGCGTTCACTTATTCAAACCATGGGCCGCGCTGCGCGTAATTTAAAAGGTAAAGCGATTTTATATGCGGGCAGGATCACAGCTTCGATGCAAAAGGCGATCAAAGTGACAGAAGATCGGCGTATTTTGCAGGATCAATTCAATAAAGAAAATGGCATTATCCCGCAAGGGCTAAGCAAGCAAGTTAGTGATGTGATGCAACTCGGTCAACGTAACCTTAAAAAAGGCAATTTAAAACAAGATAAGGTCGCCGAATATAAAGCCAATTATCATGCTTCCAGCGAACAAGAGATACTTAAACAGATAGCTAAATTGGAAAAGCAGATGTTTGCTTTTGCTAAAGATTTAGAGTTTGAAAAAGCCGCACAGCTCAGAGATGAAGTATCAAACTTACATGAGCAGCTGGTGACTATGGGGTAGTTGAATAAAAATGCGAGCAGACTATTTGCTCGCATAATGCTCCCTCGCCATTTAAAGAGAACGATTTCGCTATCAAATAACCTGAAAACTCTCTGCTTCCAGCATTTTAATCAAAGAGATTAACGGTAACCCAATCAAACTATTAGGATCTTTTCCCTCTAATTGCTCAAATAAACTGATACCGTAACCTTCACTTTTAAAGCTTCCGGCGCAATTGTAAGGTTGCTCTTTGTGTAAATAATGAGTGATCATTTGCTCAGAAAGTTCACGGAAGTGAACAACATAGGGTTCAACTAAGGAGTGTATAGCGCCTGTTTTGCTGTTAACTAAGGCTAACCCTGTATAAAAGGTAATCCTTTTACCACTGGCGGCCTTTAGCTGTTTAAATGCATTTTCAAAATCCCCTGGTTTACCAAGGATTTCACCGTTATTGACACACACCTGATCAGAGCCAATAATCAACGCATTATCGTATGACGGACAAATTGCCTGCGCTTTCGTGATTGCTAAACGTTCGACCAATTCAATAGCGGTTTCATCTTTAAATGGCGTTTCATCTACGTTTGGTTTCTCGGTAAAAAACTGTAGATGCAGCTTCTCTAATAGCTGTTTTCGAAAAGGAGATGTGGATGCTAAAACAAGCTGTTGTGACATAATTGGCTCTGTGATTATTGAATAATTACCTTATTTTATGGTCTGAAAAATAATAAAGCGATAACTTAATAAAAAAAGTCGGTTTTTTATTTAACGTTTTTTTGAATATAGCAGCTAACGGCTCCCTGTTTTCTGCTTGGAAAAATAAGAAAACGTTTATTTAATAAAAAAGTCGTTATTTCTTTGACTATGTTGACAGCTATCTATATTATTCGCGCCCATGCAAAAGGTTAAATTACCGATTAGCGTTGATCCTGTTCGCGCTGCGCAAAAGCGATTGGAGCTAGAAGCCCTAATTCCAAAAGAGCTTTTGAGTAGGTTAGCAGAGTCAACAATCAGCATTCAGTCTGATATCAACACTGTTTTTTCATTCGATATAGATCGGCAAAAGCTGAGAATATTTCATGGTAAAGCAAATGTTGCAGTAGAGCTTATTTGTCAACGGTGCAATGAGCCTATGCTTTATCAGTGTGAAGCTGAATTTACGTATTGTCCTGTTCATAACCAAGAGCAGGAAAATAAATTACCAGACGCCTATGAACCCATTTACTATGATGAAAATGGAGAGGTAAATCTTCATCAGGTTGTTGAAGACGAACTGATATTGACACTTCCGCAGATTGCAAAACATGCAATTGAAGATTGTCAACAAAGTGAGTACGAAATTTCCTTTGGTGAAATTGATGAAGAAGAACAGCGTCCCAACCCATTTGATGCTCTAGCCAAACTAAAGCACAAGTAACTAGCAGGAATTTTTAACATGGCTGTACAAAAAAGTCGTAAAACTCGTTCAAAACGCGGCATGCGTCGTTCACATGATGCACTAACTGCTCCAGCTCAGCTTACTGTTGATGCTACTTCTGGTGAAACTCATCGTCGTCATCATATGACTGCTGATGGTTTTTACAAGGGCAAAAAAGTAATCGAACTATAAGATTACCTTGCGTAAACTTACGATTGCGCTTGATGCCATGGGGGGCGATCTCGGCCCCCATATTTCCCTTTTAGCCGCTGCCAAATCACTACAGTTATACCCGGAATTATCACTTATTATTGTTGGTGATCGGACTCAACTACTCCCTTTATTGAAAAAACATCAGCTTTTGGATCATGCTCGTTTGAGTTTTATTCATGCGGATAATTTCATTTCCATGGAAGATAATCCTATTCATGCCTTACGTCATGTTTCCGGTTCATCCATGCATATCGCTTTAGATCTTGTTGCTCAAGGACAAGCAGATGCTTGTGTTAGCGCCGGTAATACGGGTGCTTTGATGTTACTTGCAAAACAGGCACTTAAAATGCTCCCTGGGATTTCACGTCCCGCACTGGTATCTGGTCTGCCAAATAATTGTTCTGGTCATACTTACCTTCTTGATTTAGGTGCAAATTTACAGTGTGACAGTGATACTTTGTTTAACTTTGCCATTATGGGCAGTGTACTTTGTGAAAAAGTAGAGCAATTAAAAAGCCCTATAGTTGCGTTACTTAACGTCGGTAAAGAAAATAATAAAGGCAACGATATTATTAAACGTTGTGCGGATCTGCTAAAACAGACAAAACATATAAATTATATTGGTTTTATCGAAGCTAATGAGCTTTTTTCATGCAAGGCCGATGTGATTGTGACCGATGGTTTTAGCGGCAATGTTGCATTAAAAAGTTATGAAGGAATGGGGCGAGTATTTTTAGAGCAATTAGATAAAGCGCTTAACTCAACCCTATATAGCAAATTACTCGGCAAATTATTAAAACCAATTTTAAAAAAGCAGCTAAAACATTTGCATCCGGATATGTATAATGGCGCCAGTTTAATTGGTTTACGCGGTATTGTTGTTAAAAGCCATGGGAGTGCAAATGAAGTTGCATTTACCTATGCTATCGAACAAGCAATAAAAGAGATTCAGTGGCAGATTCCGGCAAGCATAGCAAAAAAGTTAGAAACTGTTTTATCAGAGCGAGATTGTTTATCACATGAATAGCAAAATTACAGGTACTGGTAGTTATCTACCTGAAACAGTACGTACAAACGACGATTTAGAAAAAATGGTTGATACCAGTGACGAATGGATCACTACGCGTACAGGTATTAAAGAGCGTCGTATTGCTAATAAGCAAGATACTATTGCCTTTATGGGTAAGGAAGCTGCTTTAAAAGCATTGCAGGCAGCTAATTTAACAGCTGAAGATTTAGATCTAATTATTGTGGCAACAACAAGTAACCACAATGCATTCCCTTCAGCTGCTTGTGAAGTGCAAAATTTATTGGGAATTTATAACATTCCTGCATTTGATCTGTCAGCGGCCTGTGCAGGTTTCACTTATGCGTTAAGTGTTGCTGATAACTTTATCAAAGCGGGTAGTGCAAAAAACATTCTGGTTATTGGTGCTGATAGTTTAGCAAATACCTGTGATCCTGCGGATCGTTCAACTATTATCATATTTGGTGATGGTGCAGGCGCTGTTATTGTTAGTGCAACTGAAGAGGAAGGTATTTTATCGACGCATATTAATGCCGATGGCCGCTTTGGTGAGTTACTTAAACTGCCATATGCTGAACGTGGTAATGAGCAGTCTGTCAATAATTCATATTTATCAATGGCAGGTAACGACGTTTTTAAAGTAGCAGTTAAAAAATTAAGCCAGGTTGTAGTTGATACACTGGCAGCAAACAATATAGATAAAGAGCAACTTGATTGGTTAGTACCGCATCAGGCAAATAAACGAATTATTAGCGCAACTGCTAAAAAGCTTGGTATGTCGATGGATCAAGTGATTCTGACACTGGAAAAACATGGTAATACATCAGCAGCTTCTGTACCACTTGCTTTTGATGAAGGTGTTCGCAGCGGCAAAATTAAAGCTGGACAACTGGTCTTATTAGAAGCATTTGGTGGTGGATTTACTTGGGGCAGTGCCCTGGTTCGTATGTAAGTAATTAAAAGATTTATAAATATTAGGAATTAAAAATATGACAAACTTTACTTTTGCCTTTCCAGGGCAAGGCTCGCAAAGTGTAGCTATGTTAGCTGAACTTGCTGAAGCATTTCCGGTTGTTGTAGACACTTATAAAGAAGCAAGTGAAGCATTAGGTTATGATTTATGGGAACTTGTTCAACAAGGTCCAAGCGACGCTTTAAACCAAACAGATAAAACGCAACCTGCTTTATTAACAGCATCTGTTGCTATCTGGCGCGTTTGGGCACAGCAGGGCGGTGAAAAACCGTCTGTGATCGCAGGTCATAGTTTAGGTGAGTACTCTGCATTAGTTTGTGCGGGTGTAATTGATTTTAAAGATGCGCTAAAACTCGTTGAGTTGCGCGGTCAGTTAATGCAGCAAGCCGTTCCTGCGGGTACTGGTGCAATGTCTGCAATTATCGGTTTAGATAACGATAAAATTGCGCAGTGTTGTTTACAAGCTGAACAAGGACAAGTTGTTTCTCCTGTTAACTTTAACTCTCCTGGTCAAGTTGTTATAGCAGGTAATAAAGAAGCTGTAGAGCGTGCTGGTGTTTTACTGAAAGAAGCGGGTGCTAAACGTGTATTACCGTTACCAGTAAGCGTTCCTTCTCATTGTGCATTAATGAAACCTGCAGCTGAAAAATTAGCGATTGCATTACAAGATATCGAATTTAAAACACCTGAAATTGCAGTGATTAATAATGTTGATGTAATTGCTGAAACAGACGTAGATAAAATTAAAGATGCGCTTGTACGTCAACTATTTTGTCCTGTTCGCTGGACGGAGATTGTTGAAAAGATGGCAGCAGACGGTATCACATTACAAGTTGAAGCTGGCCCAGGTAAAGTATTAAGTGGTTTAGTTCGTCGTATCGATAAAAGCTTCACTGCACATTTTATTAATGACAGTGCCAGCTTAGAAAATTCATTAATTGCAGTTAAAGGGGAATAATCATGAGCATGCAAGATAAAGTAGTATTAATAACTGGTGCAAGCCGTGGTATTGGTCGTGCAATTGCAGAAAACTTTGTTGCATTAGGCGCAACCGTTTTAGGAACAGCGACAAGTGAAAACGGCGCAAATGCGATCAGTGAGTACCTTGGTGATGCCGGTAAAGGTTTTGTTTTAAACGTAACTGAAACAGATTCAATCACAAAACTTTTTGCCGATATTAAAGCACAATACGGTGTGGTAGATGTATTAGTAAATAACGCCGGTATTACACGCGATAACTTATTAATGCGTATGAAGGATGATGAGTGGAATGACATCATTGATACTAACCTGACGCCAATTTTCAAAATGAGTAAAGCAGCGCTTCGTCCTATGATGAAAAAACGTGCAGGTCGTATTATAAACGTTGGTTCAGTTGTAGGGACTATGGGTAATGCGGGTCAAACTAACTACGCAGCAGCAAAAGCGGGCGTAATTGGTTTTACTAAATCATTAGCACGTGAAGTTGCAAGCCGTGGTATTACGGTTAATACTGTAGCACCTGGTTTTATTGAAACTGATATGACTAAAGCATTAACTGATGAGCAGCGTGCATCTACATTGTCTGCAGTTCCAGCCGGTCGTTTAGGGGATCCTAAAGAGATTGCTGCAACAGTTGCATTTTTAGCCTCAGAAGGCGCAGCTTACATTAATGGTGAGACTATTCACGTTAATGGTGGCATGTACATGGTCTAAGTTAGGCTGTTGTAAAAAAGAAAAAATAGTTGGAATTTAATGTTTTATTGATTAAAATCCCAATGTAACTGGTCTAACCAGTGATAGAATACTTGAATATTAAGCGCGATAGAATAAACTACCGCCATTAATTAACGCAAAAGCGTATCCACAAAGGAAAACAAAAATGAGCAATATCGAAGAACGCGTAAAAAACATCATCGTTGAGCAACTTGGTGTTCAACTAGACGAAGTTGTAAACAAAGCTTCTTTCGTTGACGATCTAGGTGCTGATTCTTTAGATACAGTTGAACTTGTAATGGCTCTTGAAGAAGAGTTCGATACAGAAATCCCTGATGAAGAAGCAGAGAAAATTACTACTGTTCAATCAGCGATCGATTACGTTGTAAACAACGGTTAATCATTCATTTTTGAATGATAAATAAATTTTAAAGGCGGTCTTCTGACCGCCTTTTGTGTTTTATGAAATAAGATAATGAGTAGATTAACTTAATCCCCACTGAGTTATAAAAGATCTATTAATAGCCAAGCAGTTTGGCTGTGCTGGTGAGTATTTATTTAATCTAATTAGGTAGTTAGGAGAAGTTATAGTGTCAAAGCGTAGAGTTGTAATCACTGGTTTAGGTATGTTATCACCAGTAGGTAATTCAGTTGAAGAATCGTGGAAAGCGGTTCAAGCCGGTCAAAGTGGTATCTCCAATATTGAACATTTTGATACTGAAAAATTTGCTTGTAAATTTGCTGGTTTAGTAAAAGATTTTAATGTTGAAGATTACATGCCTAAAAAAGAGGCGCGTAAAATGGACGTATTTATTCAATATGGAGTTGCAGCTGCAGAACAAGCTTTCCAAGATTCAGGTTTAGTGGTGACAGATGAAAATGCAGAGCGTATCGGTGTTGCAATTGGATCTGGTATTGGTGGTATTACCACGATTGAAACGAATGTACGTAACTTTGAAAAAAGTGGACCGCGTAAAATTAGTCCCTTCTTTGTACCTGCAACTATTATCAATATGATCTCTGGTCATGTATCAATTAATAAAGGCCTAAAAGGTCCAAATATTGCGATCACTACAGCATGTACAACAGGTACGCACAGCATAGGTATGGCTGCTCGTATGATTCAATACGGTGATGCAGATGTCATGTTTGCCGGTGGTGCTGAAAAAGCATCAAGTGAACTGAGCATGGGCGGATTTGCTTCAGCACGTGCACTGTCTACACGTAATGACTCTCCACAAACAGCAAGCCGTCCTTGGGATGAATCTCGTGACGGTTTTGTGCTTGGTGACGGCTCTGGTGTGGTCGTGCTTGAAGAGTATGAACATGCTAAAGCACGTGGCGCAAAAATCTATGCTGAATTTGTCGGTTTTGGTATGAGCGGTGATGCCTACCATATGACGTCACCACCAGAAAGCGGTGCTGGCGCAGCATTATCAATGAAAAATGCCATTAAAGATGCAAAAATTGATGCGGCTGATATTCAATATATTAACGCCCATGGTACATCAACACCTGCTGGTGATATTGCTGAAACACAAGCTGTAAAAGGAATTTGGGCGGATGCGGCAAAAGATGTGATGATGAGCTCTACTAAGTCAATGACAGGTCACCTGTTAGGTGCGGCCGGCGCAATTGAAGCTATTTTCAGTGTATTAGCACTGCGCGATCAAGTGGCTCCACCGACAATTAATTTAGAAAACCCAAGTGAAGGTTGTGATTTAGATTACGTTACAGATGGCAAAGCCCGTCCTGCTAATATCGAATACGCACTGTCTAACTCATTTGGTTTTGGCGGTACAAACGGTACATTAATCTTTAAACGTATCTAGTTTTTTAAAATCAAGTTAGAATAAAAACCCGATTATCAGATCGGGTTTTTTTATGGCTTAAAGAAAATTAAATATGCTAATTAATGGAATAAAATCAACAACAATTGCAGCGACCGATCGTGGTTTAGCTTATGGAGATGGCCTGTTTTCAACCGTAAAAATTGAACATGGTATGGTGCAGTTATGGGACTATCACCTGCAACGACTACAACTCGGTGCACAAAGCTTGTTTTTTCCCGATATTGATTGGCTATTATTAACAAATGAAGTTGAATCATTAGCACAGAGTTTAGTAAAAGAGCCAGAAGCTGTGATCAAAATTATTTTAACGCGTGGCACTGGCGGTCGCGGATACAGCATAAAAGAGTGTGATTCCCCGTTACGAATTTTATCAACTTATGCTTTCCCGAGTTTTTATAAACAGTGGCAAAACGAGGGAATTAAAGTGGTTTTGTGCCAGCAGAGGCTGGCTATTAATCCGCAATTAGCGGGGTTAAAAACATTAAACCGTTTGGAACAAGTTTTAATAAAGCATGAGTTAGAAAACAAGCAAGCAGTTGAAGGTATTGTTTGTGATAATAACGGTTATGTTATTGAAGCGTGCAGTGCAAATATTTTTATCTACTTAGATAATCACTGGCTGACACCTAAACTTGATGGTTGTGGTGTGGCGGGGGTAAAACGCAGGCAAGTGATGGAATTAGCAGAAAAAGCTGGAATAGCAATCACTGAAGTTAGGATAAAAGCTGATGATCTGTTCAATGCACAAGCTGTTTGCTTAACTAATGCATTGATGGGCTTAGTACCAGTAAAACAATTTCAGTCGCATATTTATCCAATATCCAGTTTTTCTTTTATTCACACATTACAATCACTATTACAAGAAGGGGAGCTGTAAAATGGCGATTAAAAAAATCACGATGGCGATACTGTTTGTATTAACTTTGCTATTTACTGGCATTTTTATCGCACAGCAAAAAATAGAAAATTATTTAACTATCCCGCGCATTGATAAAACCATGTTATTTACACTAAATGCCGGCAGTAATTTTTCTCGCTTAGGTAATCAACTTGTTGAGCTGTCAATTGTCAATGATCTCACTTGGTGGAAAGCGGTTGCAAAACTGCATCCTGAATTAACTAAAATAAAATCAGGCACTTACCAGTTTCAAGAAGGTTCTAATCTGCAGGATATTTTAACGATTTTAAATAAAGGTATTGAACATCAGTTTAAGGTGACCTTTATTGAAGGCAGCACATTTAAAGAGTGGTTAACTATATTAAGTGATGCGCAAGCACTTGCACCTTTACAGAAAAGCGAAAAAGAGATCTTGCAGCAGCTTGGCAGTCAGCATAATAAACTAGAAGGTTTGTTATTTCCTGAAACTTATTATTACCATGCGCAGATGAGTGCATTTAAGCTTATTGAGAAAGCTTATTTACATCAGTTACAAGTGTTGGATAAATTATGGGCGGAACGTGATAAAAATCTGCCATTAAAAACGCCATATGAAGCGTTAATTTTGGCTTCAATTATCGAAAAAGAGAGTGGCTTATCTGCCGATCGTGACAAAATATCTTCTGTATTTGTTAATCGTTTACGAAGAGGAATGCGTTTGCAAACCGACCCAACTGTTATTTATGGAATGGGTGAACGTTATAACGGGCGTATTCGCAGTAAGGACCTTCGCGAGAAAACAGCTTACAATACTTACCAAATTAATGGCCTGCCGCCAACGCCTATTGCCATGCCAAGTGAGGCCGCGTTGTATGCA
>JABXKR010000278.1 GCA_013619145.1 Psychromonas sp. | reverse complement strand
CTTATATATTGTTTTTTGAACAAGCAGTTAACTTGTTTCGATGGGGTAATTATGGACACAAACATTCAATAGGTAAAATCGTTTGTAATTATCGAATCGATAGTTACACCTGATGATTGACTTTTAATGATAAAAACATTCTATACAATTAAAATAACAGATTATGTGAACGAAGGACTAAGTGGTTGTTAAATTGGTATTTATTTTTGCAAGTGCGACTTTAGTCGCGCAAAATGCGAGGCGCGACTAAAGTATTATTTCTGAACTGTTATTAATGCAAGTAAGAAACTTCCCTTAGCTTTCATTACGAATTGTTTTAATTATCTCGGTCGTTGAACAACCCTCTTCAAACTGTAAAACACGCACGGAGCCGCCATTGGCAATAACCTCAGCGCCACCCGCAATCTCTTCCGGCTTGTAATCACCACCTTTAACTAACAGATCCGGCAAAACTTCAGAAATTAAACGTTGCGGTGTATCTTCACTGAATTCAATAACCCAATCGACAGCACCTAGTCCTGCTAAGACTGCCATACGGCGTTCAACCGGATTGACTGGCCGACCTTCACCTTTTAAATCTCGTACTGACTGATCACTGTTTACCGCAACAATTAAGCGCTGCCCTTGTTCACGAGCAGTGTTTAAATATGAAACATGTCCGGCATGTAAAATATCAAAACACCCATTGGTCATCACTACTTTTTCACCGCGATGCTGTGCAAGTTTAACAGCAAGTTGTAACTGCTCTTGCGAAAGCACACCAAAACCGATCTCTTGCTGACTATAAACAGCATTCGCCAATTCAATGGTATTCACTGTTGATGTACCAATCTTGCCGACAACAACACCAGCAGCTGCATTCGCTAAAGTACAGGCATGTTCGAATGAACTACCAGCCGCCAATGACGATCCCAATACAGAAATAACCGTATCGCCCGCTCCAGTTACATCATAAACTTCTTGCGCTTGTGTTGGCAGATGAAATGGTTCCTGTCCATCTCGTATTAAGGTCATGCCATTTTCACTACGCGTTACTAACAGTGCTTCTAAATCGAATCTTTTTAGTAAAACCAGGCCACGTTCAACTATTTCTTGATCAGTTTTGCAATGCCCGACAACCGCTTCAAATTCAGATAAGTTAGGTGTTAATAACGTCGCGCCACGGTACTTTTCAAAATCAGCTCCTTTAGGATCAACCAGTACTTTTGCACCTGATTTTTTAGCAAGCTGAATCATTAATTGCACATCAGCCAGCGAGCCTTTGTTATAGTCCGATAGAATTACTACGCTACTCTTATCCGCTAAACTTTCCTGCATTTTTTGTAAAATAGGTGCGCTATCTACATCGTGAAAACCTTGTTCAAAATCTACACGTAACAGTTGCTGATGGCGGCTTAATATACGTAATTTGGTGATCGTCGGAAAATCACTAACGGTTACAAAATCAGTAGTTACATGAACAGATTTCAACCCGTTTGCCAGTGCGCTAGCGGGTTCATCATCACCAACCAAACCAATTACGGTGGCTTTACCACCAAGCGCAGCCACATTTAATGCCACATTGGCAGCGCCACCCGGACGTTCCTCTATTTCTTCAACCTTCACAACAGGTACAGGCGCTTCAGGAGAGATCCGCCCTGTAAGGCCATGCCAGTATCTGTCTAACATTACATCACCAACCACTAATATTTGTGCATTTTCATATTCCGGTAATGTTATTTTCATCTTATTTCTCTTTTAATTTTTAAACTCAGTCGTTTCAATAATCATATTTTGTAAGGTTATCATAATCACATTTTCAATTATTAGCCATTTTTGCTTTTGACTAAGATCATAGGAAAGAAAAACAGAGGCTTACAAAAAAATATCACAAACCTATACTGTCATATTAATAAAATCGGAGTGCACTTATGTTAACCATCTTATGTGTTGATAGTGATTCACAGCGTCTTGCACAAATTAAACAGGATCTTCTACCTTTAAGCGCACGTTTGAGCGTTATCGAAGCGACAAACTTGCAGCAAGCTGAACAATTAATATTACAAAGCAGCCAAGATATAGCCTTAATATTGTGCGCTCAAACACTTAATGACGGCGATGCAATCTCTATTTTTAAACGTTCTCAATGTAATTTAATGCGTAAAATTATTTATGCAGCCAACCCCTGCGTTAAGCTGCTGACCGATTGTATTAACCAGGGGCATATAGATTATTTTTTACAACTCCCCTACCAGGCACAAGAACTGACCCATATTGTGCAGACACAAATGAGCAGTTACAAAATAAACCATCAACAGCACAGCCAATTACACAGTAGTATTGTTGATAAAACCTGCTTATTGGATAAACCCGAACTTTCCAGTCCTTCCGATTTTCAAGATAGATTTCTGGATTATTCGCTCTATTCCGATTCTGAGTTATCTAATCTAGTGATTAAATCTTTATATAAAGTATTGGAAGAGAAGGATGAGCATAATGTACGTCGTCGCTATCGTGCTAACCATCTATTAACACGCGAAGGGGAAAAAAACCGTTTTCTTTGGTTTATCACCGAGGGAGAAGTATTGCTTAAAAAACGTAATGCCCAGGGAGAAACGCAAGATATCACCATTATGCAAGCAGGCACTATGGTTGGTGGTATGTCTTTTTTAACCGAGGAAGCCGCTTTTAGCACGGGTATAACCTTAGTTAAAACGGAGGTATTAAAAGTAGATAACGCGATTTTTTCACAAATAATGCAGTCAAATTCAGCGCTACTTGCCCCCTTTACCAATCTGTTATTGCGCAATTTCAATCGCCGTCTGCAGCATAGTATTTCCACTGAGTTAGCACTGCAAGAAACCTTGCAATCTTTGGATGCTGCTCATAATCAATTGGTCGAAAGTGAAAAAATGGCTGTTTTAGGACAGTTAGTCGCAGGCGTTGCACACGAACTTAATAACCCAGTAGCCGCTATTTTACGGGGCTCAGATACGTTAATAACCCATATTTCCACCCTGCTTAGTTATGATACTAAAAGTGAGTTTTCTTTACTCGCACAAAAAACATTACAACAGGGTTTAACGCTGATCCCCCTTTCCACTTCAGAAGTTCGTCAACGAACTAAAAAACTACTAGCAACAGTAAAAGATAAAAAACTGGCTAAACAGTTAGTAAATATGAATTTAGATGGTGTGAATATTCCGCAGGAAAATAATCGTAATTTCCAGGAGAGCGTTTCATTATTAAGTAAATACCATCAAGCAGGCACTATTCTGCGCAACAGTAATGCCTGTGCAGCACGTATTGCAGATTTAGTTAAAAGCTTAAAGCATTACGCAGGGCAAGATAGTGAAAAATGCGCCCCCACAAATATTCATGAAGGTTTAGAAGAAACACTCATTATTTTTGAAAACAAACTAAAACATTACAAGGTGATTAAAGAGTATCAGCAATTACCACAAATAGACTGCCACCCGATTGAATTAGAGCAAGTGTGGACCAATATCATCTCCAATGCCATTGATGCGACCGACAGTAAAGGTACGCTGAAAATATCGACTATAAATCTTCCTTATGATGAAACACCTAGCATTCAAATCATTATCGAAGATGATGGTCCAGGCATTCCGGAACATACCAGAGCTAAGATATTTGAGTTGAATTACACCACCAAACGTGAAGGCAACTTTGGTTTAGGTATTGGCCTAACAATCTGCTCGCAAATTATTAAACGCCATAATGGCTTTATAGAGATTGAATCTGAAACCGATCAGTTTACCCGTTTTATTATTACACTACCGGTTTTCAATCCTTATATAGAAAGTGAAAACTTATCTTTGCGGACAAATTAATACCTGCATGGTGAGCGGTTATTTATGCGCAATGCTGCGGATAAAAAACAGCAATATAAGCATAATAAAAATAAGTAACAGTTGTAATAAAAGGTGTGCATGTAAAAGCAGGATCGAAACAAAAAAAGTACTCACAACTATTAGATAGATCTGTGATTTACGCTTTTTGTCGATTTTTTTCTCTTTTTCCCAATCTCGCAAACTTTCACCTAGATAGGGAATCGTTAATAGCTTGTGATGAAAATAGGATGAGCTGCGGGCAAAACAGCTAAGCGCGAGAATAAAAAAAGGGGTGGTTGGCAGAATAGGTAAGACAATACCAAGTAAACCAAGCAAGATACTTAAGATCGCAATAAAAATTAACAGGTAACGATAAATTACTTTAGGCATTGTTTTTTATTTCAGATAGAAAAAAGCCCGCAATTTGCGGGCCTTTTATTATAGCTAAACCTTATCTAAACAAGGCTTGCTATATAGCAATTTGACAAGAAATTACTTCTTACCAAGCTTCTCTTTAATACGAGCAGCTTTACCAGTAAGTTCACGTAAGTAGTATAGTTTAGCTTGACGAACCACACCGCGACGTTTAACTTCAACGCTTCCTACAATTGGGCTGTGAGTTTGGAATACACGCTCAACACCTTCACCATTCGAGATTTTACGAACTGTGAAAGCAGAGTGTAAACCACGGTTACGTTTAGCGATTACAACACCTTCAAATGCTTGAAGACGCTCTTTTTCACCTTCTTTTACGCGAACACGTACAACTACAGTATCACCTTGTGCGAACTTAGGGATATCCGTGCGCATCTGTTCTTTTTCAATTGCTTGTATAATATTGCTCATTTTAATACCTTTATTACCTAGTTAGCCAATAACATCGCTGGTCAGTTGGAGTCACTTTCCAGAGCAGCAAGCAGTTTAGCTTGCTCGTCAGTCAGAGCTAGGTTATTTAATAAATCGGGCCTTCTTTGTTTCGTACGCTGCAGTGATTGCTTTAATCGCCAAAGACGAATTTTTTCATGATCACCACTCAATAATACAGTTGGCACCTGTTTTCCATCTAACACCTCAGGACGCGTATAGTGTGGGCAATCTAACAGGCCATCCGCAAAGGAGTCCTGCTCGGCTGATAACACATGACCTAAAACACCCGGTACAAAACGTACCACAGCATCAATTAAGATCATCGCTGGCAACTCGCCACCACTTAAAACATAATCACCCACAGACCATTCTTCGTCTACTAAGCTTTCAATTACGCGTTCATCTATACCTTCATAGCGCCCAGCTACCAAAATCAAAGCATCAGAGCTTGATAATGATTGCGCGCCACAATGATCTAAACGTTGTCCTTGAGGAGAAAGGTAGATCACCTTTGCCTCATGTCCTGCCTCAAAGGCTGCCTGTTTAGCTGCTAAAATGGCATCCCGTAAAGGCTGCACCATCATTAACATGCCAGGACCACCACCATAGGGACGATCATCGACCGTTCTATGTTTGTCCAAGGTGAAATCTCGGGGATTCCAGCATTGAATCGAAAGCAGATTATTTTTAATCGCTCGACCTGTTACCCCATTCTCGCTAATGGCCCGGAACATCTCCGGGAAGAGGCTTACAACCCCAATCCACATCGCTTTTCTCCTAGGGTAATCAGAAATCAGGTTCCCAATTAACTTCAATTAATTTGCTTGTAATATCTACATTAGAGATTACTTGCTGTTCAATAAACGGAATTAACCGTTCTTTTTGTCCGAAAGCATCATTCGCGTTGGCTTTTACAACAAGCACATCATTTGAGCCTGTTTCCATTATTTCGGTGACAACACCTAAATGGTAACCTTTGTCAGTTTGAACCTGACACCCGACTAAATCTCGCCAGTAGAAATCATCTTCCAATTCAGGAAGTTCTTTTGAGTCAACAAATAGCTCTAAGCCGACTAAGGCTTGTGCATCTTCTCTGACATCAAATTCTGCTATTTTAGCAACAAAACCAGTACTATGACGTTTCCAATCCGTTATATTAACTTCTTGAAGCAGCCCTTTTGATTTCATTAACAGCGGCTTGTATTCAAAAATACTTTCAGCATCATCGGTGTAGGAGTGGACTTTTAACCAGCCTTTGATGCCATAAACCGCACCAAATTTACCTATTACAATTGGCTCTGCTTTTTCGCTCACCTAAGTCTCCTCACCACACTGCAATTATGCAGCTACAGCGTTGTCTTTTACTAATTTAGCTACACGATCACTTAGCTGTGCGCCAAGACCAAGCCAATGGTTGATGCGATCTGTATCTAAACGTAATTTTTCTGCTTGACCTTGTGCAGTAGGGTTAAAGAAACCTACTTTTTCAAGGAAACGGCCGTCACGTGCGTTACGGCTATCAGTTACTACCACTTGGTAGAATGGGCGTTTTTTAGCGCCACCACGAGCTAAACGAATAGTTACCATATCGTCCTCTATTAATTATTAAACGTCATCAGCCAGAATATTCTGACCACCTGCTTTTGTAGAAAGCCGCAAAATTATACTCTTCTTAGTAAAAAGAACAATCAAAATCACACTTTCACTTAAACGTCACCCAGATGCCTTAGCTTCGAATCTGTATTTCCAATGCATTTTGGCGTGCTGAAACGCAAAAACCCAAGCTAAAATTTTAATTCGGCTTGGGTTTTTACTATTTATGCAGAGAGTAGCTTATTTCTTTTTAAACCCACCCAGACCAGGAGGCAGTCCCATACCGCCCATACCGCCCATGCCCGCGGCACCACCCATACCCGGTGGTAACATACCTTGCATGCCGCTCATCATTTTACGCATGCCGCCTTTACCGGACATTTTTTTCATCATTTTCTGCATCTGCGTAAATTGTTTAAGTAGCTTATTAACATCTTGAATCTGTGTGCCGGAGCCAGCTGCAATACGACGTTTACGTGAACCCTTGATAATTTCAGGTTTAGCGCGCTCTTTTTTAGTCATAGAGTTAATAATTACTTCCATTATATCGGTCGTTTTATCATTAACTTGATTTTTAACAGCATCAGGTAATTGCCCCATACCTGGAAGCTTATCCATCATGCCCGTCATACCGCCCATGTTTTTCATCTGCACAAGCTGTTCACGGAAATCTTCTAAATCAAAACCTTTGCCTTTTTTAATTTTATTGGCTAATTTTTCCGCTTTTTTCTTATCTACTTTGGTTTCAATTTCTTCAATTAAGGAAAGAACATCCCCCATACCAAGAATACGCGAGGCGATACGATCCGGATAGAAAGGCTCTAATGCATCAACCTTTTCACCCATACCGATGAATTTAATCGGCTTACCGGTAATATGACGAATAGAAAGTGCAGCACCACCACGCGCATCACCATCGGCTTTGGTTAAGACAATACCCGTTAAAGGTAGTGCTTCATTAAATGCTTTTGCGGTATTGGCAGCATCTTGACCTGTCATTGCATCAACAACAAACAGTGTTTCTACCGGCTTGATTGCATGATGAAGATCTTTAATCTCCTCCATCATTTCTTTATCTACATGCAGACGACCCGCTGTATCGACGATAACAACATCAATAAATTGTTTTTTCGCATGGTCAATGGCGGCATTGGCAATATCGATTGGCTTTTGTGATATATCACTTGGGAAAAACTCGACTTCTACTTCACCGGCAAGTGTTTCCAGTTGTTTGATTGCAGCTGGGCGGTAAATATCGGCACTAACCACCAACACACTTTTTTTGTCACGTGTTTTTAATAAACGCGCCAATTTTGCAACAGAAGTTGTTTTACCCGCACCTTGTAAACCTGCCATTAATAATATGGCAGGAGGCTGTGCAGCAAGGTCTAATGATTCATTAACCTCACCCATTGCCAATTCAAGTTCATTTTGAACAACTTTAATGAACTCCTGACCAGGACTTAAACTTTTAGCAACCTCTTGACCAACCGCACGTTTTTTTATTGCTTTAATAAAGTCACGAACAACAGGCAAAGCCACATCCGCTTCTAATAAAGCCATGCGCACTTCACGCAGAGTATCTTTAATATTGTCTTCTGTTAGGCGTCCTTTGCCACTGATGTTTTTCAGGGTTTTCGACAGTCGATCGGTTAAATTCTCAAACATGTTCAGATCTCGTTGCTAAAAAAATAAAACTGATTATACGCAATTCTGCTTTTTCAAAATAGTATTAACTTCTGATCCGCTTAATAAAGCAGATAAATACTGTTTTAAGCGTACAGCTGAGCGTATAATTAAAATTTATAAGTAATTATTATGTAGGGTGATATGGACTATTTTGCATTAATTAGTAGCGTTTTTTATATTATGGCTGGGCTGATTGCCACCATACAACTATTTACGCCTAATAAATCACTGCCTAATTGGTTTTTTATTGCAATTAGTTTGGCACTATTAAGCCATGCAAATTGGTTATATCAACATATTTTTATACTTAACGGGCAAAACCTGCCGATCTTAAATGTACTGTCGTTAGTGACCTTCATTATTTCACTGCTTTCTACCATCGCCAGTAAACGACTTAATACAGGTGTTCTGCTCCCTGTTGTTTATGGTTTTACAGTGATCAACTTTATTGCCGTTGTTTATTTACCAAGCCATTATATTACTCATTTAGAAGCCCACCCTCAATTTGGGGCACATATCATTTTTGCACTGCTGGCCTATTCAATATTAACCATTGCCAGCCTGTTTGCCTTGCAGCTGGCCTATCTTGATTATCGTTTGAAAAATCGCAAGCTGCCTTTAACACAAATTAAGATGCCGCCATTGATGACGCTGGAAAAAAGTTTATTCCAGTTTATTTTGATCGGTTTTATTTTACTAAGCTGTACGCTACTGACTGGTTTGATTTTTGTTGATGATATGTTTGCACAAGGTAAAGCGCATAAAGCAATTCTTTCTATGATTGCCTGGGTTATTTATGCAGTATTATTATGGGGGCGTTTTTCCAAAGGGTGGCGTGGCCGTTTTACCGTTTGCATCACCATTATTGGCTCATCACTACTGACGCTTGCTTATTTTGGCAGTCGCTTTGTACGGGAAATTATCCTGAGTTAGATAGGTTAATAACCGGCCTTAGCACAACTTTCAATTAACAGCTGATTAAGATTACCCTGTAAACCGGCAATCCGTTCACCACGCAAACACTCCCACCGGCTCACTGGGTACTGAATATGCCAGGCATTCATTAGCTGAGATTGCTGCTTACTCATTTTATATTTATCGTAAGTCGCTTGCATATACAGGTAAGCTCGGGCTATTCGTCCTCTTGCAGACACCGGAGGTTCAACTTTTTTATTGGTGATTTTCATTGCACATGAGCCAAAACTGCTTGCTTGTTCTGTTAGCATCACGAAATTATAATTGCTTCGCGCCGCATTAACCGCTCCTATCGCCGGAAAAAGGTTATACATATCCGCTTGCATATAGCGGTAGTTTTGATTCACTTTTTCAGCACAGCGTCGTCCTTTAAAGCTTTTTCCTCTGTTATTAACACACAGTGAATCACCTTCTCGCCACTCGCTAAAATTTCGACCCAAATTCTCCGCAGGCACAACATGCTCCCACTCCACTTTTTTAGCGCGCTTTTTATATTTTGTGGTGATAAAACCATCTGGCGCTGAAATGTTTTTATGGATATCAAAACTTGCATTGCAATAAAGCGTTGTCCGCTCCAGCTGCGTTAGGTGGATCTTCTTTTCCAACATTCTTTTAGCTTTGCTGAAGGAGTTATTGGTTTCATTTCCAGAATTTGCCAAAACTGAAAGAGGGAATAATAGAAGCAAGAATAAATAATTGATGGGAAACTACCTGAATTAACAAAACATATTTTTATGCTTCGATAATATCAGGCGCCCGCAAAAGCCATTAGTTAAATAGAACTCACCAATAAATCAACATTTTACAGCGCATGTAAAGCTAGTCATCGAGAAATACAACTTCAACTGACTACCAAATGAACGATCTGTTTCTTTATTGAGCGGTTTGTGAGTGTAAGCGTATTTTTTGTATTATTCTTTCAGATTCTTTGAACCTTGTTATATTACCAAATGCTAATGCAAGACATTGTTTATAAATCGAACAGAATACGCGCCAACCTACTGAAATATAACTTCATGTAAGCAGTGCTTAATGAAATCAGTTGGTTTTATCTATTGTCATATGGATAGCAAAAAAGTTGTAAATCGAATGTGCAGGGACGGCACAAGGTAGTTTCTGTACGAGAGAAGCGTTTATTTTAACAAAAAAATGGCCTTATTTTAAAAGGTCAATAACAAGGATGTAACAGATGAAGAAAAAATTACTCGCCTTGAGTATTATCGCAGCATCATTTAGCGCACAAGCTGAATGGGAATTCCGTGGTACTTCTAATGGTTGGGCAACAACCGCTTTAGATTATGTATCTGGCGACCTATTTCAAACATGTCAGAGTTTTGCAGACAGTGATCCGCGTTTTAAAATTGACCGTTTCGGTGACTGGACTGAAGCCTATCCAGCCTCCGATTACCTCGTAACTGGCAATAAAACTTATAATATTAAATTTTATGCTAACAGCCATAATATCGAACTTGCTGAAGTAGCAAGCTGTGACGGCACTGTTGATCCAGATGAATTTGCGCAAAACTTTGCCAGCTTAAATTTCCGTGGCACAGCAAATAGCTGGGCTGCAAGTGCAATGACATTAGTTGCAGACAATACATGGGAAATCACAGTTTCTTTAAGTGGACAAGCAGATCAACGCTTTAAATTTGACGTATTAGGCGATTGGGCTGAAAACTACGGTGATACAGGCGCAGATGGTTACTTAGATCAGGCAGGTACTGATATCTACACATCAGTTTCCGGTGATTACAAAATCCAAGTTAATGATGCGACAAAACACTACACCCTGACCCGTGTTGGTGAATGTACGACAGGCTGTGAAACACCGACAGGTGAAACATTAGGTGCCGTTTATTCTGCAGACAGCACAACTTTCTCTATCTGGTCACCAGATCACTCGAATGTAAAAGTACGTGTTAACGGCATTGAACACAGCATGCAGAAAGTCGCTGACTTTGCTGGTTACAATAATGTTTACCAAGTAACAGTAAGCGGTGACTTACATTTAGCGCAATACACATTCTTAATCAACGCTAAGCAAGTTCGTGATCCTTACGGTAAAATGGCAAAACCAGGTACGGGTGATTATGAAGCAGTTAATATCGTTATGGATATGTCTAAAACAGATCCAACAGGTGGATGGGCAAGTCGTCCTGCACTTATTGAACGTGAAGATGCAATCATCTATGAGATGCATGTACGTGACTTTACGATTGATTCAAGCTCAGGTGTAAGCGCTGGTAATCATGGTAAGTTTATGGGCCTGGTTGAAGCCGGCACCACTTATAACGGTGTTAAAACAGGTATTGATCACCTTAAAGAGTTAGGTGTTACTCACGTTCAGCTGCTTCCTGTTTATGACTATGCTACTTGTGACGGCCTACCAGATAGTAATGGTTGTTATAACTGGGGTTATGATCCACGTAACTTCAATATCCCGGAAGATCGTTACTCCAAAGTAGCGACTGACTACGAAGAGCGTGCTCGTGAATTCAAAACAATGGTTAATGAATTCCACAAAGCAGGGATCCGCGTAATTATGGATGTGGTCTATAACCATACCTACAACAAGCAGATGTTTGAAAATATCACCGGCCAGTATTACACGCCTACGGATCTGTCTGGTACTGGTAACTCTATTGATGGTGATGTGCCAATGGTAAGTCGTTTAATCCAGGATTCTCTTGAGTACTGGGTTGATGAATACGGTATTGATGGTTTCCGTTTTGATCTAATCGGTATCTTCTCCTATCAGGAAGTTGAAAAATGGGGTAGTTATATGAACACAACATTCCCAGATCGGAACTTACTAATCTATGGTGAACCATGGAACGGTTATGCATCAGATCCTAAAAATGATCAACGTGTGCGTTACGGCACAACACATAATATGGTAGAAGAACATGTTGGTGTATTTAACGGTGCCTTCCGTGAAGCTATTAAAGGCTCTAATGATGATACGCGCACAGGTTTCATGTTTAACAATGTAGCAGCAGCTGATTCAGGCTGGGGGATCTATGATGGTTTACGTGGTTCAGGTTATAACCCGAACGATAGCCGTAACGGTGAATGGTTCCGTAACTATGCTTCAGATCCGGAACAGACGATCAACTATATCTCTGCACATGATAACTTTGGTTTATGGGATAAAGTTTACCTGAGTCTTGCAACTAACGTATCACAAAACAGTTCTCATCAGGTAGATTGGTTAACACCACCAGCAGATCTTGGTTATGCTAAACGTGTTGTGAACTTCGGGATGGGTATGGTTCTGACCAGCCAAGGTATTCCATTTATCCATTCCGGTGATGAATTCCTGCGCACTAAAACAAACAACCAGGATATGGCAAATGCATCAGCATGGAACTATGGAGACCACGGCGGTACTCATAATACCTACAATGCACCGGATAGCTTTAATGCAATCCGCTGGGCTAACAAAGCTGATAATGCGGCAACATTTAACTACTTTAAAACACTAATCAATCTACGTCGCAGTCATGCTGGTATGCGTATGAACAGTAACCAGGAGATTGCTCAGTATATGGTTGTTGATCGCCCGGATATATACGGCGGTCAAGTTGTAAGTGCTTATATCACTTACCCTGATGACAGCCAGAATCTGTTTATTGTCTACAACAGTGGCAATAACCAGAACATCACTTTACCATCAGGTAGCTGGACAAAAGTTGCAGATGCTAACGGTGCAGCTAATGTATCAGGTTTATCAGGCAGTGCTGTGGTAGAAGGTACTTCAGTGACTATCTTTACTCAATAAAACGGGTAGTAATTAATATGTCTGCTTACTAGCATGGCATATTATCAACTTGCTATATGTAAAATAAAAATCCGAAAATAGTTTATCTGCTTTCGGATTTTTTATTTGCATGCCGATATTTGATAATAAAAATATTTTAGTTATTTTATTATCACGGCAACAGCGGAACGCGCAGCTATATTAACCGACACTTCATTCGTGGCCTGCACAGATAACAACTCATCGCCAAAAAATCCCTCGCTCTGTTGTCCCTTCTGTAATGGTAATCTGAACTCTTGTGTTTCATTATCCCAGTTAAACAGAAGGTGCAATGTAGCAGTGCCTTTACGGATCTCCCCATGATTAAAATCTCTGCTGCTAAAGTGTACCGGCTGACCAGCAAACTCACTGTTAAGCAGTCGCACTAATTTATGTTTATTATCTTCACTCAGATCAGCCAATCGATCACCGGAAATAAGCAAACCATTACAAACCAACATAGTTAACAGATGTAATCGGTACTGTTCAGGCGTAGCTACTTGCTGATCAATATTTTCAAGGGTGATGCAGTCAGGATCATTTAACCATAATACTCGGTTTTGCCAGCTGCGATGTAATATCTCCTGCGAGATCTGATAAAAGCGATCACCATTACGCTCAACATCATCCCCGATTCTCATCCCGTCAACCAGTCCTAAAGAGGGCCAGAGCGGTGCATTACAACCTAATAAAAAACTATCTCCTGCACCATCACCAATAGCCTGCATACCTCGGCGATATGCCTCTATTCGGCTTGCATTCTGATCGTAAAAATAACCGCCATGAATCGTTCCCCAAAAGTTCGCATCCAGTTTAAACATAGTGATTCCTAACTCCTGGTGGAGATAAGTCATCAATGCTTTTAAATGCTGTTGTACCTGTGGATGCGTACCATCTAAGACATACCAGGGAGTACAGCGCCAGCCGCCATAGGTCACCTTTTCAGCAGCAAGTGGTGCGCCGTTTTCATCTTTTACAAACCAATCCGGGTGTTGCTTAAAAATATCTGAATTACCCTCTGCAATAAATGGTGCTAACCATAAGGCGGGTTTAATACCAGCCTGATGGATCTGCTCAACCATCCCCGCTAAACCCGCTCCAAAACGCGGCGAAGGGCTTAACCAGTCTCCCATATACGCCTGGTAACCATCATCAATCAACAGGTAATCAAGATCTGGAAACTGTTGCGCCATTTGCTGTAAATTTTCACTAATATCTTTTTCATGCAGATCAGCATAATAGTGATACCAAGAACACCAACCTGAGGGTGCTTTTTTGGAAAACTGAGATGCATTTCGAGGGGCGTGATTTTGGCTAAGCATATCGCCGTACTGCTGCAATAACAGCTCCGGATCAGATCCTTCCAACATTACCAGCGGTTCGCCCTGCCAGTGACTAAAACCAGCTAAGCTTAAATTTTCACAATCCAAAGTAACTTTTAAGCGCTTATCTGCTGATAGTCGGAATGTACCACTAAATCGAAAACAGGCGCTAAAACCCAATAACAGATGATGATTTGGCTTTGGCGATAACAAAATATAGTTATAGCTACTGTGAAAACCATCTTCACAGGGAAGTCGATAATGACTGATATCAGGACAACGGCCAATTGCTTTGGGTTGGCTTACCGAACCACCGGTTTGCGCCAGCATCTGAAAACCCTCTCCGTAAAAAGGGCAATCATCAGAGAGCTCAAGCTGCCCATCAAACAAAACAATCTCTTTAATCTTTATTGAATGGTTAGCGCTATTATTAAGTCGCCACTTGCAGCTGTTCTGCTGCCATTCCCGCGTTAACCATAGTGACTGTGACTGCAAAGAAGATGTTGCAACAACATAACCTTTGAAAGATTGAATATGAGCAATAATTGATTGATAAAACATCATGAACTCCAATATCTGTACATTAAAAATAAACTTAGAATAGCAGTTGTAAAGATAGGGATACAAGGGTATTTACACTGATGGCAAGTCTATTTGTCGAACGCTGCTGAGCATAAAATAAAGGCTTTAAAATCAATAATAAAAGCATAATTCCACGGCTCTTGGTTAGAGATAAAACAGGGCAGATATGGAGTAGCCAGAGCTATCCTATGCATTTATTTAATTATAAACGGAAAGTTACCACGAAGTTCATAACCTGATCTGCAACATAAACACTATATTTATTCTCTCGTAAAATTTGTGTGACTATCTGCTTACCTTCATCCAGTGAAAGCTTACCTTGCTCAACCATTCCTTCAACTTGAACAATGGTGTTATACCCAATCTACCTCAAGATGCAAAATCAGCAAGTTGAGAGATGACCATATTCAAGGCATGAAGTTGAAGGTTTAGTCACTCTAAATCAATGCTTCATAACGCTGAAGATGGTTATCTCTCGGCTTGCCCAAAGGGAGGCTAGCTCGAAAGCCAGTACTGCGTTGCAACACTTGAAAAGGGAATAACCATTCTCATCATGTTGCGCCTTGTCATGGCATTCGAGCTAGCCTCTGAATTAGCATCTTGAAGTAGAATGGGTATATATTTCCCTTTGAATAACTGATAAATACGCGCTTCATTATCCGATTCACTGGTCGCTTTTAAAGTCAGCAAGCTAAACAGAGAAAGTAATAATAATGCGCCAAAATCAGAATAGACACAAAGGTGAATTTAGATTTTAAGCTTATGTTTATTCCTTTTTATTTAAAAAATAAAATTTAAAAGAGCCTAATTAAATATCGTTATTTTCAATTGAATGTAATGATCTGGAAAATCATCTTTGTTTTATGCTTTTTTCTTCGCTAATATCATTAATTAATAAACGTTAACCTATATAAATGAGAATACTTTGAACGACATTCCAACCAGTGCATTACTGATAACACTTATTGTTTTAATTGTGATTTCGGCTTATTTTTCAAGTTCAGAAACAAGCATGATGTCACTTAACCGTTATCGGTTACGTCACCTTGCAAAAGACAAAAACAAAGTCGCGATTCGCGTAGAAAAACTGCTAAATCAACCAGACAAATTAATTGGTTTGATTTTAATCGGTAATAATCTGGTTAATATTCTCGCCTCTGCACTGGCCACCATTCTTGGACAGCGTTTATTTGGCGATGCAGGTATTGCCATCGCAACAGGGACGCTAACATTAGTTATTTTAATTTTTGCTGAGGTCACCCCGAAAACATTAGCTGTGCTTTACCCGGAAAAAATCGCCTTTCCAAGTTCACTTATATTACGCCCATTACAAAAACTGCTCAGTCCATTGGTATGGTTCATTAATGGTATATCTAATGGGTTATTAAAAATATTTGGTGTTAACGTCACACATCAAAATGATAATGCACTTTCAAGTGATGAATTACGCTCAGTCGTGCATGAAGCTGGCAGTATGATCCCGGCCCATCACCAACAGATGTTATTAAGTATTCTTGAGCTTGAAAAAGTGACTGTCGATGAGATTATGATCCCTCGTAATGAGATTGCGGCAATTGATATCAACCAGGAGTGGGATACCATACTCAAACAATTAAAACATCGCACCCATACCATGACATTGTTATATCGCGATACCATTGATGACGCGATCGGTTTTGTCCATGCACGAGATTCTCTGCTGATTTTACTAAAAGAAGATTTTACAAAAACAACGCTACTGCGCAGTGTTAGAGAGTTATATTTTATTCCCGAAGGCACGCCACTAAATACGCAGCTTATTAAGTTCCAGCATAATAAGGAGCGTATCGGTTTAGTTGTTGATGAATATGGAGATATCCAAGGGTTAGTAACACTTGCCGATATTTTAGAAGAGATTGTTGGTGATTTTACCACCACTCATGAGCCACATAGCTCACAAGAGATCTACAAACAGCAGGATGACTCTTATATTATTGAAGGTAGCTTAGGTATTCGAGATCTTAATAAAGAGATGGGTTGGACATTGCCGACAGATGGGCCTCGTACATTAAATGGATTAATCATTGAACACTTAGAAGAGATTCCGACAAGTAAAATAAGTGCGCGAATCTGCGGTTATCCGATGGAAATTTTAGAGGTTGAAAATAACATGGTTAAGTTAGTGAAAGTAATGCCGCATTTATACAACGAACAAAAGTGATCTTGTAAGCTGTTGCAATCATCAAAAGGAGCGCCTTTCCTGCTTCAAGAACAGGCGCTCTTTTTATTATGCTAAAAATTACAACTGCTTCAGTTGCTCTTCACTTAACGCAATATCTTCATTTTTATTGATACCAATACCCGCATCAATAATTGCTTGTGCAATCACTTTAGCTTCAGTTAATGAGTGCATTAAATAAGTGCCGCACTGGTACTCATTTAATTCAGGGATATCACTTTGTTCTTTCACAGCTAACACGTCTTTCATTGAAGCTAACCAAGCATCACTAACCTGTGCTTCTGACGGCGTGCCAATTAAACTCATATAAAACCCGGTACGGCAGCCCATAGGCGAAATATCGATAATTTCGACATTATCACCATTCAGGTGATCACGCATAAACCCCGCGTAAAGGTGCTCAAGTGTATGGATACCTTTTTCCGATAAAATATCTTTATTGGGAGCTGTAAAGCGTAAATCAAAAACCGTAATTGTATCTTTACCTGGTGTCTGCATTGTTTTGGCAATGCGTACTGCTGGTGCATTCATAATAGTATGATCAACAGTAAAACTATCTAATAATGGCATCTTCTTTCCTTTATATAACGTTTGGGTTTAGGTGAAAAATAATCGCCATAACCAACTTGAATCTAAATTTTCCTGGCAACCACGTAACTGCGTTGCATATTGCTTCGAGCGTTTATCAACTTTGCGGGATACTTTAATTAACCAAGGTTTTTTATTGTAACTCCTGTTTTTATACCCCCCCCAACCCTCATGGTAATTCAGGTATTGCCCATAAGCATCCCACTTGGAAACGCCATTAATTTTTTGGGTTTTATGGGTAAACCAGCCCATAAAATCAATTGCATCTGCAAAATCATCACGATCCGCCCAACTGTTGCCCGTTTCGCGTTGATAATCATCCCAAGTCATAGTTTTAGCTTGCGCATAACCATAAGCATCACTTGCTCTGCCAATAGGAATAAACCAGAAGTATTGCATCGGTGGTGCGGCATCATGTTTAAAACTACTTTCCTGATACATCATTGCCAGAGGCACATGAATAGGGGTTCCCCAGGTATCTTTCATATCTTTGGACGCATCGTACCAGTCGCGATGCTCAAAAAATATCTCGCAAATATTATCAGGATTTTGAGGAGGAGGTGTCGCACAAGCCGTTAAAAACAGAGCGCAAAAAATAAAAATTAATTTTCTTTTCATATCCATTTCACTTCCTTCCGTGTCCTAAGCAAGATTAACAAAAACCTGCATCATATTATTATTTTATTGTTTTGCTGCATCGATAAAATATTGCTGTAGATATTGATCAAAACTCACACTATCTGCATTTTCAATTTTTTGCTGTTTTTGTAATGAATTTAATTTTTCTTGGTGAAAATGTTGATCCGACCAAACTTGATAACCTTGGGTGATTAACTCCGCTTTATAAGTTTTCGACAGGCTTAATGCCAGTGGGCCATTATCAGAATTTTCATCTTTAATTACCTGCAAGATCCGCGCTGAACTGGTTAATTCAGGCGCGCCGAAACGTGGTGCAATATGTGCTATTGCCTGTTGATAACGGCTGCTGTTTTCACTCTTATCTAAAACCGCGGCAAGTTCTTTTAACTGTGTAGTTAACCACAGCCCCCAGGCCGCAATGGTTTGCTCTCGGCCATCAATTTCCAGTTTTAAATCGGGCTTGCGGCCTTGTGTGACAATCAGATTTAAATTGTTCGCAAAATGCACCGATTGTGCTTCTGACATTTGCTCGGAAGGTTGAATCGCACACCATGTAAGAAACAGATCTAAGAAGTTAACCTGCTCCTCGGTAATACCCACCTTTGAAAAAGGGTTAACATCCAATGAACGGATCTCAATATATTCAATACCACGAGCATTAAGGGCTTGTGATGGTGTTTCGCTGCCTTTTTGAACTCGTTTAGGGCGAATTGATGCATAAAGTTCATTTTCAATCTGCAGTACATTATCGTTTAACTGCACATATTCATCTTCTTTTTTTATGCCCATCTCTTTAAATTCAAGGGATTTTAGGTGTAAAGCTTGCGACACCGAAGATAGGTAATTATCAAGAGAGTTATAACTGATATTCAGTGATGAATGCCCGCTATTGGTATAACCTAAATCACTTAAACGTAATGATGTTGCATAGGGTAAATAAATAGTCCCTTTGCCTATGCTTTTAAATTCAAGATCTGTTTTTTTATCCTGAATAAATGATTGGCATAAAGCAGGAGATGCACCAAACAGGAAAGGGATCACCCAGCCATATCTAAAATAGTTACGGACAAGGCCCATATACCCCGCAGATTGAGCTTCTTGAGCAGACAAATCAGAGTCGTGTATTTCAGCCCAAGTTGACCAAAAATCTTCTGGTAATGAAAAATTATAATGCACACCTGAAATAACCTGCATCATACTGCCATAACGGTTTTTTAAACCTTGGCGATAGGCTGTTTTCATCAATCCGACATTAGATGAACCATACTGCGCAAGTTCAACCTGCTCTTCATTTTCAACAAAACATGGCATGCTAATCGGCCATAATGTCTCGTTGTTTTCCAAATTTTTAGCTGCGTAGTGGTGGATATCATTCAGATACGCAAATAGTTGTTGTACATCTTTAGCGACAGGAGTAATGAATTCTAACAAACTTTCAGCAAAATCAGTGGTGATTGACTGGTGGCACAAAGCGCTGCCGAAAGCATAAGGATGACTCTTTTGCGATAACTTTCCATCAGGATTAACACGTAAAGCTTCGCGTTCAATACCTCGACCAAAGCCGGCAAGTGATTGTGGTTGTTGACCAAGAATGGTTAAACGTTGCTGAAAATCGAGAGACAAGAGCAGACCCTTTGAAGTAACTAAAAGTGTTAGCAGAATACCTTAAAAAAGAGCTAATTTACAAGCTTTAACTATTTTATAACAAATACAATACAGAGCTGACAATGACCCCGTAACGTAGCGCTTTTCCCATAACAATCAACAGGGCAGAGCGAGAGACCGGTAATTTCAGCCATCCTGCAGCCAAAGGTAATAGATCACCAACAATGGGCAGCCAGCTAAGCAGTAAAGCCGATACTCCATAGCGTTGACAAAATAGCCATGCTTTTTGATGCTTGCTTTTCGCCTTTTTTCTTCCCCAATAAAAGTAATAACCCATGAAATAGGTGAGCAATGCTCCTAAGCTATTTCCCAGAGTAACAACTGAAAAATATAACCATAAATCAGCAGGGTTATTTTTCAGATAATAGATAAGTAATAACTCCGATCCACCTGGAAACAGAGTGGCGGAAACAAAACTACTGGTAAATAAGGTTAGTAATTCGTAAAACAAAGAGAAGCCTCTTTTAAGGAACAAAAAAGGCCACTTAAATAAGTGGCCTTAAAAATATGATAATTGATTTTACGCTTAATTAGCCAACCAAAGCTAACAACACACCGGCTGCAACGGCACTACCCAGTACCCCCGCAACATTGGGTCCCATCGCATGCATTAACAGGAAGTTATGCGGGTTTGCTTCTAAACCGACCTTATTGGCAACACGCGCCGCCATAGGAACAGCAGAAACACCTGCCGCACCAATTAATGGATTGATTGGTGTTTTGGAAAATTTACCCATCAATTTAGCCATTAATACGCCTGATGCAGTACCGATAGAAAAGGCAATCGCACCTAATGCTAAAATACCTAATGTTTCGATATTTAAAAACTTATCCGCAGATAGTTTCGAACCAACCCCTAAGCCTAAGAAAATGGTTACGATATTAATAAGCTCATTTTGTGCTGTTGAGCTTAAACGATCTACAACACCTGATTCACGCATCAAGTTACCTAAACAGAACATACCAACCAGTGGTGTTGCTGCAGGTAAAAATAGAATAGTCAGCAACAGAACAGCAAGCGGGAAAATGATTTTTTCCTTTTTACTGACCGGACGTAACTGTTCCATTTTTATTTCACGTTGAGCTTTTGTCGTTAACGCACGCATAATCGGCGGTTGAATAATGGGTACCAACGCCATATAGGAGTAGGCCGCAACAGCAATCGCCCCCAACAGATCCGGAGCAAGTTTCGATGCCAGGAAGATAGCTGTTGGGCCATCTGCACCACCGATAATCGCAATAGCAGAAGCATCCTGCATCGAAAACTCAAATCCGGGGATTAGGTTAAGTAAGATTGCACCAAACAAGGTGGCAAAGATACCAAACTGCGCGGCCGCCCCTAAAAACAAGGTTTTAGGGTTAGCGATTAACGCACCGAAATCAGTTAATGCCCCTACTCCCATAAAGATAATTAGCGGGAAAACACCCGTTTCAATACCAATATGGTAGATGTAATAAAGTATTCCACCTTCCTCTGTAAAACCTGCATTGGGAATATTCGCTAAAATAGCACCAAAACCAATCGGTAATAATAATAAAGGTTCAAATTTACGTGCGATTGCCAAATATAATAATAAACAACCGACAGCAATCATTACCAGACCAGGCCACTCAAAATTAGCGATACCTGTATCATTCCAAAGTGTAGTTAATCCATCCACTTGCTTGTTTCCTTACCCGATTGTAAACAGGGCTTCACCCACTGCTACAGAATCGCCTTCTTTGACTAAAACGGCTTGTACCATACCTGATTTTGTTGCGCGGATTTCAGTTTCCATCTTCATCGCTTCCATTACCAGTAGTACATCGCCTTCATTTACCTGCTCGCCTTGATTCACTAACACTTTAAAAATGTTACCCGCTAATGGGGCAGGAAGCTCTTCGCCTTCACCTGCTGGCGCTGAAACTACAGCTGCAGCTGCAGAAACAGGGGTTGCAGAAGCAGTAATACCGTCAATGCTACCTTCCGGGCCAACTTGTACAGTAAATAACTGGCCATCAACAGCAACTGAATAAGTTTCTGCTTGACCTTTTTTCACTGGCGCCGCGGCAGGTAAAAGATCATCTGCGCTAGGTACTGGCTCAAAAGCGTTTGGGTTATTACGGTTTTCTAAGAACTTAAGACCGATCTCAGGGAATAGAGCGTAAATTAACGCATCATCAATCTCTTGCTCAGCCAGTTTAATGCCTTTATCAGCGGCTACTTTTTTAAGCTCAGCAGCAATGTTATCCATCTCAGGTTTGAGATTATCTGCTGGGCGACAAGTAATTGCCTGTGCACCATCTAATACTTTCGCTTGTAGTTCAGCGTTAACTGGCGCAGGAGCTGCACCATACTCACCTTTTAATACACCGGCAGTTTCTTTAGTGATGTTTTTGTAACGCTCGCCCATTAATACATTAATAACGGCTTGCGTACCGACGATTTGCGAAGTTGGCGTAACCAGAGGGATATAACCAAGGTCTTTACGAACAGCGGTGATCTCTTTTAATACTTCGTCCATCTTATCTGCAGCACCTTGCTGCTTAAGCTGGCTTTCCATATTAGTTAACATGCCACCCGGTACCTGTGCAATCAGGATACGCGGATCTACACCTTTTAATTCACCTTCGAATTTAACGTATTTTTTGCGAACATCACGGAAGTAAGAAGAGATATCTTCTAATTTATGCAGATCAAGGCCGGTATCTCGCTCCTGCCCTTCAACAATTGCAACCAAGGTTTCTGTTGCTGAGTGACCATAAGTCATACTCATTGAAGAGATTGCCGAGTCAATAATATCGATACCCGCATCAATCGCTTTTTGTTGCGTTGCAACACTTAGTCCAGTTGTAGCATGACAATGTAATGCTAATGGAATATCTGTGCAGGCTTTAATTTTTGTGATTAACTCTTGTGCGGCATACGGTTTTAACAAACCAGCCATATCTTTAATACACAGTGAATGACAGCCCATATCTTCCAGACGTTTTGCCATATCAACCCAGTTATCAATAGTATGTACCGGGCTTGTTGTGTAAGAGATCGCACCTTGTGCATGCGCACCAACTTTAACAGCAGATTTAATTGCCGTTTCAAAGTTACGTACATCATTCATTGCATCAAAGATACGGAATACATCTACACCGTTGCTATGTGCGCGCTCTACAAATTTTTCAACTACATCATCAGCATAATGACGGTAACCTAACAGGTTTTGACCACGCAGTAACATCTGCTGTGGTGTATTTGGCATAGCGGCTTTTAAAGCGCGGATACGATCCCATGGATCTTCACCCAAATAGCGAATGCATGAATCAAAAGTTGCACCACCCCAGGTCTCTAAAGACCAGTAACCGATTTTATCCAGTTTCTCTGCAATCGGCAGCATATCATCGATACGCATGCGTGTTGCAAACAGTGATTGGTGTGCATCGCGTAATACTACTTCTGTTATTGCCAGAGGCTTAGACATATTCACTTTCTCCATTTGTTCGTTCCCCATTATACCGTTGCAGTTTTACGATATTGCTGCACAGCAGTGGTTATAGCTGCGATTAATTTTGGATTTATTTCCGATTTTGCAGAAGCAGTCGAAGCTGCTTTTCTTTGAGCCACGCTTTTATTAATAACGGGCTCCTCTGCAGGTATATATTTTGCCATCAGGGTGACAGCAATCATCAATAAACCTAAAAACAAAAACACAAAGGTCATTCCTAACCCTAATAGTGTGACTGCTTTTAATAACGACTCAGTAACGTCCATACTTTATTATCCTTTTTTACACATAGCGAGTGCATGTCCATAAACAGATTCATGTGAATAATTATTCACAAATATTCTGCATTTAACGTTTTACAAACAGTGAGCAAATAAACCTTCATCACCACTAAAAACTACGCTAAAAGTCGAAGAAACATGCCTTATTCCCTTAATACAGCTATTAGCTATTGATATAAAGAGAATTAAACGGCGCTTCAAAAGGGGCTCATTGTACGGGATTTAGCAGAAAATTGGAAGTGGGGCGGGATCTCACTTTAATCGCTCAAAATACCTACAATTGTATATGCATTTTTAAGCAATAAAGCCCCAGCTGAAATAAACCTTAAAAGACGATTCAATAACGGAGTAGCAAGCACTCAAAATAGGTATTTATCGACTCTAAAACAAACTATAAAGCACAAATTGAAACGATGATTCAGTCAAAATAAATAGATATTTATTCACTTTTAGTGATGGAGTGATAGAAATTATTGGAATTAATAGGATTAATAGAGTTATTGTAATTTGGAATTTGTAATTTGTAATTTGGAATTTGTAATTTGGAATTTTGAATTTGGAATTTTGGAATTTTGGAATTTTGGAATTTCGAATTTTGGAAAACAGATAATATCTAAGGGAATTAAAATAAAAATGGAGATGGTGCGGGTGAAGGGATTCGAACCCCTGACCGCCTGGTTCGTAGCCAGGTACTCTATCCAGCTGAGCTACACCCGCTTTAAGAATCTACAAGAATGGCGGTGGAGGAGAGATTCGAACTCTCGAACAGGCTATAAACCCGTTACTCCCTTAGCAGGGGAGCGCCTTCGGCCACTCGGCCACCCCACCGTCGTCTTGTGGCGCACATATTACTGTCTTATAGAAACAAGTCAAACTTTTTTTAACGGCTATTTTCTGTTTGCCGATTAAACAAGCAAATCATCTAATTTATAACCACTAAATCTCACATTCAGAGCAAATTAATTAAGTTATCACTCAGAGATAGTGTGCTGTTTCTGTTCTAGACCGACCGGGTTAAGAAGAATTACAACCTCTTAAATTGAAAGCCCCCCAAAAAAAAAGAGCCCTTAGGCTCTTTTTTATTATTTTAAATAATCAGTTATGCATTGTTGCTACTGTTATTTTTTTCAGCTTGAATGCGCATGTAAATCTCTTCACGGTGAACAGATACTTCTTTAGGTGCATTTACACCAACGCGTACCTGATTACCTTTTACACCCAAAACGGTAACGGTTACGTTATCGCCAATCATCAGAGTTTCACCAACTCGACGAGTTAATATCAGCATATCCTGCTCCTATTGTATTAGTTTATCTATTAATTTTATTATGTACTAATGCAAAGTAAAATTCAGATTTTTTTTACAGTACAGTGTCGCAAAAATTATTTTTCTTCTTTTGGCTCTGTAGCCAGCTCAAATGCTTTATGTAATGAACGTACGGCCAATTCAAGGTATTTATCATCAACCAGCACAGAAATTTTAATTTCTGACGTTGCTATCTGATGAATATTAATACCTTCCTGCCCTAATGTCTCAAACATTGTCTTAGCAACACCAGGGTGGTTCCACATGCCGACACCAACAATTGAAACTTTTGCTATCTCGTTATTACCTTGAACACTTTCAGCCTGCAATGAGACACATACAGCCTCTAAAAGTTCCTTGGCTTTTTGGTAATCATCACGATGAACAGTAAAAGTAAAATCTGTATTGCCATTACCGACTGTATTTTGCACTATCATATCAACATCAATATTCGCTTCGCCAATCGGAGAAAGAATTTGCGCAGCCACTGTCGGTTGATCTGGCACACCAGATAAAGTTAAACGAGCTTCATCACGATTAAACGCAATGCCAGAGATTACAGGAGATTCCATTTTGTTTTCCTCATAACTAATTAATGTGCCGCCACCATCTTTAAAACTGGATAAAACACGCAGTGGCACATTGTATTTACCTGCAAATTCTACTGAGCGAATTTGTAAAACTTTAGTTCCTAAACTTGCCATTTCTAACATCTCTTCAAAAGTGATGCTATCTAAACGGCGAGCATTGGGCTCTACACGCGGGTCAGTAGTGTAAACACCATCAACATCGGTATAGATCTGACATTCATCTGCTTTTAATGTGGCAGCAATAGCAACTGCAGAGGTATCTGAACCGCCACGCCCGAGTGTTGTAATATTGTTATATTGACAACGCCCTTGGAAACCAGCAACAACAACAACACGACCTTGCTTTAAATGCTTCTCAATATTTTCAGTTTCAACATCTAAAATACGTGCTTTACTATGACTGCTATCCGTTTTAAGGCGGACTTGATCGCCAGTCATTGATACCGCATCGACACCTAAGTCATGTAATGCCATTGATAACAGGGCAATCGTTGTTTGCTCACCTGTTGTCAATAGAACATCCATCTCTCTAGGGCTTGGGTTTTCATGTAACTCTTTAGCCAGAGCTATCATGCGGTTGGTTTCACCTGACATGGCAGATAAAACAACCACAACATCATTGCCTGCATCTTTTGTTGCTTTTACTTTTTTTGCAACAACCTTTATTCGTTCGACGTTACCAACTGAGGTACCGCCATATTTTTGAACTATTAATGCCATTATAATTTCTCAGCTATTTTTTTTAGATTCGACCTGCTCATAAACGAACAGGCCATTTTCTTATAAACGCTCAGCTAACCAAGGTTCAACCAATGCTAACGCTTCAGCTAAGGCAGCAGGATTATTACCACCAGCCATTGCCATATCAGGGCGACCGCCACCTTTACCGCCAACAGGCGCTGCCACTAAATTAACTAAGTCACCCGCTTTTACTTTTTTAGTGAGATCTTTTGTAACACCAGCAATCAAACTAACTTTGTCATCGCCAACCGCGGTTGCTAAAACAACAATGCCTGATTGCAGTTTATTTTTCATTTCATCAACACTATCACGCAATGTCTTAGGATCAACACCTTCAATATTGGCAACAACCACTTTCACGCCATTAATATCAATCGCATTACCAGTTAGGTTTGAACCTGCTGCACTGGCAATTTTTGCTTTAAGCTGTGCAACTTCTTTTTCTAGCAACTTACTGCGATCTAACAGTTGTTCTATTTTTTCGCCCAAAGAAAAACTATCACCTTTCACTAAGCTGCAAGCTTTTTCAACTTCTCTTAAAACATTATCAACGGCTTCACCAGCCGCCAAACCGACAGAGGCTTCGATACGACGAACACCCGCCGCAATGCCTGACTCAGAACGGACCAGGAAGAGCCCCATATCACCAGTACGTTTGGTATGAGTACCACCACAAAGTTCAATCGAGAAATCGCCCATCTGCACAACGCGCACCATTTCGTCGTATTTCTCACCAAACAGCGCCATTGCACCTGAAGACTTAGCTTCATCGATATCCATTAGCTTAGTGACAATTTCAAAGTTATTACGGATAGCCTCATTCACTAGGAAGGTAACTTGACGTAAAACCCCCATTGACAGTGATTCAAAGTGCGAAAAATCGAAACGTAATTTATCAGCATCAACTAACGAACCTTTCTGGGTAACGTGCTCACCCAAGGTTTGACGTAATGCAGCATGTAACAGATGCGTTGCTGAATGGTGCAGCGCGATAGATTTACGGCGCTGCGCATCTACTTTTGCGTGTACTTTTTCATTTACCGTTAATTTACCCGTACTTAAATAACCGATATGTAAAAATGCATCGCCTGATTTTTTAGTATCGGTAACGACAAATACACCGTTACTAAGAATTAACTCACCCGCATCACCAGATTGGCCGCCAGATTCAGCATAAAACGGGGATTGAGACAAAATAACTTGTCCGTTATCACCTTCATTTAATGAATCAACAAAAGCACCATCAGACACTAAATTAGTTACCGTTACTGAAGCTTCCAGTGTTTCATAACCGATAAATTCAGTTTTTTGATCGATTATAAGGATGTCGTTATAATCTGTGCCAAAGTTATTTGCTTGTTGTGCACGTGCGCGCTGCTCAGCCATTGCGCTATCAAAGCCTGCCTGGTCGATTGTTAACTCACGTTCACGGGCGATATCAGCGGTTAAATCAGCAGGGAATCCGTATGTATCGTAAAGTTTAAAAACAACATCACCAGGGATAACCTTACCTTCAAGATTATCTAATTCGCCATCTAAGATCTGTAAACCACGATCCAGTGTTTTCGCAAATTGTTCCTCTTCTAAACGTAATATTTTTTCAACAAACAAACGCTGTTGTAATAACTCAGGGTAAGCTTTACCCATCTGCTTAATCAATTCTTCATAAATTTTAAAGAAGAAAACTTCCTTTGCACCCAGTTTATTGCCATGACGTACGGCGCGACGAATAATACGACGCAATACATATCCACGGCCTTCATTGGAAGGCATCACGCCATCGGTAATCAAGAAACCGCATGAGCGAATATGGTCGGCAACCACACGTAAGGACTTATCTTCAAGATCAGTCGCCCCCGTTACTTCGGCGACTTTTTTGATTAAACCTTGGAAAATATCAATATCGTAGTTTGAGTGGCCATTTTGCATAATTGCAGAAATACGCTCAAGACCCATACCCGTATCAACAGAAGGTTTTGGTAGATCTTCCATGGTGCCATCAGCATGACGGTTGTACTGCATAAAGACGAGATTCCAGATTTCAATATAACGGTCACCATCTTCTTCTGGTGTTCCAGGAGGACCGCCCCAAATATGTTCACCGTGATCATAAAAAATTTCAGTACATGGACCACATGGACCAGTATCACCCATTGACCAAAAGTTATCTTTTGCTCCAATACGTGAGAGGCGCTCAGGATCAACGCCCACTTCTTCCAACCAAATTTTTTCAGCTTCTAAATCTTCATCAAATACAGTTACCCATAATTTATCGGCTGGTAACTTCAATTCAACCGTTAAGTACTCCCATGCAAAAGCGATTGCATCACGTTTGAAATAATCACCAAAGCTAAAATTACCTAACATTTCAAAAAATGTATGGTGACGAGCCGTATAACCTACGTTATCTAAGTCATTGTGTTTACCACCAGCACGTACACAGCGCTGAGTTGAAGTTGCACGTGTATAAGCTCTTTTTTCAGTACCCAGAAAGGTATCTTTAAATTGATTCATGCCCGCATTGGTAAATAACAGGGTAGGATCGTTATCTGGTACAAGTGAGCTACTGCTTACACTTTGGTGGCCTTTTTTCGCAAAGAAATCGAGAAATCCTTGGCGAATTTCAGAAGTCGACTTAATCATGGTCATGATTTATTCCAAATAAAATTATCTATTTCGCTATTTTATAACTGCTTAATAAAAGAGCAAATGGGTTAAAAATTAATGTGTGCCAATATATCACGGAGCAAGATAGGGGGAAAGCAGGGATCTAATCAGCTTTTGCTTAATTTTCTCTCTTAGTTGACAACAATAAGATAAAGTAAGAAACTAATTACGTAACCAGTTACGCACATAGTGAAAGTATTAATCAAGGACCTGATATGGATTATATGAAAGAGCTTGGCAGTCTCAGTCTAGGCAGTCGCCTGAAGCGCTTAAGTGATCAGCTGATGTCTGAAGTAACTTATATTTACAGTGAGATGGGAATTTCTCTTAATCCAAGCTACTTTCCATTACTTACGCTTATCCACTACAAAGGCCCGCAGGGCATTACCCAAGCATCGGAAATGCTAGCGGTGAGCCACCCGGCAATTAGTAAACTTGCAAATAAAATGATCAATGAGGGTTATTTAATTAAAACGGCTCACCCTAAAGATAAACGTGCCAGTCAGTTAAACTTGTCTGATAAATCATCTCAGTTGATTGAGCAGGCAAAACCAATCTGGACGGCGATGGAAAAGCAGCTCCATGATATTGAATGCCGGCAGCATACCCCGCTACTCCTTGCTGTTAATGAATTTGAACAGTTATTCAAACAACAAAACTTTAAAAACAGTGTGTTGCTTTCACTTAAGCCGGAACTACAAAATGTTGAAATTATTAATTGGGCAGCCGAGCATAAAGGGGATTTTAAGAAGCTTAATATGGCCTGGTTAAATACATATTTTAATGGAGAGTTAACCGAAGCAGATCAACTATCATTAAATTCGCCGGAAGATTTTTATCTTGCTCGCGGTGGATACCTGTTTTTTGCCAGGCAGGCAGGCAAAATAATCGGCACTATTGCATTACGCTTTTGTGAAAATAAACGCTTTGAAATATCCAAAATGGCTGTTGCTGCTGAGTCACAGGGGCATGGAATAGGTCGTCAATTACTTTTAACCGCCCTTAATAAAGCACGCCAATTAAAAGCTGATTCAGTCTGGCTTGAAACCAATAGCAAATTGACTCGTGCCATAAGCCTTTATTCCAACTTCGGCTTTACAGCTAAAGCGCATCCTAATGGTAAAAGTTCATACCCTCGAGCTGATATATACATGGAATTACGA
>JABXKR010000279.1 GCA_013619145.1 Psychromonas sp. | reverse complement strand
CGTCAGATGTGTATAAGAGACAGGGCAGTAGATAGAGGAGGTTAATCATTTGCTAATTCGTATCTTACTGGTTGCTTCATATATTTTGCATTGCATTCGATTAAGGGTTGGGCCATGGAAATATTTTCAACTAAATGCGCCATATTTCAATGATCAACGTAATCTCTTTTCTAAGTTGGATATGGATCAGCGCATCCCCAAGCAGTGGCGGCTTGAGCAGTTTATGGATTTTGGACAAAGGGATCCCGATAGCTACCCTGTTTTTGTTAAACCGGAATGGGGACAAAATTCCCAAGGTATTATCCGTGCTGATAACCTGCAACAACTCAATAGTCACCGCCAGGCACGCACCACAAGGCATCCTTTTTATTTAATTCAAAGCGCAGCACCGGGAAAACGGGAATTTGAAATTTTTGTGATTGCACAGAGCGAAAACATTGAGCAAGTCGCACTGTTTTCGATTACAGAAACCTGTAATAGCGGGGATGATCCCTTACCTATTAACGGGATTTACAACCAAACAAGCTACTATCAGGATTTGGCAGGGCAGTTAAGCAAAGAGCAACAAACAAAAATATGGTCACATCTTAAGCGTTGCGGCCAATTTCGTATCGCTCGTTATGGTGTTCGCGCCGATTCATTAGCAAGTCTGATTGCAGGGCACTTTCATATTATTGAAATTAATCTTTTTGTGCCGATGCCATTGCTGCTGTTAGTTGAAGAGTTGCAAACTTGGCAGAAAATTAAATTTGTTTTAACTGCGATGCAGCAACTGGCAGCGGTAACCAAAACCATTCCCGCTACGCAAACGGTTAAAGCGGTGTTTTTTAAAAAACTAAAATGTGCGCATCTGTTAAAAGCGATAACTAAAAGTGAGATCACTTTATGAGTCAATTTAAAAAAATAATTTATGCGTGGATAAGCAAAACCTTTATGGATGGCTGCAGTAATTATAATAGCCTAGCGGTGCGCAAAAGTTGTCGCAGTAAAGAGCAAGCCAGAGCCGTCTTTAGCAAAGGTAATATTCCCTGTGCGCAAGGGATGATTTTTTTTAATCCCTTTAAAGCGATTCAATTTGCCAGACAGTACGGCTTTCCCCTGGTAGTTAAACCTAATGTCAGTGGTTTTTCACGCGGCAGTTTTTTTCCGATCAATAATTATAAAGAGCTATGGCGCGCCCTGTTTTTTGCTAAATTATGGTGGCCGTTCACGGTTGTTGAACAATATTTGCAGGGCCATAATTACCGCGTAGTGGTGGCTAATGGCAAAGTTATCTCGGTATTACAACGTTATGCGCCGTTTGTTATTGGTGATGGCAAGGCCACGATCAGTGAGTTAATTGATAGGGAAAATACAGTTCGGGAAACCATGAATTTATACCCTTGTATGTCGTCCTTACAAAAAGGTTCACAAACGCAAACTTTTTTAAACAAACAAGGTTATAACTTGGCAACGGTTCCTGCTGACAAAGAGCAGGTCACGCTGTTTTATCGTATCTCATTAGCGCCGGGTGGGGTGGTCAGAGTTATTGATAAGGCCCTGATCCCCGAAGTTAATCACAAGCTGTTTAAAGACGTTTTGCGCCTCTTTGATGCGAATGTTTTAGGGATCGATGTGATTTTAGAAAAAGGCATTGAAACGGATTGCGACCAGCAAAAATGTATTTTTCTAGAGGTAAATTCCCGTCCCTACCTGAAAATGCATGCTTTTCCTCGCTATGGCATCGCTGAAGATCTCAGTGCGGAATTTAATCAGTTAGAGCAACTTGATATTCAACAGTTAGACACCTATTAATGACAGGCTTAATACGCACTTTTTACCTATTTTCCGGCATACATGGTTTTTTGATTGGTTTGCTGCCTATTTTTATCCCCGTTATTTTATGGAATAAAGGCTTAAATCTCGCGGATATCGCCAATTTTACGGCATTAACCGCGCTGGGTTTTGTGATGGCGATGCTTGCCTGGGATAGATTACGTGCCACTGCAAAATGGTCATTGATTATTGCCCTGTCGTTCCTCTTTGAGATTGCTTTGGTCAGCTTATTATTGGCAGATAATCTGCCGTTATTATTATCACTTGGCGCTTTGATTAACGGAGCGGCAGGCTGTTTTTACTGGTCAACGCAACGCATCCTGTTTCAGCGTGTCACTGAAACAAAAAACAGCGGTAATACCTTTGGTAATTTTCAAATTTTGCTGGTGATAGTATTAAAACTAGGGGTATTAATCGGCAGTTATTTATTAGATGCGGCGCATCTTAAAATCTTACTGGCTCTCTATGTGAGCCTGTCAATGCTCGGTTATTTTATGGTAAAAGGCAGTTTAGCTAGCGCAGTTGAGTTGCTGGAAAAGGATCAACCTAAAGCATTCTCTTTTGTACAAATAATGCAGTTTCAGGATGCTTTTAAATCGAAAACTATTTTTTTGATTGATGGCGTGTTTCTATTTTTAGAAAGTTATTTCTGGCTGTTATCCCTGTATCTTTTAACCCAACAAAACTTACTGAAATTAGGGCTGTTGATTGTGATCTTGGGGCTCTGTTTGGCGGTTATTTTTTTCATTATTAAAAAACGCATTGACCATAGCAATGCGCAGCGCATCTTTATTGTTGCGGTTTTTGCTTATGCACTTTCATGGTTATTAAGAGGGCAGTTAAGTTTACAAGGTGACACATTGTATCTGTATGTAACAATATTAATTATTGCTTTTTTAACCAGCTTCTTCCGTTTAGCTTTTAATAAACGCTTTTATGATTTGGCCGAACGTCAGCAAGCGATCCGCTATATTATCTGCAAAAGTTATTATTCGCAGTTTGTGCTAGTGCTGTTTTTTACTCTTGCTGGTTATCTGTTCTCCAGCACTGTTGATGCGCTGCAACAACTGCAAAATTTGTACCTGTTGCTGATACCGTTGGTTTTTATCTATTTGTTTTATGGTGATAAAAATACAACAAAGCCAGCAGATTAGCTGGCTTTTACTGGGTAATAATGGAAATTAATCCATTAAATGCTCAAGTCCGTAAACCAACGCATTATGTTTAACGACTTCTTTACAAGCAAGGCAGATACCCGGCATAAATGATTCACGATGTTGAGAATTATGCTCTATTTTTAATGTTTCACTTAATCCACCAAAGAACACGGTTTGTTGTGCCACCACGCCCGGTAAACGAATTGAATGTAGCTTTATACCGTGCAGTTCAGCACCGCGCGCCCCTTCGATAAGCTCTTTATCACTACAAGGAGTGGCTTTTTTTGTGCGTGCTGCTGCAATCAGTTCTGCGGTGCGAATACCAGTACCTGACGGGCTTTCCTCTTTTTGCGGGCTGTGCGTTTCAATGATCTCTACATCAGGTAGATATTTAGCTGCTTGAGCGGCAAATTTCATCATTAATACCGCTCCAATGGAGAAGTTCGGTGCGATTAAACCGCCTTGTTGCTTTTCAGTTGCCAGCGCTTGTAGTTCTTTTACCTGCTCAGCTTGAAAACCACTCGTACCAATTACGGGGCATGCACCTGCCTTTAAAATCGTTTGCGTATTAGCAAAACCGGCAGAAGCGGCGGTTAAATCTACAACCACTTGTGCGTCACTTTGCTTGATTAAAGCAGCAAGATCATCACCAAAATCACACTGACCAACAAGCTGTAATTCAGGATCGTTATTAATTGCTTTAACAGCTTCGCTACCCATGCGCCCTTTAGCGCCGTTTACAATGACTTTAATCATGGTTATTCCTTTAATGTTTTGTAGTAATACCAAAGCAAAGCTCTAGCAAATCTATTTTCTTGTTACTGATTATAAAAAATATAAGCAGCGAAACCAATCCAGCTTAAAACTAATAAAATCCAAGGGTAGTGGTTACTGCTTTTTACTTCAGTAGCGGTTTCTATTTCAGCGACTTGATCTTGTTGTTTTTTCTTTTTCTTACTCGCTTTATCTGCTTGGCGCTGTTTGTTTTTGGCTGTTTTTTTGTATTCAGCAATGCCTTTTTGAATACCCTGGGCAATTAAGCGAGTTTGCTCTTTTGTTTGCCCTGGTTTTTGCGTCTTTTTCGCAATCACCATCGCTTCTTCTTGGGTTTCTGCTGAGATCTCGTTATTTTTGTGTTTAGCCATTTTATTTACACTTTTCCTCTTTAAGTTGAGCTAATCGTGCCAGTGATTTTTTGTTTAGCACCTCTAAAAATTTTTCCGGATCGTCATATCCATATTCAAACAGATGTGCCACCACTTTGCCGACCAGTGCTTTGCTTTCACTTATCTCAGTATGACTGCGTCCACATCCTTGACAAAAACTGCCGTCACTGGTGCATTGGTTGGTGCATGGGATAAATTTCATGGTTAAATCCTTGTGTTACTGAACTACACTTAAAAGTCGAATATAATACAACAGCCAAGTGACTAGGTGTAGAAATTTTAGTCTAACAATTTTAGAGAATCTAATTATGACTTTAAAAGTTCTTTTTATAAGCATCTGCTGTTTAATTTTGCTGGCATGTTCTGATTCTGCCGAGCAGTTAAATGTAAATTATGGCAAGCCACAGACCCGGGATCGTTTATTACCAGCCAATCATCCGCTGGCATTGCAATTTAGCGAACATGTTTTACCTGTGTTAGAAAAACGCTGTGTGGTTTGTCATGGCTGCTATGATGCGCCATGTCAGTTAAAACTATCATCAGCAGAAGGGATTGATCGTGGATTTTCTCCCGAGTTGGTATATGGCACCCGTTTGCATGAAATTGCACCTGGTCGTTTATTTATAGATGCTAAAAATACCCAGGAGTGGCGCGATAAAAACTTTAAACCCGTATTAAATGAGCGCGATCAAACCCCAATTGCCAATCTTCAGGGCAGTGTTTTGTATCAGCTGTTAACACAAAAAAATAGCCATCCGCTACCCGATGTAGATGTATTACCGGAGAGCTTTGATTTTTCTTTAAATCGTCAGCAGCAATGTCCAAGTATTGAAACGCTTGATAAGTATCAAAATGATTTTCCATTAGCGGGGATGCCTTATGGTTTGCCGGGCATTGAAAAATCTGAGTTTAAAATCATTGAAAATTGGGTGGAGCAGGGGGCTCCAATGGCACAACCCAAAGCCATTTCTGCTTCGATACAAGAACGCGTAGAGCAATGGGAGGGGCTATTAAATGGCGCTGATAACAGAGCAAAACTGGTGAGCCGTTATATCTATGAACATCTATTTTTAGGGCATATCTATTTTTCCGAAGAGGCTGTCGAAAAAGGCGAACTGCCTGTGTATTTCCGCTTAGTGCGTTCAACAACCCCTACCGGCCAGGAAATCAATGAAATTGCGAGTCGCCGTCCCTACGATGATCCCAAGGTTGATACTGTTTATTATCGATTACGTCGTGAAACCGGCACTATCTTAACTAAAACCCATCTGCCCTATGCATTTAACCAACAAAGAAAACTGCGTTGGCATGAATTGTTTTATAACAACCCATTTACTGTGCCTACTTTACCTGGCTATGATCCGGAGAGTAATCCATTTAAGGTATTTGCAGCTATCCCAGCCGATCTGCGTTATCAATTTATGCTTGATGAAGCTGAGTTTACCATTATGGGCTTTATCAAAGGCCCTGTCTGCCGCGGGCAAACCGCTTTAAATGTTATTCAGGATAAATTCTGGGTGCTCTTTAGTGATCCGTCTTATATCAACCAGGCAGGTTACGAAGACTTTATTTATCAGCAAGCTGATGATCTGCAGCTACCCTCCGTTCAGAGTAGCAAGCATTTTGTAACAACAAGCTGGTTAAAATTTTCCAAACGTCAGAAAAGCCATATTAATGCGCAGCATGAATACCTGAAAACAATAGATAATCCACAACGCTATATGGTGCTCAACGGGATCTGGAAAGGTAATGAAAACGCGGCATTAACCGTATTTCGTAACTTTGATAGCGGCGTAGTGAAAAAAGGGTTGCAGGGAGAAGCGCCTAAAACCGCCTGGCTCATTACTTATCCGGTATTAGAGCGTATCCATTATCTGTTAGTGGCCGGTTTCGATATTTACGGTTCAGTTCGTCATCAATTAGTGACACGCTTATATATGGACTTTTTACGTATCGAAGCGGAAATGGCATTTATTATGTTATTACCCAGAGAGCAGCGTAAGGCAGAGATTCAGTCTTGGTATATTGATTCGACTGAAGATTTAAAGGCTTATTTAAATGATAGTAGCTTTTACTTTAATCAAAAAAATAATGTTCGTTATAAAACGGACAATCCGAAAAAGGAACTTTTTGATAAACTTAATAAGCGACAAAATCTAAGTCTAAATGGTAAGCAACTTAAAAAGCAACAGCTTGCGGTTACTCACGGGGCGATGGCAGGTTTGAGTGATTTACCAAATCCAGCGGTGCAACAGTTAGCACAAACCAGTTTTATTTTAATCGAGAAAGAGGGGGAAGAGCAGTTGTTCACCCTGTTACGCCATAATAAACGTAAGAATATTTCGATGTTATTAAGAGAAACAAAAACGCGGCAGCCGGAGCTTGATACGGCGGAACTGTTTAAGGGGTTAATCGGCAGTTACCCGCAAGTTATTTTTCGATTAAAAGCATCCGAACAGGCACAATTCGTCAAACAACTCAGCTTGGTTTATGATCCGCAAAGTTACGCGCGTCTACTCGATTCATTTGCAGTACGCCGCAGCAACCCTGATTTCTGGCAAGTGAGTGATAAACTGCATCAACTGCACTTTCAATATGATCCGATAACTTATGGTTTATTTGATTACAACCGTTTACAGAATCGTTAATCAATTACAGGATAGATAAAAGGATAAACATGACATTTCAATTGGACCGGCGTTTAGAGAATGACTGCTACCAGTTAGCAGAAAGTGAAAATAGCCTGTGGTTACTGCTTAATAACAGTTATTTTCCATGGTTTGTTATTGTGCCGAAAACAGAACAAACTGAACTATATTTGCTTGCAAAAGAGGAGCAGGAACAGTTGCAGCTGGAAGCTAATTTAATCAGTGAATTTGTTAATAGCTGCTTTGACTGCGATAAACTTAATGTGGCAAGTATTGGTAATATTGTTAAGCAGATGCATATCCATATTATTGCACGAACTGAGTCTGATCCTTGCTGGCCAGGGGTAGTTTGGGGGACAAGCTTTAAGCAGGGGTATGAAATATCCGATGTGCTGGAAATTCAAACAAAATTAAAACATTTTTGCCAGCACAAAAACATAAATGGATTTCAGTTTGCGCCAGTTCAATAAAGCCCTTGCTAGCCATTGATTTTATATGCACAAAGGCTCTATTATTCAAGTAATTTGAAAACTGATGAATTTATGTTTGTAACCTGGTTTGGGCATATCATACTATTAACACTTAAGGGAATGTGAAATGATTGAACTTTCACAACTGTTTAAAAATGTAAAACAACTACCTGTTTTACCTATTCTATTACTCGAGTTAATGGAAAGCTTTTCTGATGAAGATGCCCGTGTTGAAGATATTGCCAAAAAGATTGGTATGGACCAATCGATCAGTGCAAAAGTTATTCGTATGGCAAATTCAGCTGCTTATCGCCGTGGTAAAGAGGTTGAATCGATTGAGCAAGCAGTGATCCGTTTAGGTTTCAATCAGGTACGAAGCATAGTTGTTGCTGCAACATTGTCGAATGTCTTTCCCGATACCCCGAGTTTTGATAAAAATAAATTTTGGCAAGATACCTTTACCACTGCCAGTATTGCTAAAGCGCTTGCCAAGCATACCAATGTCAATCAAGAGACCGCATTTACCTGTGCAATGATGCATAATATTGGTGAACTGCTATTACAAATTTTAAAACCTGAAGAATGCTCTTTAATTGCGATGGCGATTGAAGCTGGCGAGCCACGTTTGTCAGCCCAGCGTGAAACTTTCGGTTTTGACTACAGCCAAGTGGGTGCAGAACTTGCCAAACATTGGGATTTTTCAATTGTTTTTTGCGATGCGATAGAGCAGCAACTTGATCCACTCTCTTATGAAACCCCTTCAAAAGCGGCGATCATAATCCGTTTATCTGTTTTTGCCAGTTTCGCATGGGGAGCGGGCTTACCTGCTGAGATGATAGTGGCACGTTTTCCTGCCACATTAACTGATTACCTTAATTTAAATAAAAATGGCTTGGTGGATGAGTTTGAAAGCATGATTGAAGCCGGAAAAGAGCTCGGTCGTTTAATGTCACATTAAGTTTGTTCAATAAAGCATAAATCATCAGAATTACCTTTTAACATATAAAGTGGCTTGGAATATTTCTTAGCCATTTTTTTTGCCAAAAATTCAGCTGAATCACCGAAAATAGATAACTTATCTGCTTGTTTGATTAACGTTGTAACAAGTTTTGAATATTAGATAAATGCCCCGCGCCAGCAGGTTCAATAAAAATTCGCTGTGGATCTACCTCTTTAATTAACTTATTTAAAGCAACACGAAAGGGCATGCCGGCACTGCAACATAAACATCCACCATAAACCTCTTTAATGAAAATATTGTTCGCCAAGCAGTGTTCTTTAGGATAATGATAGTTGCCCGATTCATTAACCAATACCGCCCATTTTTCATTAGCGGGCTTATAAGTTAACAACTGTTGAATAAATGTGCTTTTTCCAGCCCCTAAAAATCCGCCAATAATATGGCAAGGTATTTTTTCTTTCATTAAATATACTCCGTAACAAGCTGTTATCGTAGCATGTTTACGTCTTACTCAGTTATACTGAGGCTGAAAATTAAGCAGAAGCAAATTAATGAGAGGTGATTATGATCTACAGCATGACGGCATTTGCACGTAAGCAATTAAAAGGTGATTGGGGAACTGCAGTATGGGAAATCCGCTCGGTAAACCAACGTTATTTAGAGACCTATTTTCGCCTTCCTGAACAGTTTCGAGGTCTTGAAGTTAAATTAAAAGATATTTTCCGCAAGCGTTTACAGCGTGGAAAAATCGAATGTAATCTGCGTTTTGAAGCAAGTAGCAGTAATGATGATGCGCTAAGTATGAATCAAGAATTAGCGGCGCAACTGGTTCAAAATGCCCAGTGGGTACTTGATAAAGCAGGTAGCGGTACATTAAACCCAATCGACATTCTGAAATGGCCTGGCGTAATGCAGGCACCAGAGCAAGATCTTGATGCGATAACGGTTGAACTGATGGCCGGTTTTGAAGAGACACTTAATGAATTTGTTGAATCACGCGCAGCTGAAGGCAGTAACCTAGCGGTAATGATTGAGCAACGCTTAGCAGCAATTGCACAGCAAGCAGAAAAAGTACGCGCATTTATGCCTGACGTACAAGCATGGCAAAAAAGTCGTATTCTTAAAAAGTTCGAAGATGCTAATGTGGATTTAGACAGTACTCGTGTTGAACAAGAGTTGGTTTTACTGGCACAAAAAACAGATGTAGCAGAAGAGCTGGATCGTTTAGATTCACATATTTCAGAAAGCCGTAATGTATTAACAAAAGGCGGCCCTGTAGGGCGTCGTTTAGACTTTATGATGCAAGAATTTAACCGTGAAGCAAACACCTTAGGCTCAAAAGTGATTAACAGTGATATCACAGCCGCTGCCGTGGAATGCAAAGTGCTAATCGAGCAGATGCGCGAGCAGGTGCAGAATATAGAGTAACCTTTACTGCTCTTTTCTCTTTTCTTCTAGGCCCTGTTTTTGCAGGGCTTTTTTGTTTCTATTGTTAAATTCTTTTTTTGATTAAATATTCCTACTGATCACTCTTTGCTGCTGTAGCAGGAAATCTCTTTCTCTTTGCAATTAGATTCAGCTAATGCAGGTTACACTGAATTAGTGTGATCTAATTCTTGATTTTTATATTAAGCCTTTTCTAATATAGGGTTTTTGAATAAAGATTGATCTAATACAGCATTGCCTTATTTAATTGCGTCACAGTGATGCTATACCTTTAGAGGTATAGATGATTTATATCATATAGATGCAGGCAAATAGGGAAGTGGGGTTTGCGATGAAAGGCAAAACAATAACAATAACAATAACAATATTATTACTGAGCTGGATTAATGCTGTTCTAGCAACTGGTTCAGAAAAAACACAACAGCAAGATCTTAGTCGCGCCAATATGACTGCAGATCATTCTAAATTTGAGCAGCTTGATCAAGAGTTTGATTATGCACCCGATGTCACTGAAGCCTGCCTTGAATGTCATACCGAGGCTGCCAAACAGGTGCATAAAACTTTTCATTGGAAGTGGGCTGCCAAAGTTGATGGAAAAATGGTTGGTAAAGGCAAAAATGGTTTTAATAACTATTGTGTTGCTGCGCGTGGAAATGAGAGTTGTACGCAATGTCACACAGGTTATGGCTGGCGTAATGATGATTTTGACCAGGAAGCGGAAGAGAATGTTGATTGCCTAGTTTGTCATGATGGCACAGGAACTTATAAAAAATCGGCTGCTATGTCGGGCCATCCCTATTATGAAGATACTAAGCTCGGTGATTTTCTGCAGCCTGCAGTTGATCTTCGTGCTGTTGCGCAAAGTGTTGGTGCACCAAAACGTGAAAACTGTTTAGCATGTCATGCAAATGGTGGCGGTGGTAATGGTGTTAAACATGGTGATACTGATATGTCACTGGTGGATCCTGTGCATTCACTTGATGTTCATATGAGTCCGGAAAAACTGAACTTCAGTTGTCAAACCTGTCATAAAACCAGTGGACATGAAATTGCCGGACGTTACAACGGTAAAAAAGCCTTTATTGATCATAAAAAAGATATGGGGCGTATTGAACGTGACGGTAAAAATGTCTCATGTGAATCATGTCATGGTGAAAAACCGCATGAAATCCGTGAAATTGATAATCACACCTCTAAAGTCGCTTGTACCTCTTGTCATATTCCAGAAATGGCGCGCGGGCCTTACCTTACCAAATTAACATGGGACTGGTCGACTGCGACTAAGTTGAAAAATGGTAAACCTTATTCGGAAGAGAAACTCTTTGATGGTGTGGAAGCACACAGTTATATGAGTAAAAAAGGGACATTCACTTGGGGGCGTAATGTGACGCCTGAGTACCGTTGGTATAAAGGTGAGTTAAAACAGAAAACCCTGCAAACAGTGATTAATCCTGATAGTGCGCCGATTGATATCAATCCGCCTACTGGCGATTACAACGATCCTGATGCGCGAATTTGGCCCTTCAAAGTGCATCGCGGTAAACAGCCTTATGACACAGAGTTTAATCGTATTTTACCGATTAAGCTGTACGGCAAAAAAGGTACGGGGGCGTTATGGACGGAGTATGACTGGGCTAAAGCATTAGCCGCTGGTGCTAAATTAAACGAAGTAGAATTTAGCGGGCAGTTTGACTTTATTGAAACCAATGGTTTCTGGCCAATCAAACATATGGTTGCCCCCGCTGAAGATGCCGTTGACTGTAATGCTTGTCACTCTCGTGACAGCCGCTTAACCGGCTTAAATGATTTCTACTTAATCGGTCGTGATTCTAATTTCTGGGTGGAACTGTTTGGCTTGCTAGCAGTCGTTGGCGGTTTGCTGGGGATAATGGGACATGGGGCTTTACGCTATATAACAGCGCTTAGAAGAAAAAAATTGCAAGCGAAGCAGGTTCAAGGAGGAGATCATGAGTAATAAATCAAACAGTAAAATCGTGGTGCTATTTAAACGTTTTGAACGGTTCTGGCACTGGGCACAAGCGCTAATGATTTTGTTGTTATTGCTTACCGGTTTGGAGATGCATGGATTGTTTGAGTTGTTTGGTTTTGGCTCTGCGGTCGAAACGCATAATCTGATTGGCTTTGTCTGGACAGGCTTAGTGGTACTGATTTATACCTGGATCTTAACCACAGGGGAGTGGCAGCAATATTTCCCAACGCTAAAAGGTGTCGAAGGTACACTGCGTTTTTATCTTTACGGTGTGTTTAAAGGTGAAAAACATCCTCACCATATGACGCCTGACGACAAGTTCAACCCTCTGCAGCGTTTAGGCTATATCGCTATCTTATTTGGTCTGCTGCCATTGCAGGTGATTAGCGGTTTTGCTTTTTACTTTTTCCCTGATCTGCGTGCGGCTGGGGTGATAGGCCATGTCGATCTGATTGCTATCTTGCACACTTTTAATGCTTATGCACTGCTCAGTTTTGTGGTGATTCATCTGTATATGATCACCTTTGGCGAAAAGTTATCAAGCCATATTAAAGCGATGATTACGGGCAAAGAAAAAATTGAAGAATAATAAATTTTAAACACGTTAAGGAAATCAATATGAAAAAACTAATTATGTTAACACTGGGTTTAATGCTGACCTTTAATGTTTTTGCTGACGCCGCCAAAGGGCAAAAGTATTACTTGAAATACTTGCGTCCACATTTTGAAATCAACGGACAGGAGTTTGCCAGCCAGCACCTTAAAGTTGAATGGAAGCGTCTGTTCAAGAAAGATTCAAAACGTTTTATTAAAGAATACACAAAAAAATTCCCTGAATCTGCTGAGTTTTTAAATGGTGATACATTCCAGAAAATAGCTCCGCATGTAAAAGATTTTGCTATGAAGTATGCAGCGGACAGTGGTGAGCTCGCGAGTTGTAATTAAAGCAAAAGGTTATTTAGATTAAGTCATTGGAAATGGATTACGGTAAAGCAACTAACTAGCTTCAACATATTTTTAATAAGACAAGGATGAAACACTATGAATAATAAATTATCAGTAATAGCTGCCTCCTTATTACTCGCTTTTTCAGCGCCAGTTTTTGCCGATCAAGCGCAAGATATCGCTGACTTAAAAGATCAAGTTCGTGAATTACAGAAAAAGGTTGGCGGAAGTAATCTCAAGTTTAGTGCAGATTACCGTGTCACCATGGACAGCCTTGAATATAAGATGGCTGATGGAACAACGGTTGAAAATAGCGGTTTATTAGCAAATCGTTTAGAGATAGGTATGGGCTATCAACCTTTCGATAATCTTGTTTTTAAAGGCCTGCTTTCCTATAACAAGGCCTTTGGTGAAACATTATCCAACCCAAACAACCCGGGGATGAGTAATTTTGATTGGGTAACGAATGAAAATTTAGGCGATAACAGCCTTAACGTGAAAGAAGTGTACATGTTATATCTTGGTGATAATTTCCTGGGCAGTGATTTAAACTGGTCGGGGAGTCTTGGCCGTCGTCCTTCCACCAACGGTTTTATAGCCAATAATCGGGAAGGTTACGATGCTGCAAAATCACCCCTAGGGCACTCTATCAATGTTGAATTTGACGGTTTAAGCCTTGCCGTTAAGTTAGATAAACTAACGGGTGTTAGTGGTATGGATGCGAAACTCTGTGCCGGCCGAGGTTTAAGCGCAACGGCTACACCCAGATTTTCTTCAACGGGAAGTGACTATGTAGATACAGGTGCAATGGATAATATCGATATGATAGGTTTGATTGTTACGCCATATAATAATGGTCAATATGACATTAAAGCACAGTACTATTATGCTAATAATCTCATTGATATGGGCTACGATTACACCGATCCAATGGCACCTGCAGCAACAGGTTTTGAACAGTTAGGCGATCTACAAAACTTCACATTATCAATGCAGGTTAATGGTGTTGGTGAGTTTATCAATGATTTCTTAGACGATACTGTATTGTTTGCTTCAGTTTCTGCATCACAAACTAGACCAGATGGCGGCATGACTGCTGGCGGAAACTATGGCATGTTGGGATCGCAAGATAACGAAACAGGTTACTCCTACTGGGTTGGTGCTACATTCCCTGCATTTATGGAAGGGGATCGTTTTGGTCTTGAATATAACCATGGTTCTAAATATTGGCGTTCATTCACCTATGGTGAAGATACTTTAATTGGGTCAAAAATCGCGACGCGTGGTGATGCATTTGAAGCTTATTATAACTTACCAATTATTGGTGAAACCTTATATGTACAACTGCGTTATACCTACATTAATTATGATTACTCCGGAAGCAATGGTTTCTTTGGTAACAGCAGTGCACCAATGACCATGGGAGAAGCTAAAGCGGCTGGTTACGGTGGCATGATCGCTGAAAGTGCGCAGGATTTACGCGCAATGATCCGTTATAACTATTAACAGGTAGCATCTGTTACTTAAAAGGCATTTATCATTATTGGCACTGACAATAGGCTAAATGTCTTTTATTTGCTATTTCACCTTTCTTTCCCTGATCTCTTTCAGTTTTATTTTCTTTGTTAACCCCCTGAATAACCATGGTTTTTTTATGGTTATGATTTGTTATTATTTATCGTAATAAACAACCTCTTCTATATAGCTAATAATTACTAAAAAACAAACTCAGTTTTCTCCTTAACGTCTATATTGTGATCTAAATCCTGTTGTTTCTTGCGGGATACTTCAGTTGATTTCAGTTCATTAGATGTGACTAGGAGGTCCATATGAAATTAACAATTACTTCCCTTTTATTAACGCTGTTTATTAGCAGCAGTTGTTGGGCAAATCACCTTAAGATAATTACCGCTATATCGGTTAATGAACAGAATCAGCAGCAGGTATCAGGTCATTTAATTACCCAGGTGTTTAATGCAACAGGTGAAAAGATACATAATGTTAATTTGCGTTTAGTTAATTCAAGTAAAGTGCAACTCGACAACCCCATTTTGCAGTTTTTTACGCTCAAGGATGGTGGGGTGCGCCATATTAGCAATCATTTTTATGCGCAACCACTTGATGCGGAGTCACCTGGTTCTATTTTATGGCGTATCAATTATGACGATGCCCTAGGCCATCATCAAGAGTTTGTATCCAGCAAGATAAATAATCGTTTATAACGAAGCGGAGCTCTTGCATCTTGAGGTAGCTTGGGTAAAGTTGCTGGTTACTTATAAAATAAATCGAAAGCGTACTGAGTTAAAATCAACCAGCTTACCCTGACTTATTTTTATGCCTTCGCTGCGTAATAATTCTATCTTTTTGTCTGTTCCCAAAGCATATTGGCCAGTTTCACCGTTACTTTTTACAACTCGATGGCAGGGCACAATAATCGGGTTGGGATTAGCCGCCATCGCATTTCCCACGGCTTGATAAGCTTTACTCTTTAAAGCGTGCGCAATATCCCCGTAAGTAACAACCTTACCTTCGGGGATCTGTTTTAACAGCTGATAGCATTGTTCATTAAAGGTTTTGGATTTAGGCAATGCTGTTAACCTCTTGTTCGCTCAAATAACGCCATTCACCTAACTCAAGCTTTGAATCCAGCTCTATTTTGCCTATCTGCTCACGGTGTAAGGCTGTCACGTGGTTACCAATAGCAGCAAACATGCGTTTAACTTGGTGGTATTTCCCTTCGCTGATGGTCAGTAAAACCTCTTTTTCGGAAATTATTTCTAATTTTGCAGGCAGGCAAGGCTGACTTTCATTTTTTAGTTGAATGCCCGCTTTAAACTGTTCGCTAGCATTATCTTCGATCGGCTCAGCAAGTCCGACACGATAGCATTTCGAGCATTTTTTGCGTGGACTGGTGATTTGATGTGACCACTGGCCGTCATCGGTAATTAAAATTAGGCCCGTGGTATCAGCATCAAGTCGGCCGGCAATAAATAACTGTTCACGTTTTTCAACATCAATTAAATTAAACACAGTTGGTAACTGTTCATCGACGGTGGAGCAGATAAAATCCTGTGGTTTATTAAGCATAATATAACGTAGACCGCGTAGGGCAATTTGTTTGCCATCCAAACTGATCACTTCATTTTCAGATACTTTATAGGCACTGCTGCGAATGCAGCTATCGTTGTTGGTGATCCGTCCCTGGCTAATGACTTTCTTAGCCTGGCTTCTTGTTAAAGGCGTTGCTTGGCAAATATATTTATCTAGGCGCATGATTTTCTTCTTGTGTTAATAATTGTTTGATGGCGCTCTTGAGGGTGCTTTGAGCTTGTTTTTTGCCAGTGAGATGGTGTTTTTTACAAACCTCTGCCCAGCTATTGTTTTGTAATATTTTTTGTATTGTAATGTATTGCTGCGTTTTGCTTAAGTTTTTTAAATTGGCGGTTAACAGTAGCTTAATTAAAATAGGCTCAACAAACTCATAAGGAAGATTGCCGTTGCTGTAGCTGTCTAGTCGTATGTCACTTACTGTCGTTTTATCAAACTCTTTTAATAGGTTGAAAACTAGCGCGGCGTCAATCTGTTGTAGATGCCTGCTTAATTGTATGGCTAATTGATCTTTAAACTGTTGATGAATTTTGTTGTGTAGCGTTTTTCCTCGGCTTGATAAGGCGCGATTTACAATCAGCGAGTGTGTACCGCTGCTACTGTCTTTAGTTAAACCAATACGCAGGGTTGCAAATGTTAATTGCTGCCAGAAAGATAACAGCTCGGTTGTAGCACCAAAGCTGGCGCAGAGGTGATCAAATTGTTCGTTTTCTGCCCAGTTAGCTAAGTGAGCAACAAATCGTTTGCCCAGGCCTAAATTTTGTAACGTTGGGTGAATGGCTATTCTCTGTATTCGCGCATAACGGAAAGAGGCGGCTTGTTTGCAAGCGCTATGAAAGGTAAGAGATTGTGCAACTAAGTTTCCTTGTACGCGGCGTGTGCCTTGCCATATTTGCTCACACATCTGCTCATCAAAACCGCCTTCCTCATTAATTAGTGCGACACCAAGCAGTTGTTTGTTTTGCTTGAGCACAAAAATATGCAACGAGTTGTCATTGAGTAATTTTTCCAGATCCGAGGGTTTGGTCTGATAGTGCGCAAGTACTAATAAAGAAAATGTTTCTTGTAATAATGATTTATCGACGATTAATTGCGCTGCCGTTAATTTTTCAAATTGCACTGCAGCATTTGAATCATAGCTTGGATTTTCAAATGGAGATTCTGTTAAACAAAGGCTATTTAATGTAAAAGATTCAACGGGATCATTAACAGCCCAACGGATAGGTTGATCAAGATGCAATTGTCGCCATTGTGGGCTGATCTTATGTAAGCGTTTTTGGAAGCGCAGTGCAAAACCTCGTCCGGATCCTTCATAACCATGCTGGGTGGTGGCAAAGACTAATCGTGAATAATGTTTAGCAACTGTTTCTAATGTCGGCACAGGCAATGCGGCAGCTTCATCAATAATAAGCAGATCACATTTTGGTTTGTCAGCAAGCAGGACGTCAGGCGCGATAAAGTGAATGCTTTGCTTGCCCTTGATAATTGAAAATTGATGCTCTTGGTTATCAGTTAATAATAAACTGGCGTGTTTAAACAGAGTGTATGTCGCTTGTTTATTCGGTGCACAGACTAAAATAGTTTTCACACCTGAATTTAACAGCTGTGCAGCTGCAATGCCAAGTGCGGCTGATTTACCCCGGCCTCTATTGGCGGTTAATACAAGCGGTCGGCGCCTATGCCCGGTTAGCGTTTTTATAATGGCGTTAACTGCAACTTGTTGTTGAGTTAGATTTAGCGGTGTTTTAGCTTCGCTATTGAGCGGTTTAGTAGAGAGTTGTGCAATAGGCTGATCCTGCTGGATCGTTTTAAAATCATACTCTAATAGTTGTGAATTTAGATATTGATAAAACAGATTGTTGCCTGGAATTTCTGTAGGAGTGATCAGCAGCAATAAACCACCACCTCTTAATGTACCTTCACTGGCTGCGAAAGCATTTGCATCAAAGTAGTCATAAGCATTGATTATCAGCAACGATATCTCTTGTCCCAGTATTTGCTTGTAAGGAGTAGAGGTAATAGAGGTCGGGGCAGGGCCGCACCAAAAATAAGCATACTGCAAATGCTTAATTAAGAATTGCGCTTGCTGGTAGCACCAGGTTAAATCACCCTGTAAGCGTAATAGTTGACGATGGTTGTCGGTTACCGCTTGCTGTTGAATATGACGAACAAATGAAAGAAGTGCTGACACAGGCGATCCTAGTTTTACTTACGTTTATAAGCTGAGTATATCATCGTCAAATGTAGATTAACTTAAAGCAATATAGATATCAGCTGAATTTAATAGGGTAAGCAGTGATCTCGGCAAGATCCTTGTGATTGTTTTTCAAACAAATTGATCATAAAAACTTGTATTAGCGCACAATTACTGTATTATGCGCATCTCTTACCGATATGGTAAGCGGGCAAAAAGCCCATAACCAATTTATTAGGTTATCAAAATGACTCCCGATTGGGGAGCGACTAGTTTGAATAAGCACTTGAGATCTATCTTGTATAGGTTGTCAGGTGTTTATTTGTATGTTGTATTTTTAACTATTGGAGTTTTGGTCCATGCAGAACCAAAGAATCCGTATCCGCCTTAAAGCTTTTGATCATAAATTGATCGATCAATCAACGGCGGAGATCGTTGAAACTGCAAAGCGCACAGGTGCTCAGGTACGTGGTCCTATCCCACTACCAACTCGTAAAGAGCGTTTCACAATATTGGTATCACCGCATGTAAATAAAGATGCTCGTGACCAATATGAGATTCGCACTCACAAGCGCTTGATTGATATCGTAGAACCAACTGAAAAGACTGTTGACGCACTGATGAAGCTAGATTTAGCTGCTGGCGTTGATGTTCAAATCAGCTTGGGTTAGAAAGGAGTTATAACAATGACAATCGGTCTAGTAGGTCGTAAAGTTGGCATGACTCGCGTCTTCACTGAAGATGGTGTTTCTATCCCAGTTACAGTTCTTGAATGTACACCGAATCGCGTTACTCAAGTGAAAACACTTGATACTGATGGCTACCAAGCTATTCAAGTAACAGCTGGCACTAAGAAAGCTAGCCGTGTAACTAAGCCAGAAGCTGGTCACTTTGCGAAAGCAGGTGTTGAAGCTGGCCGTGGTCTGTGGGAGTTTACTCTTGCTGACAACGAAGGTGCAGATATCAAAGTTGGCGCTGAGCTAAGTGTTGAGCTTTTCAACGAAAATACGAAAGTAGATGTTACAGGTCAGTCTAAAGGTAAAGGTTTCCAAGGCGGTATTAAACGCTGGAACTTTTCTATGCAAGACGCAACTCACGGTAACTCATTATCACATCGTTCTAATGGTTCGATTGGTATGTGTCAAACTCCGGGTCGTGTTTTCAAAGGCAAAAAAATGTCTGGCCACATGGGTGATGAGCGTGTTACGACTCAGAATCTTGAAGTTGTTCGCGTAGACGTTGAACGCAACTTACTGCTCATTAAAGGTGCAGTACCAGGTGCGAAAAACGGCGATGTGTTCATTAAACCTGCTGTTAAAGCATAACCAAGGATTTAGTAATGGAATTGGTATTGAAAGATGCACAAAGTGCACTTGAAGTTTCTGACGCTACCTTTGGACGTGAATTCAACGAAGCCCTAGTTCATCAGGTAGTCGTTGCGTATGCAGCTGGTGCTCGTCAAGGTACTCGTGCTCAGAAAAACCGAAGTGATGTTCGTGGTGGTGGTAAAAAGCCATGGCGTCAAAAAGGTACTGGCCGAGCTCGTTCAGGTACAATCCGTAGCCCTATCTGGGTTGGCGGTGGTGTTACATTCGCGGCGCGTCCACAGGACCATAGCCAGAAAGTAAACAAAAAAATGTACCGTGGCGCAGTGAGAAGCATTCTGTCTGAATTAGTTCGTCAGGATCGTCTAATCGTTGTAGAAAACTTCACTGTTGAAGCTCCTAAAACACAAGAGCTGAAAGCGAAGTTGAAAGAACTGGATCTTAAAGATGTTCTTATCATTACTGAAGAATTAGATGAAAATCTATTCTTAGCAGCGCGTAACCTCTACAAAGTAGACGTTCGTGATGTTCAAGGTATTGATCCAGTGAGCCTAATCGCATTTGATAAAGTTTTAGTAACTGCAGACGCAGTGAAAAAGATTGAGGAGAGCCTAGCATGATCAGTGAAGCGCGTTTACTGCAAGTTATCCTAGCCCCGCATATCTCTGAAAAGGGAACTTTATCTGCTGAAAACCATAACACTATGGTATTCAAAGTTGCAGGTACTGCGACTAAAGCAGAAATCAAAGCGGCAGTCCAAAAACTGTTTGAAGTTGAAGTTACTGGTGTTCGTACACTTAACGTGAAGGGTAAAACCAAGCGTACAGGTCAACGTGTGGGTCGCCGTAGCGACTGGAAAAAAGCATACGTTAGTCTGGCTGAAGGTGCAGACATCGATTTCGCTGGCGCTGAGTAGAGGAATTATAGATGGCTATTGTAAAATGTAAGCCTACGTCTCCAGGTCGTCGCCACGTTGTCAAAGTGGTAAATAACGATCTGCACAAAGGCAAGCCATACGCACCACTTTTAGAGTCTAAATCTAAATCTGGTGGTCGTAATAATGGTGGTCGTATTACGGTTCGTCATATTGGTGGTGGTCACAAACAACACTACCGTATTGTCGATTTTAAACGTAATAAAGACGGTATCCAGGCAAAAGTAGAGCGTTTGGAATATGATCCAAACCGTAGTGCAAACATTGCGCTAGTACTTTACGCTGATGGTGAGCGTCGCTACATCCTAGCCCCTAAAGGCCTGGTTGCTGGTGATCAAATCCAATCTGGTGAAGATGCATCAATCAAAGTAGGTAACTGCTTACCGATGCGTAATATCCCAGTGGGTACAACAGTACATGCTGTAGAAATGAAACCTGCTAAAGGTGCGCAAATCGCACGTTCAGCTGGTGCATACAGCCAAATTGTAGCTCGTGATGGTGCTTACGTTACTCTACGTTTACGTAGTGGTGAAATGCGTAAGATCCCTGCTGAGTGTCGTGCAACAATCGGTGAAGTTGGTAATGCAGAACATATGCTACGCCAATTAGGTAAAGCTGGTGCTACGCGTTGGCGTGGTGTTCGTCCTACCGTTCGTGGTGTTGTAATGAACCCAGTAGATCACCCACATGGTGGTGGTGAAGGTAAAACAAGTGGTGGTCGTCATCCTGTTTCTCCTTGGGGTATGCCAACTAAAGGCTACAAGACTCGTAAGAACAAACGTACTGATCAGTACATTGTTCGTCGTCGTAATAAGAAATAAGCAGAGGTATCGCCATGCCACGTTCTCTCAAGAAGGGTCCATTCATTGACCTACACTTGCTGAAGAAGGTAGAGAAAGCGATGGAGAGCGGTGAGAAAAAACCAATTAAGACTTGGTCTCGTCGTTCAATGATCATTCCAGATATGATTGGTTTGACCATCGCTGTCCATAACGGGCGTCAACACGTGCCAGTATTTGTAACCGATGAAATGGTTGGTCAAAAACTGGGTGAATTTGCACCAACTCGTACTTACCGTGGCCATGTCGCGGATAAGAAAGCGAAGAAATAGAGGTATTTATGGAAGCTTTAGCTAAACATTTATTTGCTCGTTCTTCAGCTCAGAAAGCGCGTTTGGTAGCAGATCAAGTACGTGGTCTATCAGTAGAAAAAGCACTAGAACTTTTATCATACAGCCCGAAAAAAGCGGCAGTATTGATTAAAAAAGTTGTAGATTCTGCAATTGCAAACGCTGAGCATAATGAAGGCGCAGACATTGATGAACTAGTAATCAGCAAAATTTGTGTTGATGAAGGTCCAACAATGAAACGCATCATGCCGCGTGCGAAAGGCCGTGCCGATCGCATAATGAAGCGTTCTTGCCATATCACAGTTGTGGTATCAGACAGGGGTTAAACAATGGGACAGAAAGTTCATCCTAACGGTATTCGCCTAGGTATCACTAAAGCATTTAGCTCTACTTGGTATGCAGGCAAGAAAGATTTCGCAGATAACTTATATAGTGACTTTGAAATCCGTAAATTCTTAACAGAGAAACTGAAAAATGCTTCTTTGTCTAAGATAACAATTGAGCGCCCAGCAAAAAGTGTTCGTGTGACTATTCACACTGCACGTCCAGGTGTTGTAATTGGTAAAAAAGGCGAAGATGTTGAGAAGCTACGCACAGCTATTGCTAAAATGGCAGGTGTTCCAGCGCAGATCAACATTTCAGAAGTTCGTAAACCTGAACTTGACGCAAAACTAGTAGCAGATTCTATCTCTTCTCAGTTAGAGCGTCGTGTAATGTTCCGTCGTGCTATGAAGCGTGCGGTACAAAATGCTATGCGTCTTGGCGCTAAAGGCATTAAAGTTCAAGTAAGTGGTCGTTTAGGTGGTGCAGAAATCGCACGTGCTGAATGGTATCGTGAAGGTCGTGTACCTCTACATACTCTTCGTGCTGATATCGATTACTCAACTTCAGAAGCGCTTACTGTTTACGGTATTATCGGTGTTAAGGTTTGGATCTTTAAAGGTGAAGTTCTAGGTGGTTTACCACTACAACAAGAACAGCCATCTAAACCAAAGCGCAAAAGCCGCGGTAAGTAGGAGATACGCTAATGATGCAACCAAAACGTATGAAGTTCCGTAAAATGCACAAAGGCCGCAACCGTGGTCTTTCGAAAGGTACGGAAGTAAGCTTTGGCGAATTTGGACTAAAAGCTGTCGGTCGTGGTCGAATTACTGCTCGTCAAATCGAAGCAGCACGTCGTGCAATGACTCGTCATGTTAAACGTCAAGGTAAAATCTGGATCCGCGTGTTTCCTGATAAACCGATTACCGGCAAACCGTTAGAAGTTCGTCAAGGTAAAGGTAAAGGTAACGTGGAATATTGGGTTGCTCAAACTCAACCAGGTAAAGTTCTTTATGAAATGGAAGGTGTTCCAGAAGAATTGGCTCGTGAAGCATTTGCTCTAGCAGCTGCTAAACTGCCATTGGCAACAACCTTCGTAACTCGTAAGGTGATGTAATGAAAGCTAACGAACTTAAAGAAAAAAGCGTTGAAGAGCTTAATGCTGAACTTCTTAACTTATTACGTAAGCAATTTGAATTACGTATGCAGTTAAACACAGGTCAGTTAGCACAGCCGCATTTGGTAAAAGAAGTGCGTCGTGACATCGCCCGTGTTAAGACAGTATTAAATCAGAAGGTAGGTGCGTAATGAGCGAATCTAAAACTCGTACTCTTCAAGCAAAAGTAATCAGTGCAAAGATGGATAAATCTATCGTTGTTGCTATCGAACGCAAAGTGAAGCATCCGTTATACGGTAAATTCATGAAGCGTACGACTAAGTTACATGCGCATGATGAAACAAATCAATGTAGTGAAGGTGACGTTGTACTAATCAGCGAATGCCGTCCACTTTCTAAGACTAAGTCTTGGACATTGGTTGAAATCGTACGTAAAGCTTAATTTTAATTAATTAACTTTATTTACATAGGTTAAACGGCGTCCATTTCGGATGCCGTTTTTTTAGACTATCTTTCTTGGAAAGTTGGTGGTATTATGCCGCACCCTGAAAAAACGGGTAAACAACTCCTAGAGAGTAATCAATTGTAATATAGCGGAGCACTGTAATGATCCAAATGCAAAGTGTGCTGGATGTCGCCGATAATTCTGGCGCTCGACGCGTAATGTGTATTAAGGTCCTTGGTGGCTCGCATCGCCGTTATGCAGCAATCGGTGACATCATCAAAGTTTCTGTGAAGGAAGCAATTCCTCGCGGTAAAGTTAAAAAAGGTGATGTTCACACAGCTGTGGTTGTGCGTACCAGAAAAGGTGTACGTCGTCCCGATGGTTCTGTAATTCGTTTTGATCGCAACGCTGCGGTTATGCTGAATGCACAAAACCAGCCAATCGGAACACGTATCTTTGGCCCTGTAACTCGTGAACTTCGTAATGACAATTTTATGAAGATTGTTTCACTGGCGCCGGAAGTACTGTAAGGAACCGAAATGGCAGCAAAAATTAAACGTGACGATGAAGTAATTGTAATTACCGGTAAAGATAAAGGTAAAACTGGGAAAATTTCTACAGTTTTAGCGAACGGGAAAGTAATTATTGAAGGTGTGAACACTGTTAAGAAACACCAAAAGCCAAACCCGCAAGCGGGCGTAACTGGTGGTATTATCGAACAGGAAGCACCGATACAAATATCAAATGTTGCGATCCTTAACTCGGAAACGGGTAAAGCGGATCGTGTTGGATTTAGAGTTGAAGACGGCAAAAAAGAGCGTTTTTTCAAATCTAATAATGAACTTGTGAAGTAACTGGAGTTTACGATGGCGAAACTGCATGATTTCTATAAAGACAACGTGGTGTCTGATTTGCAAAAGCAATTCGGCTATACGTCTGTCATGCAAGTCCCTCGAATAGAGAAAATCACCCTTAATATGGGTGTTGGTGAAGCACTGGCTGATAAAAAAGTCCTTGAGCACGCTGCGTCAGATATGGCAGCAATCTCAGGTCAAAAGCCTGTGATCACTAAAGCGCGCCGCAGTGTGGCTGGCTTCAAAATTCGTGAAGGCTACCCGATTGGTTGTAAAGTAACTCTACGTGGTTTACGTATGTGGGAATTTTTTGAGCGTTTGGTAACAATCGCTATTCCACGTGTACGTGATTTCCGTGGCCTAAATGCTAAGTCATTTGATGGTCGTGGTAACTACAGTATGGGTGTACGTGAGCAAATCATTTTCCCTGAAATCGATTACGATAAAGTTGATAAAGTACGTGGTTTAGATATCACAATTACGACATCAGCGAAGACTGACGAAGAAGGGCGTGCATTGCTTACTGCCTTTAACTTCCCATTCCGTAAGTAAGGTGTAAATAATGGCTAAACAATCAATGAAAGCGCGTGAAGTAAAACGTGCGAAGCTTGTTGTTAAATTCGCTGAAAAACGTGCGGCTTTAAAAGCAATCATTAATGATATCAATGCAACTGACGAAGCTCGTTGGGATGCAGTGTTACAGCTTCAAACGCTACCTCGTGATTCAAGTCCAGTTCGTAAACGTAACCGTTGTAACGTAACTGGTCGTCCGCATGGTTTCCTACGTAAATTTGGCATGAGCCGTATTAAGGTTCGTGAACATATGATGCGCGGAGAAATCCCTGGCCTGAAAAAAGCCAGCTGGTAATCAATTAATCACGGAGTAGAAATTTATGAGCATGCAAGATCCTATTTCGGATATGCTAACGCGTATTCGTAACGGTCAAGCAGCAAGCAAAGTTTCTGTTAAAATGCCTTCTTCTAAGCAAAAAGTTGCAATTGCAGCTGTGCTTAAAGCAGAAGGTTATGTTACAGATTTCGTTGTTGCTGGTGACACAAAGCCTGAATTAGAAGTTACTTTAAAGTACTTTGAAGGCAAAAAAGTTATCGATACTATTAAACGAGTCAGCCGTCCAGGTCTACGTATCTACAAAGGTGCAAACGATCTTCCTAAGGTTATGGCTGGTTTAGGTATCGCAATCATTTCAACTTCACATGGTGTTATGACTGACCGTGCTGCGCGTAAAGCAAGCATTGGCGGTGAAATCATCTGTTACGTATCATAAGGAAGTAGTCTATGTCTCGTATAGCTAAGGCACCGATTACTGTACCTTCTGGCGTTGAAGTTAAAGTAAATGGTCAAGAAGTTGCTGTTAAAGGCAACAAGGGCGAACTCGTTCGTACTCTTAATGATGCTGTTGTTGTTAAACTTGAAGACGGTGTGGTTTCATTCGCGCCAGCTGAAGGTGTTAAAGACGCTTGGGCACAAGCAGGTACTGCTCGTGCTAACGTTAACAACATGGTTGTAGGTGTAACTGAAGGCTTTAAGAAGACACTTCTTCTTCAAGGTGTTGGTTACCGTACACAAGTTAAAGGCCAAGATGTAAACCTAACATTAGGTTTCTCTCATCCTGTTGTTTACACATTACCTCAAGGTATTTCTGCTACGGCGCCAAGCCAGACAGAAATCATTATTGAAGGTTCTGATAAGCAGCAAGTTGGTCAAGTAGCCGCAGAGATTCGTGCATTCCGTCCACCAGAGCCTTATAAAGGTAAAGGTGTTCGTTACGCTGATGAAAATGTGCGTCGTAAAGAAGCGAAGAAAAAGTAAGGTAAGACTATGGATAAGAAAGCATCTCGTCTTCGTCGTGCTACCCGCACACGTAAGAAATTACAAGATCTTGGTGCCACTCGTCTTGTGATCAACCGTACACCTCGCCATACTTACGCGCAGGTAATTACAGCAGACGCACAAGTCGTAGCAAGCGCTTCTACATTAGAAAAAGAAGTGCGTGCACAAGTTAGCAACGGTGGTAACACGGAAGCAGCGCAACTAATTGGTAAATTAGTTGCAGAGCGCGCGGTAGAGAAAGGAATTACTAAAATTTCTTTCGACCGTAGCGGTTTCCAATATCACGGCCGAGTAGCAGCACTAGCTGAAGCAGCTCGTGAAGCTGGTCTACAGTTCTAAGGGTACTGATGATGTCAAAAGAACAAACTCAAACCGGTGATCTGAACGAAAAGCTAATCGCAGTAAACCGAGTTTCAAAAGTAGTTAAAGGTGGTCGCATCTTTAGCTTCACAGCACTAACAGTAGTTGGTGATGGTAGTGGTCGTGTTGGTTTTGGTTATGGTAAAGCACGTGAAGTTCCTGCAGCTATTCAAAAAGCTATGGAAAAAGCACGTCGCAATATCAGCGAAATCCAATTAAAAGGTAACACTCTGCAGCATCCTATCAAGGGCCGTCATTCTGGTTCTAAGGTATATATGCAACCAGCATCTGAAGGTACTGGTATCATCGCAGGTGGTGCAATGCGTGCCGTATTAGAAGTTGTTGGCGTACAGAACGTACTTGCTAAAGCTTACGGCTCAACTAACCCGATTAACGTTGTTCGCGCTACGCTTGATGCCCTAGAGAATATGAATTCTCCTGAGCAAATTGCAGCTAAGCGTGGCTTAAACGTTACTGATATTCTGGGGTAATTAAGCATGGCTACTAAAACGATTAAAGTAACCCAAACCAAAAGTGCAATTGGCCGTTTACCAAAGCACCGTGCAACATTAACAGGCCTAGGTCTGCGTCGTATCGGTCATACTGTTGAGTTAGAAGATACTCCTTCAGTACGTGGTATGGTTAATAAAGTCTACTATATGGTTAAGGTTGAGGGGTAATTATGAAACTAAATACTCTATCTCCAGCAGCTGGCTCTAAGCCTGCTGCAAAACGTGTAGGTCGTGGTATCGGCTCTGGATTTGGCAAAACTTGTGGCCGCGGTCATAAAGGTCAAAAGTCTCGTTCAGGCGGTTCTATACGTCCTGGTTTTGAAGGTGGTCAAATGCCTTTGAAACAACGTTTACCAAAATTTGGTTTCACTTCACGTAAATCTCTAGTTAGCGCAGAAGTTCGTTTGAACGAAATCGCTAAAGTAGAGGGTGAAGTAGTAACTATTGATACGTTGAAACAGGCTGGTCTACTTGTAAACACAGTTAAGTTTGCAAAAGTAGTTCTTTCTGGTGAAATCTCTCGCTCAGTCACAGTACAAGGCCTTCGTGTTACGAAAGGTGCGCGTGCTGCAATTGAAGCTGCGGGCGGAAAAATCGAGGAATAATAGATAATGGCTAAGAAACCAGGGTTAGATCCTAAAGCAGTACAGGGCAGTAACTTAAGTGAACTTAAAACACGACTTTTGTTTGTTTTAGGGGCTATTTTAGTGTTCCGTGCAGGCTCTTTTGTTCCAATTCCTGGTATTGACGCCGCTGTCCTAGCTGATCTATTCCAGCAGCAAAAGGGTACCATCATTGAAATGTTTAATATGTTCTCTGGTGGTGCGCTTGAGCGTGCATCTATCTTTGCATTGGGTATTATGCCGTATATTTCGGCATCAATTATTATCCAATTGTTGACGGTTGTTCATCCTCCTTTAGCTGAGCTAAAAAAAGAGGGTGAGTCTGGTCGTCGTAAGATAAATCAATACACGCGTTACGGTACTTTGGTACTGGGTACATTCCAAGCAATTGGTATTGCGACTGGTTTGCCGACTATGATGCCAGGACTTGTTGAAAATGCAGGTCTTAGCTTCTATATTACGGCAGTTGTGAGTCTAGTTACGGGAACGATGTTCCTAATGTGGTTAGGTGAACAAATTACAGAACGTGGTATCGGTAATGGTATTTCTATCATTATATTTGTAGGTATTATTGCAGGTCTGCCTCAAGCAATTGGGCAAACTGCTGAGCAAGCACGTCAAGGTGAGCTTCACCTTCTTGTGTTATTAGCATTAATCGTTATCGTTTTTGCGACAACCGCATTTGTTGTATTTGTTGAACGTGGTCAACGACGTATCGTTGTTAACTACGCAAAACGTCAACAAGGGCGTAAAGTTTTTGCTGCTCAAAGTACACATCTTCCATTGAAATTAAATATGGCTGGTGTTATTCCTGCAATTTTTGCCTCGAGTGTTATCTTGTTTCCTGGTACAATCGCGCAGTGGTTTGGTCAGACTGAAGGTTTGAGCTGGTTATCGGATGTTTCATTGGCTCTACAGCCAGGACAACCGTTGCATATGATGTTATATGCAGCCGCAATTATCTTCTTTTGCTTCTTTTATACTGCACTTACGTTTAATCCACGTGAAACTGCAGATAATTTGAAGAAAAGCGGTGCCTTTATTCCAGGTATTCGTCCCGGAGAACAAACGTCACGTTACATTGATAAAGTGATGACACGCCTGACATTAGCGGGTGCGTTATATATTACCTTTATCTGTTTGATTCCCGAGTTTATGATGGTCGCAATGAATACGCAGTTCTACTTCGGTGGTACGTCGTTATTAATCATTGTTGTTGTTATCATGGACTTTATGGCACAGGTACAGACTCATTTGATGTCTAATCAATATGATTCTGTCTTGAAAAAAGCTAACTTGAAAGATTACGGCAAATAGCCAGTCTTAAAGTTATACTAACTACGGAGTGTTGCAATGAAAGTTCGTGCATCCGTTAAAAAAATCTGTCGTAACTGCAAAGTTATCAAGCGCAACGGTGTTGTGCGTGTTATCTGTGTAGAGCCAAAGCACAAACAGCGCCAAGGCTAAATAGATTTTGGATATCAAGGGCTTAGGCAGTTAATTCAGTCTAAGCTCTATTTTGTTTGATAAATTATCATTTGTAGAGTATCCTACCGGGCTTTTCGCAAATGAATCGTTAACTTTTAAGGAGTGCATAGTGGCCCGTATCGCTGGCATTAACGTTCCTGATCATAAGCATGCTGTAATTGCATTAACTGCAATTTTTGGTATTGGTAAAACTCGCTCACAGAAAATCTGTGCTGCATCGGGTATTGCTGAAACTGCAAAGCTGAATGATCTGGAAGAATCGCAAATCGAAGCTCTTCGTACAGAAGTAGCTACGTTCACCGTTGAAGGTGATTTACGTCGTGAAGTTTCTATGAACATCAAGCGTCTTATGGATCTTGGTTGTTACCGTGGACTTCGTCATCGTCGCAGCTTGCCTGTGCGTGGTCAGCGTTCTAAAACGAATGCTCGTACCCGTAAAGGTCCGCGCAAAGCAATCAGAAAATAGGGTAAGAGATAATGGCTAAGACTCCAACTCGTGCTCGCAAGCGCGTTAAAAAGCAAGTTGCTGATGGTATGGCTCATATCCATGCTTCTTTCAACAACACAATCGTAACTATTACAGACCGTCAAGGTAATGCGCTTTCTTGGGCAACTGCCGGTGGTTCTGGTTTCCGTGGTTCTCGTAAATCTACTCCGTTCGCTGCACAGGTTGCTGCTGAACGTGCTGCTGAAGCAGCTAAAGAGTACGGTCTTAAAAACGTTGAAGTTTTTGTAAACGGACCTGGACCAGGTCGTGAATCTTCGATTCGCGCTCTAAACGCGGCGGGTTTCCGTGTAACAAACATTACTGATGTTACACCAATCCCACATAATGGTTGTCGTCCACCGAAGAAACGTCGCGTTTAATAGCGACCTTCCAAGGTAACTGGAGAAAGAACAATGGCAAGATATTTAGGTCCTAAGCTTAAGCTTAGCCGTCGTGAAGGAACAGATCTTTTCTTAAAGTCTGGTGTCCGCGCGATTGAATCTAAGTGTAAGATTGATAATGCACCGGGTGTTCATGGTGCGCGTAAACCACGTCTATCAGACTACGGTTTACAACTACGTGAAAAGCAAAAAGTTCGTCGTATGTACGGTGTACTTGAAAAGCAATTCCGTAACTACTACAAAGAAGCTGCTCGTTTACAAGGCAACACTGGTGAAAACCTTCTTCAACTTATTGAAGGTCGTTTAGACAATGTTGTATACCGTATGGGTTTTGGTGCTACTCGCGCTGAATCACGTCAACTAGTTAGCCATAAAGCTATCTTAGTAAACGGTAAAGTTGTAAATATCCCTTCTTTCAACGTTAAAGCAAGTGACGTTATCGCAATTCGTGAAAAAGCTAAAAAGCAGTCACGAATTGGCGCTGCACTTGAAATCGCTGGTCAGCGTGAAGCTTCTGGTTGGGTTGCTGTTGATACAACGAAAATGGAAGGCGTATTTACTCGTCAGCCTGAACGTTCAGATTTATCTGCTGAGATTAACGAACAGTTAATCATCGAACTTTACTCTAAGTAAAGTTAACTGCTAAGAGAGGACACAAATGCAGGGTTCTGTAATTGATTTTCTAAAACCAAGATTAGTTGATATCGAACAAGTCAACGCAACTAGAGCAAAAGTGACTTTAGAGCCATTAGAACGTGGTTTTGGTCATACTTTAGGTAATGCGCTTCGTCGTATCTTGTTATCATCTATGCCGGGAACGGCGGTAACAGAAGTCGAAATTGATGGTGTACAACATGAGTACAGCACAAAAGAAGGCGTACAGGAAGATATCCTTGAGATCCTTCTAAACCTTAAAGGTCTAGCTGTTAAACTTGAAGGTAAAAACGAAGTTCTAGTTAGTTTAACTAAATCTGGGGCCGGTCCTGTTACTGCAGGCGACATCATTCATGATGGTGATGTAGAGATAGTCAACCCAGAACATGTGATCTGTAATTTAACAGGCAATGCTGAAATCAGCATGCGTATTAAAATTGAATCAGGTCGCGGTTATGTTCCAGCTTCATCACGTATTCATACCGAAGAAGATGAGCGTCCAATTGGTCGTCTATTAGTAGATGCGACTTTCAGTCCTGTTGAGCGTATTGCTTACAGTGTTGAATCAGCTCGTGTTGAACAGCGTACCGATTTAGACAAACTTGTCATCGATATGGAAACAGATGGAACACTTGATCCGGAAGAAGCAATTCGTCGCTCAGCTACAATTCTAGCTGAACAATTAGACGCATTTGTTGACTTACGTGATGTAAGTGAGCCTGTTGAGAAGGAAGAAAAACCTGAGTTTGATCCGATTCTCTTGCGCCCAGTAGATGACTTAGAATTAACTGTTCGTTCTGCTAACTGTTTAAAAGCAGAAACGATTCACTATATCGGTGATCTGGTTCAAAGAACAGAAGTTGAACTTCTTAAAACGCCTAATTTAGGTAAGAAGTCTCTAACTGAAATCAAAGATGTACTTGCATCTCGTGGACTTTCTCTAGGTATGCGCCTAGAAAACTGGCCACCAGCAAGTCTTATCGAAGATTAATCAGTCGTCATTCGAATAACGAATAATAAGGATTAGGTTATGCGTCATCGTCATAGCGGACGTCAACTTAACCGAAACAGCAGCCATCGTCAGGCTATGTTTCGCAATATGGCAAGTTCAATTGTTGAACATGAAGTAATTAAAACTACTTTACCTAAAGCAAAAGAACTTCGTCGTGTAGTTGAGCCTTTAATTACCCTAGCTAAAACGGATAGCGTTGCTAACCGTCGTTTAGCTTTTGCTCGCACCCGTGATAACGCGGTTGTAGCTAAACTATTTAATGAATTGGGTCCTCGTTACGAGGGTCGCCCTGGTGGTTACACACGTATCATTAAATGTGGTTTCCGTACCGGTGATAAAGCTCCTATGGCTTACATCGAATTGGTAGACCGTCCAGTAGTAGCTGACGAAGAAGAGTAAATCTTCTTTTAAGCGACATTAAAAAAGCCGAACTTATGTTCGGCTTTTTTGTATCTGAAATTCCTAGCTGTTAGTCGACAGCTGTCGGCTGTCAGCCGTACTGTTTTAACTTGTCCTGCACGCTTGTACTGATTAGTTTTGATAAATGCTCAAAGCAGATTTTTCGGACACTATTATTCCGGCATATTAAACCAATACTTCTTGATGGTATCGGTTTTTTAAAGGGAATATACCGGATCCCTGCCTGATGACGATTAGTGGGAATCGCTAACTGAGGTAATAATGTCAGGCCATTATCTGCACTGATCATATGGCGAAGCGTTTCTAAACTGGTTGCTTTAAAACTCTGATCTTCGATTGCACCGGCTGCAAAGCAAAACCCCATCGCCTGATCGCGTAAACAATGTCCGTCTTCCAGCATTAGAACGCGCTCGCCACGCAGTTTATCTATATTGATAGCGGCTTTATCTGCCCATTGATGTGTCTCAGCTAATGCTAGTTCTAGCGGTTCATCATAAAGCACAAACTGTTGAAACGATTCCATCTCCGGTAATAGCGGTAGCACTAAACAATCAAGCTCCCCCTCTTCAAGCTGCTTTAATAGAATATGGGTTTGATTCTCATGCAGATACAGCTCTAACTCAGGAAAGTGCTGTTTTATCGCAGGAATAATCAATGGTAATAGATAGGGGGCAACCGTGGGTATTAAGCCGATATGAAGAATCCCCTGCATTGGTTCATTATGGCTTTTGGCAATCTCTTTTAACGATTTAGCTTCCAGTAAAATCGTTTTAGCCTTAGCGACAATATCAAGCCCAGCCTGGGTAAAAATCACCTTACGTGATGAACGCTCCATTAACGTTACATTCAATTCATCTTCAAGTTTACGAATCTGTCCGCTTAATGTTGGTTGGCTAACAAAACACTTTTCCGCCGCTTTTCGAAAATGTTTTAACTCTTCAAGCGCGATCAAGTACTCTAAATCTCTAAAATTCATAACAGTAAACCTTGTATGAGGATAAATCTGACGGGCAAGTGTAAATTACTATTGAGCTACCTCCAAAAATTTAAAATAAAACAAATACTAAAAAGAATTTGGTTTATACTTCTCAACTTATTGGCAATTTTATATTTATTAAAAGGAACTTTCCATGCAATTGCATCAAACTTTGTCTATCGCAATGCTTTCACTCTTACTTTTTGCATGTGGTGGTAGCCTGGATGGCACGACAACTGAACCTGTTGTTGATGATGAGACTCCCACTGAAGAAGATACTATTATTGAAGACGCGGCACCTGCTGACCCGGGAGTTCCATCTTATTTTACTTATTCAGGTGCTTCGCAATCATGGGTTGCAATTCAAGGCACTGGTGGTGTAGGGCGCACAGAAGCTTCTGTATTGACCTTTAAATTATTAGATTTAAATGGTGATGCTGTTTCTGGCGTAGATGTTAATTTCGCATTAACCGCACCTTCAGGCACAACCCTTGAACCATTAACCGGTACGACAGATGATTCTGGTTTTGTCAGTACTACCGTCAGTTCCGGTAAGGTAAGTGGCACTCTACGCGTAACCATAGAAACTGCCGATGGATCAATTGAACTTGTTTCCGATATCTTATCCGTATCTACGGGGTTGCCTGATCAAGATAGCTTTTCACTTTCAATAGGTGATCATTCACCAGAGTCTTTGAATATTAATGGTGTTCGGGTACCTGCTGTAATTCATCTAGCAGATAGATTTAACAATGCAGTACCGGATGGAACTGCAGTGTATTTTACAACTGAAGGGGGGGCAATTCGAGATGCTACAACTGGTACTGTTGGTTCTTGTTTAACACTTGGTAGTGAATGTCAATTAGAGTGGGTATCACAAAACCCTCGCCCAGATGGTAATAAATTAACAGATTTTACTACTGGTTGTGCCGCGTTTGCATTTGATCCATGGGGATACGGTGTTGGACCATGCATAAATCCCCTTGGTATGGGAAGACCCTATGGCGGCAGAGTGACCATTACAGCATTTGCAGTTGGTGAGGAAGTTTTCATTGATAATGATGCTGATGGTTGGTTTAGTGATGGGGATGACTTTTTAGCAAGTCAAGACGACTTATCTGAAGTGTTTTTTGACCATAATGAAGATGGATTTTATAAAGAAGAACAGAGTGCTGTTAATATCAATGATGAACGTGAGGAATACCATGATTTTGCTCCAATTAATGGTGTTTTCGATCAAGCAAATGGAATATATAACGGCACATTATGTTCGGATGAAACTTTAGCCGTAGATGGTTGTACACGTGATTTGATTAATGTGCGAGCAGAACAACAGTTAATTATGGCGTCGAAGGATCAATTTATTCGAGTTCAAAATGGTGGAGTAGATATAAACGCTGTAGATTTGACAACTAACGGCAGTGAGACTCTAAAAGTTTATTTTGCAGATATATATAATAATCACCCACCAACCGGGACTACAATTACTGTTTCTACAGATAACGGTCTATTATCAGGCAAGACTTCATGGGAGGTTGGTAGTAGTGCTGGTTATGGGGCATTTGATATTGAAATAAATATAATTAATGAAACAGAGCCTAATAAGAAAACAAATGGTAAATTAGTTATTGAGTTAGCAACTCCAGGAAGCGGTACATTATCATTTATAATGAATGTAACTGACGCAGGTTAATTGCATTTACTTAACTCTTTAAAAAAGCAGCTTCGGCTGCTTTTTTATTATCTATTATTTCCCCAATAACACAGGAAAACAAACTCTGGCACGACCCTTGCTACATACATGTTGTGTAACAAATTTTTGGCAAGGAGCTTAATTATGATGCAGTTAATTCAACGAGTTAAAGATCAGCAGGGTATTACGCAGGCAATGGCCTGGATGTGTATCGCCAGTGCCACCCTCTTAATAGTGCCTGTTTCATTATTGAAAATGTCTGGAACGACTCAGTGGTCACAGCTTTATGCTCCTTATGTCTGGATTTTGGCGTTATTAACTGGTTCATATTTAATCACTCGTTTAGTGACGTTTTTATTTACTTACTTCGTTGCTGAGTTAAAAAAACGTCAGCTTCTATCTTCGCGTAATAAAATGATCCGTCAATTAGACTTCGAAGAAAAAGCGGTTTTGCGTGAATTTATTATTCAGCGCAAAAATGTACTGCCACTGCCAATGAATGAACTAGCGGTGAGTAACTTATTACAATCTGGCGTACTTGTGCCTGCTTTTGAAACTCAGGAAATTAAAGGCAGTGGCCGTATTATTAAATTATCTATTGCGATTGATGCAAGAGAGCAATTAACCCATAAAGTATTAGGTTTACCTGTCGGTAAATTGACTGAGCAAGAGGCAACTATTTTAAAGGCAGCTCGACCAGATTATGCTCGCACCAATTACATTGCATTAAGAGACTAAGAATAGAATCTATATATATATACTCAAACGACCTGAAGATGCTGAATCTGCATATTGAAGTGGTTTAGGTATATTATCCCGCTCCTCTTTGAACCAGGATCTTGTTGACTCCCTGTATCAGGATGGTTTTTGCCTCGTTTGACCTGCTTTTTGTCCTCGTAAATTTATGTATAATAAACACTTCAATCTTATCCCATTATTTTGAGAGTTATTATGTCACCTGAACGCCTTGCCCGTATCACGCAAATGCTAAACCGTCGCCAACCTGAACTTACAGTTTGTTTAGAGCAGGTGCATAAACCACATAATTTGGCCGCTATTGTGCGTACTGCAGATGCGGTTGGTGTCAGTGATGTGCATGCAACCTGGGAAGATAAGGCGATGCGCCTTTCTGGTAAAAGTGCAACAGGTAGTCAGAACTGGGTGAATGTTCACTCTCATGAGACAACCCAAGAAGCAATTGCCGCATTGCGAGCACAAGGAATGCAGATTATCGCAACAAATCTTTCTGACACTGCGATCGATTTTCGAGAAGTTGATTATACTAAACCAACGGCTATTTTGATGGGGCAGGAAAAACACGGCATCAGTGACGAAGCGTTAGCACTTGCTGATCAAGATGTGATTATTCCAATGGTCGGCATGTGCCAGTCATTAAATGTATCGGTTGCTTCTGCATTAATCCTCTATGAAGCGCAACGTCAGCGTGAACTGGCTGGTATGTATAACGGTGAATGCCGTTTACCTAGCGAGGAAGCGCATAGAATTTTATTTGAAGGCGGGCATCCCATTTTTACTAAATTGTGCCGAGAGAAAAACCTACCTTATCCGCCATTAGATGAAGAGGGGCAGATAAATGCCAGTGATGATTGGTGGTTAGCGATTCGTTCCTCTTCAAAAAACGCTGCTAAGTAAATAAGTGCGGGAGAATTATTAGTGGATCTATTTCAGCAACGTTTATTAGCCGAAGGTATACGCGCTGTTGAAGGTGATTCTCCTGCTTTATCAACGCCTATATCAGAAAAGCCGGGCGTTAGTTTTGATAAATCAGTGTTACAGCGTGCTCTGCAGCTTGATTCTCAGCTGCAAATCTCAGCGCTATTCTCACACTTTAAAGATTTAACTAAAAACCTGTTTACGCTGTTATCTGTGCTTTTATTCGTGGTAGGTGCAAGCAGTGTACAACAGCTGTTTTTTAGTGAACAGGGCACGCAGATAAACTTCTTTTGGGCGTTTGTCCTGTTCTTTATTCCCAATTTTATTACCTTGTTTTTATGGTTACTGTTTTTTTTACAACCCAATTTATTAAGCAGTGGTTGGCTGGCTCGCTTAACTCTGTTTTTATTAAAAACAGTTGAAAAACGTTTTAATCCGCAATCAACAAAGCATCCACATTTTTGGACATTATTTAAATGCTATTTTAAAGTCAGTTTCTCAGCTGATCTAGGACGTTATCAGTTATCTGCTGTAACCCATCTGTTGTGGCTGAGTTATTTTTGCGGCGCAACCTTAATGTTAGTGATGATGCTTGCTACACATCAGGTCGATTTTATCTGGCAGACCAGTATTCTATCGCTGGCAAACTTTCAATGGTTAACTGAGTTATTGGCCTATATTCCCAACTTATTGGGATTTCCAGTGCCCAATCTTGAGCAGATACAGCAAAGCCATTTAGGCGCAGTTAATGTTATTGCGGATGCACAAAACAGTCGTCTGGTCTGGTCGAGTTTATTGATTAGCAGTTTGATAATTTATGGTTTAGCACCTCGTTTTCTTTTATTGTTATTAATGCAGTTTTTATTAAAAATAAAAAGAAAACAATTTAGTTTAAATTTAAGCAAACCTTATTACGTGCAATTACGGCAACTGTTAAAACCCAATGTTACCTCCTTGGGTATTAGCGATCCTGATACGTTTAAAGTAGCGCCCTCTAACCATCTACATTCGGAAATGGCGTGCCATCAGCTACCCTCCTGTTTTTATCCTGTGGCGATAGAGTTATCAGCAACACAACTTATTGAATGCAAAAAACATGTTAAACAATACTCTCCTGAGCAGTTTGAGCTGTTAAAACATATCTGTGATTTTCAAAGCCAGCAACAGTTATTAAATGAGATTGTAAATGTCGGGCCACAAGCGATTGTTTTATACGTAACCTTATCGCGTTTACCGGATCGTGGTTTATTAGGCTTTATTAAATCGTTAACCGCATTAACGACTAAATCGTTTTATTTACTGCTTATCGATGATGCCCTTATTGAATCATCCCATTTAAGCAAACGTCGCAGTGATTGGTATGAACTTGCAGCGCAGGCAGATATTTCTTTAGATAATATTATTCAGTTTAAAATCAATAAAAAACCGGAGGCTAGATGAGTAAAAATGGCTTATCTGTAGCGGTTGTCGGTCATGCTAATGCGGGTAAAACCTCATTAATGCGTACTTTACTACGTGATACAGAATTTGGTGAAGTGGCAGATCAAGCTGGCACCACTCGTCATGTTGAAGGCAGTGCACTGTTGATTGATGAGACTAACAGTCTGGCATTGTTTGATACTCCAGGACTCGAAGACTCAATTCGTCTGTTTCATATTTTAAGTGGTTATTTTGCAGATCAGTCTGTAGATGGCATTGAACGCTTACAATATTTCCTTGCGCACCTTTCTGAATACCCTGAACTCGAGCAAGAAGCTAAAGTGCTGCGCACACTGTTAAATAATGATCTTATTTTTTATGTGATTGATTTGCGCGAACCGGTTTTAGGTAAATATCGTGATGAATTACAAATTCTCAGTTATGGTGCAAAGCCGATTATCCCGGTGCTTAACTTTACCAAACAAGGTGGCGATAATTTAGAGCAATGGAAAACACAATTAGCCCGCCTTAATTTTCATGCGGTTGTAAGTTTTGATAATGTTCATTTTAATTTTTCTGATGAGATGAAAATTTACCAAAAAATGCAGACCTTGCTGGCAGATAAAGAAGAGTTACTGCAAAACTTTATAAATCAGCGCCAAATTCAGTGGTCTGAACGTTTTAATGCCGCCAGAGAGATCGTCGCTAACCTGTTTGTTGAATCGGCTTGTGTGCGTTTCAAGACGGTCAATAGTGAACAGGAAATCGAACAGGCAACTCTTAAACTTCAACAGGTGGTTCGTAAAGCGGAAAGCAAATGTGTTCGCCGACTGTTAAAGCTCTATCAGTTTCGCAAAGGGGATTTAGAAAATAGTGAATTACCCGTTGAGCAAGGTGGCTGGCAACTGGATCTGTTCTCAGCCGATAACCTGCAAGAGTTTGGTATCAAACTAACAGGGAATATTGCCAAAGGCGCGGGATTGGGTGTGGCGATTGATTTAGTCACTGCAGGTATGACCTTGGGCGCCGCCGCTGTTACTGGTGGAATCGTGGGTGCGTTATGGGGAGTTAAGCTGCGTTATTATGATGAGATACAAGCAAAAATTAAAGGCAGCCGTTATATCTGTTTAAATGATGTGACGCTGCAGGTGTTGTGGTTAAGGCAGATCAAACTGTTAGAGCTCTTACAGAAAAGAGGTCATGCCAGTTTTGATAAAATTGATTATCAAGTTAGCCTGCATAAGCAAAAAAATGCGTTACCAAAAAACTGGTCTAAATGGTTACGTAAATTACGTAACCATCCAAACTGGTCATCACTGAATGTAAACTCCGCAGAGCTGGAAGATAGCAAGCGTCTGTTATTTATCGAGCAGGTAAGTGTGGAAATGGTTAATGAGTTATAACCAGTCCGTTAATGAAATACCCAAACCTATCGTATTGGTATATTCATTGTATTCAATCATGCTGTTGCCGTAACCAGAGAACAGTTGAAAATAACCGCGAACCCTGCCATGGATAGGAAAGCTCCAATCGAACTCTACAGAGCCTTTACTAAAACCACTTTCGAGATTATTACGGCTGGTAATCGCGATGGTATTGTTATTCACTGTATAAAAAGCATAAATTTTCCCGTGTCCATAATAATCCAGTAAATCCGGGTTATTATCTTCACTTGCTGTTTCTTCGAAACGATACCAAGGATTAATGGCAACCGTAAAATTGCCATTTTCAAAGATAAGATTGCTTTCAATGCGGTTCCAACTGCGTGACATAGGCTCTGTCTGTCCATTTGACTGATGGGTTAAATTCAGTGTTGCTAATTTAAAATTCCAACCGCCAGCTAATTTACGGTTCTGTACCCAATGTGCAAACAGTTCAGGTTCATAGTTGGTTTCGCGAAACGGGGATGAATTGTCGCTGTTATATGCCTGCCAGAAAGAGACCTGGGTATAGCCTAAAAAAACCGAAATGGGTAAGTCAGCAATATCAACTAAAACGGGAATTTTAAAGCTAAACTGAAATTTCACCTCGACTTGTTGCAGTTCACCATCCGGGATAATGCCTTTATAAACATCATAAGATTGAATTTTGTCATTAAAAGTAAAAGGTAAAAGATAAGTTGGTTTATGAGGGATAATAGAGAAGCGAGTCTCTTCGAGTTTTTTTTCCTGCTGTATACGCCGATCAATCGCCGACTCTTCGGCTATTGTGGAAAAACTGAATAAAAAAATAAATATTGAGAATAATAAACGCATATCCATTGCCTTGATAAATAATGTAAATAATAATCATAGCTTCAAGCATAATAGGTTCAAGCTGAAATTATGCTGCTTTACATAGTCTAACTGTATGGGGTTTAAAATGAAATTAGAAAAAGTGCCCTTAACCGTTCTTAAAGGCGTGGGCATTAAAGCCTCTGAAAGGTTAGCTAAGCTTGGTTTAAACAGTGTTGCCGATCTGCTCTTTCATTTGCCTTTACATTATCAAGACAGAACCCGGCTTTATCCTATTTCTGATCTCAAAGATGGCATGCAGGTAAGTGTGCAGGGCTTCGTGTTAAGCTGCAATGTACAGATGGGAAAAAGGCGTATCTTAAAATGTAAAATAAGTGATGGCAGTGGCAGTGTGACGCTTAACTTTTTTCATTTTAATGCGTCACAAAAAAATAGTTTTGCAACAGGAGCTTTAATTAAATGCTTTGGTGAATTTAAACGCGGTTATCAAGGATTTGAGGTAACTCATCCGGATTATTCCATGCTTGATTCCATCGAAGCAAGCGATGTAGAACAAACCTTAACCCCCATTTATCCGTCAACTGACGGCCTTAAACAAAACAGCTTACGCAACTTAAGCGAACAAGCGTTAGTTTTTTTGCAGCAAAATAAAATAGATGAATTAGTGCCACTGCATCTGTTAACACACCCGATAAGTTTAGCCGATGCGCTTTATTATATTCATCGCCCGCCACCTGATGCCTGTATTGAGCAACTTGAAGCTAAAACTCACCCGGCACAGCAACGACTTATTATTGAAGAGTTACTCGCACAGCAAATCAGTATGCTGTCGATGCGTGCTAATGCGCAGCGGCATCAAGCGATAGCGATCAGGGAAACAGGGCTACTGCAAAAGCAGTTATTAGCCAGTCTGCCATTTTCACTGACTAATGCCCAACATAGAGTGACGCAGGAGATTCAAGGCGATCTGCAGCAAGCTATTCCTATGATGCGCTTAGTGCAGGGCGATGTGGGATCGGGTAAAACATTAGTGGCTGCGTTAGCTGCTTTAAGCGTGATTGAAGCGGGTTATCAGGTTGCGTTAATGGCGCCCACCGAACTGTTAGCTGAGCAGCATCTGCTTAATTTTACAAAGTGGTTTGAGCCGCTAAATATTCGTGTCGGTATGCTTTGTGGAAAAATGAAAGTCAAAGAGAAACGTTCTCAGTCAGAAAATATTAGCTTGGGTTTGTCTAAAATGGTAATAGGTACGCACGCGCTGTTCCAAGAGAGTGTGCAGTTTAATAATTTAGCTTTGATTATTGTTGATGAGCAACACCGCTTTGGTGTACATCAGCGTTTAGCGTTACGTGAAAAAGGGCAATCAGGTGATTTCGCGCCCCATCAGTTAACCATGACAGCCACACCGATCCCAAGAACATTGGCAATGACTGCCTATGCGGATCTTAATGTTTCAGTGATTGATGAGTTGCCTCCAGGACGAACCGCTGTGCAAACGGTTGCTCTGCCTGACTCTCGTCGGGAAGATATTATTCAACGTGTTTATCAATCTTGTAAAAATGAAGGGCGGCAAGCTTATTGGGTCTGTACCTTAATTGAAGAGTCTGAGGTTTTAGAGTGTCAGGCCGCGGAAGATACAGCCAATAACCTGCAATTATCCTTACCTGACCTGCGCATTGGTTTGGTGCATGGACGTATGAAAGCGATTGAAAAACAGTATGTGATGGATTACTTCAAAGCAGGAGAGTTAGACTTGCTGGTAGCAACTACCGTGATTGAAGTAGGGGTCGATGTACCTAATGCTAGCCTGATGATTATCGAGAACCCAGAGCGCCTTGGTTTAGCACAACTGCATCAACTGCGCGGCCGAGTTGGACGAGGCTGTGTCGCTAGCCACTGTGTTTTACTTTACAAAAATCCATTGTCTAAAACAGCACAAAAACGGCTGCAGATTTTACGTGAAAGCAATGATGGCTTTTATATTGCCGAACAAGATCTACTGATTCGTGGTCCGGGTGAAGTGCTAGGTACAAAACAAACAGGGATCGCGACATTTAAAATTGCGGATTTAATCCGTGACCAAAGTTTAATTCCACAAACCCAGCAACTGGCACTGAAAGTGATGGAGTCATATCCTGAGCTGATTAAACCTCTGAGCAAACGTTGGTTAGGGGAGAACGGAGAGTATGTGCATGCCTAGTTTTGTTTTAGGAGACGTTTGAGATGAAGCGTTTTTTCATTATCTCTGCTCTTCTGCTCACTTTTCTTGTGACCTCGTTAGCGCTGTTTGTTTACTTCTTTAACGTTAATGATTACTCAGAGTGGATCGCTAAACAGATTGAAAAATCCACAGGTTATCAAGTCAGTTTTGTCCTAATCGAAAATAACGGCTGGCAGGATCCTCGTTTTTCAGTTTCAGGATTATCCGTTATCAGTGATAAAAAAGAACTGCTACATATAGATCAAATCAATATCGATATTGGGCAATGGGATATTTGGAATCGTCAGTTAGAGATTGAATTAGTTGATGTCGCGGGTATTCATATTCGCGTCGAACAGGGCATTTTAAAAGGAGTGACAGCGGGTCAAAAAAGCGTAGGAAAAACAAAGCGGCAGATGCAGAGCTTGCCTTGGGACAGATTACGCATTAACAAATTACGTGTGTCTGACTTAAACATGGATTTAAGTAATGCAGGGCAAAGTTTAAAGTTACAGCAAGCAAATCTAAGCTCGGATAATTTACCTATTATTGAGCATAAAAAATTCGTATCAGCATTATTTAAAGGAAACTTGCTGTTTGATTTTAAAAAGCTTGATTTACAGTTATCTGCTTTAAAAGCAGTAAGGCTTGAGGATCTATCCCTATATTGTAATTTTGATCTGCAGAGCTTGCAGGCGAAGTTGGCACTATCAATTAAACAGCTTGGTTTTACATCGCCTAATCAAGCTGAAATTATTGTAGAGAACAGCCTGCTTGATTTGCAGCTGCATAAAAACAGGCTCAGTTTAAAGCGCTTATTTATTAAAGCATTTTCGGGTGAGCTGGATCTGCAAGCCGATGCTCTGTTATCGATTCATCTAATACCGGCACCTACTTTTTCTGTTAATAGCTTAACGGTATTGTCGTTATTGGTGAAAGATATGAGCTTAAATATCCCAGCTTTTATGCAGGCGTCTGAAAACGAAGAGTTTAGCCGGACAAATGAAAAACAAAAATTGCCGCTAGAAACTCTATTTTTAAAACAAGTGAATTTGCAGAATTTAAATATCAGCAGTGAGGAAAAGCTTCTCCCTTTAACGGTAAAAGGATTAAACAGTCGCGTGAGTGAGTTCTATCTGCTGCAAAATAATCAACTGTTTAGTTTATCTGCAGAGAATAACCAGTCTGGCTTATTTGCACTGCAGTTTACTTATTTACAGTGGTCGGAAACGATTGTCGAGCAGTTTTCCGTAGCAGGTAGCTTCTCTGAAGATGCCGCGCGTTTATTACTTTTAAAGCAGTTAATAACTGATAATTAAGAGATTTTAATTATTTTGTGCAAATCTAAGGCGATCAAGATCAATGAGAAAGGTCAAAAAATTGTTATAATCGCTGCCGTTTTTAACTTTAATCTTAATAGGGATATCCATGATTGAAAATAACTTTGCCATCACGGCAACGTTTATGGTGTATTTGGCGCTGATGTTATTTATCGGCTATTACGCATATAAACGTACCAGCAACTCTTCTGATTACTTTCTCGGTGGACGTACACTTGGGCCGTGGCCAGCGGCTTTATCAGCAGGGGCATCTGATATGAGTGGTTGGTTATTACTCGGTTTACCTGGTTATGCCTATGCCGCAGGTATGGAATCACTATGGCTCGCAGGTGGATTATTGCTTGGTAGTTGGGCAAACTGGTATATTGCAGCAAAACGTCTGCGTACTTACAGTATCACTACCGATAATGCATTAACCATACCTGAGTTTATCTCTCGCCGTTTTAATGATAAATCGAAACTGGTGCAGACTATTGCTGCCTTTTTTATCCTAATGTTCTTCCTTTTTTACACCAGTTCAGGCCTTGTTGCTGGTGGTAAACTGTTCGAAACCGTATTTGGCTTAGATTATAGCGTTGCGGTCATTATCGGCACCGCCTGCGTTGTTTCCTATACTCTTTTTGGCGGTTTTTTAGCGGTTTCCTGGACCGATTTAGTGCAGGGACTACTGATGTCGGCTGCACTTGTTATTGTGCCGATTGCAGCAATGCAAGGTGGATTTAATCAGCTGCTAACAGATTTACATACACTAAATCCTGAACTGTTAAGCTTATGGAATGGTATTGACGGTCAACCGCTTTCCTGGATTGCGATTATTTCACTACTCGCCTGGGGTCTTGGTTATTTCGGTCAACCGCATATTTTGGCTCGTTTTCTGGCAACACGCAGCAATAAAGATTTAACGACAGCCCGCCGCATTGCCATATCCTGGACCGCTATCTCAATATTTGGTGCGACTTTAGTGGGGCTAGTGGGCTTACTCTATATTCACGGCCATGCAACGGTCGTGTTAGCCGATGGTGAGAAAATCTTTATGCTACTGGTGAATGCTATTTTCCATCCTGTGGTTGCAGGTATTTTATTAGCTGCTATTTTGGCTGCGATTATGAGTACAGCGGATTCTCAACTACTCGTTTCATCATCAGCTTTAGCTGAAGATTTTTACAAGCAACTGATTCGCCCTGATGCATCATCATCAGAAGTAATGATGGTTGGTCGCTTAGGCGTGATCGCATTATCTCTGATCGCCTTTTTGTTAGCGATGAATCCGGATAGTTCTGTATTAGGCTTGGTTTCTTATGCGTGGGCGGGTTTTGGTGCTGCATTTGGTCCGGTTTTGCTATTAAGTTTGTACTGGAAGCGTATGAACCGCAATGGTGCATTAGCGGGTATTATCGTCGGTGGTATTACAATTGTAATCTGGAAACAGTTACAGGGTGGAATATACGATGTTTATGAAATTGTTCCTGGAATTATTTTTGCGACAGCTGCAATTGTAATTGCTAGTTTAGCAACTGCTGCGCCTGAAAAATCGGTAACAGAGCAGTTTGCACAGTTTGAAAAGAACTTAGCTGAATTTGATTAGTTCGCGTTAGTATATACCCATGATACCTCAAGGTGATGATTTTGCATCTTGAAGTAACATGGGTATAACTCCCACATGGTGCGTGGGAGTATGAAATATTGAGGGTTGGATATTTATGAAATATCAAACTCTTTTAGTTTACGGGTTAAGGTATTTCGACCCCAGCCTAATAGTTTTGCAGCTTCCTGTTTTTTACCTTGGGTGAAGGAGAGGGCGGTTTGCAGCATGATTTTTTCAAACTCAGGCAAAGCATTAGCAAGAACGTTTTCTTCCCCCTGTTTCAGTTCCGTTAAGGTCCACTGCTGGAGATTTTTCTGCCATAGCGGGCTTTCACTTTCACTATTTTCTGTTTCTTGTGAACCTAATTCTGGAGGTAAGTCAGAAATATGCACCTCTTGGCCGCTAGCCATAACGGTTAACCAGCGGCAAATATTTTCCAATTGGCGCACGTTGCCTGGCCAGGGCAATTGGCTTAAATACTCTTTTGTCTCAGCTGTGAGCTGTTTGCTTTCTACATTTAATTCACCAGCAATATTATTTAAGAAATGCTGTGCTAACAGACTGATATCTTCACGGCGCTCTCTTAATGCCGGTAGTTGTAAACGAATAACATTAAGGCGATGGAATAGATCTTCTCGGAAATCGCCACTTTGCACTTTTTTCTCTAAATTTTGATGGGTGGCTGCAATAATACGAACATCAACTTTAATACCTTGGTGACCACCCACACGGTAGAACTGCCCGTCGGCTAAAACACGCAATAAACGCGTTTGCACATCAAGTGGCATATCGCCTATCTCATCTAAAAATAGCGTGCCACCATCTGCTTGTTCAAAACGGCCTTGGCGATTACTGGCGGCCCCTGTAAATGCACCTTTTTCATGGCCAAACAGTTCCGCTTCAATGAGTTCTCTGGGTATTGCTGCCATATTTAATGCGATAAATGTTTTATCTTTACGCGGGCTGTGTTTATGCAGTGCGTGAGCGACTAACTCTTTACCTGTACCAGATTGGCCATTGATTAAAACACTCATACTGGAGCGGGATAATCGGCCAATTACACGGAAAACCTCCTGCATTGCAGGCGCTTCACCAATTATTTCCGGCATTGAAACAGTTGCTTCAGGTTTTTTTTTCTTCTGTTTTAACTCTAAACTATGGCTAATTGCACGTTGAATGAGTGAGGTGGCTTCATGAATATCAAAAGGTTTTGGCAGGTACTCAAACGCGCCACTTTGATAGGCATTGACTGCGCTATCTAAGTCACTGTGCGCGGTCATAATAATGATTGGAATAAATGGGAAACGTTCATGGATACGTTCCATTAAAGCAAGTCCGTCAATGCCCGGCATACGCACATCGGAAATAATAACTTCAGGCTGCTCGATTTGCAGTTGCTGCCATAAACATTCACCGTCAGGAAAACTGGCATGCTCAATATTTTCGGCCTTTAATGTTCGCTCTAAAACCCAACGAATTGCATGATCGTCATCTACTATCCAAGCTGTTGCCATCTGTTATTTCTCTTTAAATTTCATGGGTAAATAGATAAGAAACTCGGTATGCCCTGGTGTGCTGCTGCATTCGACTCGTCCATTATGTTGTTTAATTAACTCTTGTGCAATGGAAAGACCTAAACCTGTACCATCACTTCTGCCCGTTACCATAGGGTAAAATAGCGTGTCTTTTAATTGCTCCGGGATACCAGGTCCATTATCAATAATCTTAATTTCAGCCGCTAGGCGCTGCGGCAGACCATTAATCGTAATTTGGTGAGCGGTACGCGTCCTTAAGGTGATTTCGGAACGACTGTCTGCATTTAAATCCAGTGCTTGTACTGCATTTTGAATAATATTCAAAAATGCTTGCTGCAGTTGATCCGCCTGCATCTCAAAATCAGGAATACTTGGATCATAATCAACTTTAATTTTAATAAAATCGGGAAGATCTAAGCAAACTAACTTACGCACTTTCTCAAGCACCGAATGTATATTATGCGTAGCGCGTAAGCCTACTTTTTGCGGACCCAATAAACGATTGACTAAGGCACTTAAACGATCCGCTTGTTCAATAATAATTTGCGTAAACTCTTTAAGCTCTGGGGCAGATAGCTCACTCTCTAATAATTGTGCGGCGCCTCGTAATCCCCCTAAAGGATTTTTTATTTCATGGGCGAGTCCGCGAACCAGATCTTTTGCGGCTTTTTGTTGATTCTCTTGATAATGGACTTGACTGAATTTACGCTGCTGTTCAATACAACGCATCTCAATAATTACATAATCTGCATTGTTAAAGTTTAAGTAGGTTGCACTTAATGCAATTAAAAGGGGGTGTCCGTCAACCCGTAATGTCACTTCATTTTCAGTAAAAGAGTTTTTGTTAACAAAGATGCGCTCGATTGATGTTGGGTTGAAATGATAGTAGCTGGCAAGTTGTTGCAGACTTTGCTGATAAAGGCGTTGCGTGCTTTGTGACAGTAATAACTCACTTGCCGGGTTGGCATAAATAAGCTTTAAATCAGAGCTGATAACGACAAAAGCAGTATTAGCTTCTTCAAGTAGCGCTAATGGTAGTTCTTTTGCCTGCTTACTTAACATCGAGAGATAACATTATTGGATATTTGCTTTAATTGTACCAACAGATACTCGTTGCAGATGCACAGTGACGATCTGTGTTTTGGCTAGCAGTTTGCCATTTTCATCAAGTAGGTGAACTTGTATCTGATGTGTGCCACGGTCAATATTCTGCGCGCTTATGGTTGGTGATATTTGCGGCTCGCCGAGTGCTTTACCATCTAAAAACAGCTGTAGCTTTTGGTTGTTATTTTTCTCTGGTGTTGTTGATACATGGATATCAATCGTTCCCTCATTACTGCGAAGGGCTGTATCATCCAGCGGTGATGTTATGGTTGCTTGATATTCAATTGCGATTTTCTTTTCTTCTTCGACCGCTATCGATAATTCATTTTCAGCTTTTGGCTCTTTGCCATTGCTGCTCACCAATAAATTTTGATTGTTGACACTGACCTCTTCAGTTCCGGGGCCAGCTGTATCTGAAAAATGGCTTTTTCCTTGCTCATCAACCCAGTGATAAATTTTTGTATCTGCTACCACAGCAATAGATGAAAAGAGAAAAATTAGACTTGATAAGCACAATGTAAATCGTTTCATAATAATAAGCCTTAAATATAAGAGCTTTAATTGTGGGGCAAGAGTTTAATTAAGGCAATAAAAAAACCGCATAGTAGTAGGTTTTATCACTCAATATTTGCATCGTTTTTAAAAAGTTTATGCAATCTGCTCTGCATGGAATATTTTGTAGCATGCCATTTAACAATAGCGATATTTATCCCTATATTCCGGCAAATTTTATTTTCAAGATAATAAAAAAGAGCCTGTAATAAAGCTCTTTTTTAATCAAAATAAACAACAAGGGTAAGTAAAACAAACGAGTTTACTTTACTTACCCTAAATGAAATTTATTTGATAAATAACATTTCTTGATACTTAGGCAATGGCCATAACTCATCAGCCACTAAAGCTTCAAGTGCATCTGCGTGTGCACGAGTTTCATCCATTAAATCACGGATAACATCAGCACAGAAATGCATATGTGCTTCAACATCAGCAAAGTCTTTCGTTGCAATTGCTTCACTCAGTTTAGCAACAGCTGCCACCATGCCATTCGCTTCAGCAGCGATTGAAGCAGCAAGTGAATTATCAAGATCAATACCTAAATCAGCCATTGATGAAGAAGTTAAACCCAGCTCTGACAAGTAACTTACTGCAGCAGGGTAGATCTTAGTCGTAGCTATATCTACAACTAACTTAGCTTCAACTTCAATAGAAAGAATGTATTGCTCTGCATAAACTTCATAACGACTTTCTAATTCAACTGGTGACAATACACCTGTGCTTTCGAAAAGTTCGACAACTGATTTTTCACGGAATGCTGGTAATGCGTCAGCTGTTGTTGGCAGGTTTTTCAAACCACGCTCTGCAACTGCCATTTTGTGCCACTCTTCAGAGTAACCGTCACCGCCAAATATAGCGTTACCGTGCAGCTCCATTAGCTCTTTTAATACAGAGGCAACGGCAACACTTTGATCTTCTGATGTTGTTAAAGCAACTTCTAACTTCTCAGCAATCCAGTTTAATGAATCAGCAAGCATAGTATTCATAGCAACCAATGGACCAGATACGGATTGAGATGAACCAACAGCACGGAATTCAAAACGGTTACCAGTGAAAGCAAATGGTGACGTTCTGTTTCGGTCACCTGGATCACGTTCAAAGTTAAGAATCTGTGCCAAACCAAGATCCATTTCGCCACCGGCAGCTGAAGTTAGTAGCTTACCTTCTTTAATATCGTTAAATACAGTTTCTAACTGATCACCTAAGTAAACAGAAAGAATCGCTGGTGGCGCTTCATTTGCACCCAAACGGTGATCATTTGATGCAGAAGCAATTACTGCACGTAATAATGGGCCGTATTTATGCACGCCACGAATAACCGCACCACAGAACAGTAGGAAGTTAAGGTTATCATGCGGTGTCTGACCTGGATCTAACAGGTTACCCTGTGTGCTGTTACCCACAGACCAGTTAACATGTTTACCTGAACCGTTAATGCCGGCAAATGGTTTTTCATGTAACAGACAAAGGAAACCATGTTTCTTAGCTGTGCTCTTCATTACTGTCATCAGAAGTTGTTGATGATCAGCAGCCACGTTAGCCGCTTCATAGTAAGGTGCAATTTCAAATTGACCTGGAGCAACTTCGTTATGATGAGTTTTAGCTGGGATACCTAATTTGTATAATGTATCTTCAAATTCCTGCATGAATACTTGAACACGCTCAGGGATTGCACCAAAGTAATGATCATCAAATTGTTGACCTTTCGCAGGAGCAGCCCCAAATAATGTACGGCCTGCTAGTAATAGATCTGGGCGTGCATTTGCGAAGTTTTCATCAACTAAGAAATATTCTTGCTCAGCACCACAACTTGAATTAAGTGTTGCGATCTCTGTTTCACCCATTAATTTTAATACTTTCTGTGCCGCATCATTCATTGCAGAATTAGAACGAAGTAGTGGGATTTTTTTATCTAACGCTTCACCAGTCCAAGACATAAATACACTTGGGATCATTAATGTAGAACCATTAGCCGTATGCATAACATATGCAGGGCTTGTTGGATCCCAGGCTGTATAACCACGCGCTGCGTTAGTCATACGTAAGCTACCGTTAGGGAAAGAAGAACCGTCTGGTTCACCTTTGATTAACAGGCTGCCGGTAAATTCAGTAATAGCACCACCGTCAGAATTTGTAACGATGAAACCATCATGTTTTTCTGCCGTAATGTTAGTCATAGGGTAAAATATATGTGAGTAGAATTTAACACCCTTGCTAAGTGCCCAATCTTTCATCGCAGCAGCAACAACATCAGCAGTTGCAGCATCTAAAGCTCCGCCAGTTTGAACCGTTTTTTTAATTGCTTTAAAAGCATTTTTTGATAACGCTTCTTCCATTTTCTGGAGGTTAAAAACGTCTTCTGCCCAAATTTTACTTAATGGCTCAGGTGTACTGACCAATGTTGGTGCACGATTAGTGATTTGCTCAATTGCTTGAAGACGGGTTTGGTTTCCACTCATGTGGGGCTCCTTGCTTATAAAATGTGGGCTGCATGGGATCAGCCTGCTTCTTTTAAAATTTAAAATATAAAATCTATGGAGTTATTAAGCAAGAATCAGACCAACTAACGCTAGGACTGTAGTGTGTCTTTTTGTGCTGCAGAAAATTGAGTATTTGGTGGGGGAGCTTGCTGTTTTACATTTTCAGTTTCGATACCGCTGACTTTCATTATTTCTAATCATTTAGCCTGAAAGTAACGGTTAAAAAAGGATCAAGCAAGTTGATCCTTTTTGGCCTCTTAGCAACTATCAAAAGCGTGAAACAGGGGCTTAGTAGTCACAAGTTTGTTAGCTTATGGTTGATAATAAGCTAACAAAGGTTTTTGATTATACGCTGTAGTATAGATCGAACTCTTTCGGGTGTGTTGCTTGAGAAACAGCTTCACATTCAGCCGTTTTAAGTTCAATGAATGCATCAATTGCATCATTTGACATTACGCCACCTTCAGTAAGGAAGTCACGGTCAGCATCTAGTGCAGCAAGTGCTTCTTCAAAAGAAACAGCAACTTGTGGAATAGAATCCGCTTCTTCTTTAGGTAGATCGTATAAATCTTTATCTAAAGCTTCACCTGGATTGATCTTGTTTTTAATACCGTCAAGACCTGCCATTAGCATTACTGCGAAACCTAAGTACGGGTTCATTGTTGGATCCGGGAAACGTACTTCGATACGTGACGCTTTTGGTGTTGGCACTACAGGAATGCGGATAGACGCACTACGATTACCAGCAGAGTAAGCTAGCATAACTGGTGCTTCAAAATGCGGGATAAGACGCTTGTACGAGTTAGTCGATGCGTTTGTAAATGCATTGATCGCTTTAGCATGTTTGATGATACCACCGATGTAGAACAGCGCCATTTCTGAAAGGCCGCCGTACTGATCGCCAGAGAAAAGGTTAACGCCATCTTTACCAAGAGATTGGTGACAGTGCATACCAGAACCGTTATCACCAACAAGCGGTTTAGGCATAAATGTAGCTGTTTGGCCAAATGCGTGCGCCACATTGTGTACAACGTATTTGTAGATTTGGATCTCATCTGCTTTTTCAACGATAGTGTTGAAACGACAAGCGATCTCATTCTGACCCGCTGTTGCTACTTCATGGTGATGTGCTTCAACAACAAGACCCATCTCTTCCATGATTAAACACATAGCGCTGCGGATGTTTTGCGCTGAATCAACAGGTGCTACCGGGAAGTAACCGCCTTTGATACCAGGACGGTGACCAGTGTTACCATCTTCGTATGAAGTGCCTGAGTTCCAAGCCGCTTCTTTAGCATCGATTGAGTAGAAAGAACCCGCGATACCGTTACCGTATTTAACATCGTCAAATAGGAAAAATTCTGGTTCTGGGCCGAATAAAACTGTATCAGCTAGGCCTGTTGAACGCATGTAAGCTTCTGCACGTTTAGCTACAGAACGTGGATCACGGTCGTAACCCTGCATTGTTTTAGGCTCTAAAACATCACAACGTAAGTTGAGTGTTAGGTCATCTGTGAATGGGTCGATAACAGCTGTTTCAGGTACTGGCATTAATACCATGTCTGAATCTTGGATACCTTTCCAACCAGCGATTGAAGAACCATCGAACATTTTACCTTCTTCGAAGAAGTCTTCATTAATTTGGTGGAATGGAACTGATACGTGTTGCTCTTTACCGTGTGTATCAGTAAAGCGTAAATCAACGAATTTTACATCTTGTTCTTTAATCAGATCAAGAACATCTTGTGCTGTTTGTACAGACATGTTTACAACCTCAATTGACATCAAAAATGGAGGGTAACCATAACAAAAATATTTTATAACTCAAGCAGTCTAAAAATATGCCAATTAAATATAACTCTATTTTATGTGTTTTTTTCTTTGAATAACTTAAATCCCTCAATAAACCGCGCTATCTTGGTGCAATGCCGCGCCAAATTGGTGCGTCGCTATTTAATGAGAGCTAAATGGGGGATCTAATCCTGTTAAAGTTCCATTAAAGCGAATAATAATACAGTTATCTTAATTGTGACGGAGTTAAAACTTTCTATTTTTTTAATTATGGTTACAATATGCGCGTTTATACCAATTAGATGAGCTAAGTTATCCGAGTATGCAAATAACTTCTTTCATCTAATTGGTATTTTTATTAATTGCTACATTTGAGGCGCATCATGTCGTTAGAAAAATTAAGAAATATTGCCATTATTGCTCACGTTGACCACGGTAAAACAACCCTAGTTGATAAACTGTTAGAGCAGTCTGGAACATTAGATTCACGCGGCGGCTCTGAAGAGCGCGTAATGGACTCTAACGATTTAGAGAAAGAGCGCGGTATTACAATCCTTGCTAAAAACACGGCAATTGAGTGGAATGATTACCATATCAATATTGTAGATACTCCTGGACACGCCGATTTCGGTGGTGAAGTAGAGCGTATTATGTCAATGGTAGACAGTGTATGTCTTATCGTTGATGCAGTTGACGGCCCAATGCCGCAAACTCGTTTTGTAACACAAAAAGCATTTAATTACGGCTTAAAGCCGATTGTTGTTATCAACAAAATCGATAAACCAGGTGCTCGCCCTGAATGGGTTATGGATCAGGTATTCGATCTGTTTGATAACCTGGGTGCAACGGATGAACAGTTAGACTTTAAAGTTGTTTACGCATCTGCGTTAAACGGCTGGGCAAATGCTGAATCTGAAGAAGCAACTGAAAACATGGAATCACTATTCCAGGCAATCGTAGATGGCGTTGCTCCGCCAGAAGCTGATCGCGATGGTGATTTCCAAATGCAGATCTCTCAACTTGATTACAACTCATACGTAGGTGTTATCGGTGTTGGTCGTATTACGCGTGGTAATGTTAAAGTTAACCAGCAGGTAACTGTGGTTGGCAGTGACGGTAAAGAGCGTAAAGGTAAAGTTGGTCAGGTATTAGGTTACTTAGGTCTTGAGCGTCATGATGTTGAGCTGGCACAAGCGGGTGACATCATTGCAATCAGTGGTTTAGGCGAACTTAAAATATCGGATACGATTTGTGCACAAAACAACGTGGAAGCTATGCCGCCATTAAGTGTTGATGAACCAACAGTTACCATGACTTTCCAGGTAAACAACTCACCATTCTGTGGTCAAGAGGGTAAATACGTAACATCACGTAATATCCTTGAGCGTTTACAAAAAGAGTTAGTTCATAACGTTGCACTTAAAGTGGAAGAAACAGGCGATCCTGATAAGTTTAAAGTATCTGGCCGTGGTGAACTGCATTTAGGTATCTTAATTGAAAACATGCGTCGTGAAGGTTATGAGCTAGCTGTATCTCGTCCGGAAGTTATTGAGCGTATGATTGACGGTCAACTGCATGAGCCAATGGAAACATTAACGGTTGATGTTGAAGAGCAAAATCAAGGTTCAGTAATGGAACAGTTGGGTATCCGTAAAGCGGAACTAACAAATATGACACCAGATGGTAAAGGCCGTGTACGTTTAGACTTTATAATCCCAAGTCGTGGTTTAATCGGTTTCCAAACTGAATTTATGACATTAACCTCTGGCTCTGGTCTTTTATACCATAGCTTTGATCACTACGGCCCGCATAAAGGCGGTACAATTGGTCAGCGTCAAAATGGCGTATTGGTTTCTAACGGTACAGGTAAAGCGGTTACTTACTCTTTATTCTTTTTGCAGGATCGTGGTCGCCTATTCCTTGGTCATGGCGCACCAGTATACGAAGGTCAGATTATCGGTATTCATAACCGCGCTAATGACTTAACAGTGAACTGTTTGCGTGGTAAACAATTAACTAATGTTCGTTCATCTGGTACCGATGAAGCGCAAACACTTTCTCCTGAAATCATTCTTACTCTGGAGCAGGCGCTTGAGTTTATCGATATTGATGAATTAGTGGAAGTAACGCCACAAAGCATTCGTATCCGTAAAAAATTGCTTACAGAAAATGAACGTAAACGTGCGGCACGTCCGACTAAAGGTTAATTTGTTAGCAATAACTGATTAATAAGGTCTTACTTCGGTAAGACCTTTTTTTTATCTGCGCTTTAGGTTTATAGTTATAAAAAGTAAAGTAAACCAGAGGAAGGTCACCGTGCAATTTGATAAGCAAGTATTAATCGCCAAAGGCAAAGCAAGTTATGCATATTTATCATTTATATGGCAGCGTAGTAAAGAAGATAATATCAAGGTGCCCGCGGGACATTTAGCTTATGTGACTTTATTATCTATCGTACCCTTACTGGCGGTCATATTCTCTATATTATCTGCCTTTTCGGGTTTTTCGGAGTTAAAGCAAATATTCGAAGATTTCATTTATAATAATCTTGTTCCTACATCGGGCGAGGCAATTAAAGAGCATATGACTGGGTTTATTGAAAACACTCAGAAGATGAGCATGATGGGCATTGCATCGCTAATTGTAATCGCCCTGTTGTTGATATCCACTATCGATCAAACTATTAATCGTATTTGGCGCTGCACCAATAAACGCTCTAAGGTGCAGGCGTTTACTATTTACTGGACTATTTTAAGCCTTGGCCCGGTGATTATCGGTGGCAGTATACTATTAAGTTCTTACCTTTTTACTATTGTTCAAGAGCATGGCTCTCTGTCATTCGGGCAACGTTTATTAGGCTTAATGCCTTTTATTTTAACTTGGCTAGCCTTTGCTGGTGTTTATACTTTAGTCCCCCATCAGCGCGTGAGGTTTCGTTATGCATTAATTGGTGGTTTTATTGCTGCCATATTATTTTTCTTCGGTACCGACCTTTTTAAGTTATACATCACTAACTTTCCTTCCCAGCAACTAATATACGGTGCACTGGCCGCGATCCCTATTCTCTTTGTATGGACCTATTATAGTTGGTTAATTGTTTTAATTGGTGCAGAGGTGACTGCCACATTAGAAGAGTTTTTACACCACAATGAAGCAGAGCAAGGTATGGATATATGATTGCGTTAATTCAACGCGTTAGCCATGCAAATGTTGATGTGGCAGGAAAAACAGTGGGTCAGATAGAAGGCGGCTTATTGGTTTTACTGGGCGTTGAAAAAGGTGATGATGAGAAAAAATGCAAGCGCCTTGCGCAGCGTGTTTTAGCTTACCGCATTTTTGCTGATAGTGATGATAAAATGAACCTTAATGTGCAGCAGGCAGGAGGCAGTTTATTGGTGATCTCGCAATTTACCTTAGCCGCAGAAACTAAGAAAGGCAATCGCCCCGGCTTTTCAAATGGCGCAGAGCCGGCTGAAGCCAACCGGCTTTATCAACTGTTTAATAAAAACTGTTCTGATATGGGAATCAAGGTGGAAACTGGAGAGTTTGCTGCCGATATGCAAGTTTCATCAACCAATGATGGCCCGGTGACCTTTTGGCTGCAGGTTTAAAAAATAGAACTTATTAAACCATATGTAGACTAACTGTTCTTAACCCTTTTATAGAGATATTTGAATGCCACGCATCAATCCAATAACCATAGTTGTTAGCTGTTTTTCTTTGCTTTTATCTGCAACTACTTTTGCTAATACCGCTACAACTGAGCCTGCTATGAAACCTTTTGAGATCCTCAACACGTCAATAAAACAAAGTCCTAATGATCCGCGTTTATATCAGGTGATTCGTTTAAAGAACTCCCTTGAAGTGTTATTGGTATCCGATCCAGATTTAGAAAACAGTGCAGCTTCGTTATCTGTACCTGTCGGCAGTATGCATAATCCTGACAGCCAATTAGGTTTGGCGCATTATTTAGAACATATGCTTTTTTTAGGATCGCAGCGTTATCCAACGATCAATGAATACAGCAAATTTATGAGCCAACATGGTGGCTATACCAATGCTTATACTTCTCAAGATGCTACGGTTTATGGGTTTGAGGTAAATGACGACTATTTTGGTGAAGCATTAGACCGTCTCGGAGACGTGATGCGTGCACCGCTACTTGATGAAAAATACGCAGAAAAAGAAAGGCATACAGTTAATGCCGAGCATAAAACTTACTTTGATAATGATATGCGTAAGTTATATGCGCTGCAGCGTTATACGCTAAATCCTGATTATCCGATGGCGCGCTTTAGCACAGGTGATTTAAGCACTTTAACGGATAAACCCGGTAGTAAATTACAAGATGAATTAGTACATTTTTTTGATAGTTATTATTCGGCCAATCTAATGAAAGTGGCGTTAACCAGCCCGCGCTCAATCGAAGAGTTACAACAGCTCGCGAGTTTGTATCTTAGCCAAATCCCCAATAAAAAAGTGCAGAAACCGATTATTCTTACCCCGATGTTAACGGACAATGAATTGGCAATAAAAGTGGAAATGAAACCCACTGCCGATATTAAGCTGTTACAAGTTAGCTTTTTAGTGCCGAGTGTCAAAGATGAATATATGTATCAACCTGGTGGATATATTAGCCGTTTATTAGGCTCGGATCATCAAGGTGGACTGTCTGATTATTTACAAAAAGCGGGATTGGCTGAGTCTGTTATGGCGGGTTTTTACGCGCCATATAGTGACAACTACTCGCAGTTCAGTATGCAGTTTAAACTTACTGATGCAGGTTTAAAGGCGCAAGATAAAATCATGGCAAGCCTGTTTGCTTTTATCGACTTAATTAAAAAACAGGGTATTAACACGTTACAGTTTCAAGAGCAGAAAAAAAGTTTAGATACACGCTTTGAGTTTTTAAGCAAAAACTCAGGATTCAATTATGTGATGGCATTGTCAGCCAATATGCAGCTTTATCCACATCAAGATTTGCTGTTTTTCCCATATCGTCTGGATGGGTTTAATGAAAAATTTATTGCACAGTTATTAACTTACTTAACCCCGCAGAATAGCCGTCTTTTTGAATTAAGCGCTAATGCAAAAGGTGGTACACAGGTTCCATATTACCAGGGTGAGTATGCAACTAGTTCTCTTTCAGAAGAAAGCCAACAAGCCTGGTTAAAACAAGCGGCAGAGATTGAATTGTTATTGCCAAGCGGTAATGAGTGGCAGCCTGAAAACTTAAGCTTAGTAAAAAAAGTACAGACTAAAAATGCAAAGCAACTTATTAACAAACTAGGGCATTCAGTTTGGTTTAAACAAAGTGAATATTTAGATGAACCGAAAGCGAGCCTTAAACTGCAGCTTAATAGCGATATTAGCGACCAAAATGCTAAATCGCGTGTGACCATGAGTCTGCTGTTAAATATGCTTAACAAACAATTTGCAGAACTAAACTTTGTCACTCAAGAAGCCGGATTAGGTTTTTCATTAAGCAGTTCAAATGGTCTGCTGATTAGTACATCTGGTTATAGTGACAAGCAGGATAAATTACTGCTCAGGGTACTAACTGATATTGAAAACGCCCAGTTTGCTGAGCAGTCACTCTCTCTTGCAAAACAAGAGTTACAACGACGCCTTAATAATAAATCAAAGATTAAAGCGATGGATCTGGCGATGGATGGTTTTAGACAAGTAGTACGTCAGCCAGCCTGGTCAGACACTGCTTTGCTTGCTGAAATAGAGGGTATCAGCTTAAAAGATATTGATCTGTTTATAAAACAACTATTTGAAAAATCCAGTTTACGTTTATTAGCGTTAGGTAACTTAAGTCGCGAGCAGGTACTTCTATTAAGCAGTTCGTTAGAGAAAAGAGTGACTATTCAGGCCAAGCCTTTTTATCTGATTCCGCGTTTGCATGCCGATCTTAAGCAGGGGGCACTAAATTACCCGCTTAATTCAGATATGCAGGATGATGCGTTAGCCGCGATTTACCTTACTGATTTACAAGGTGATAAAGCGCTTGCAAGTGCTGAGCTGTTAAATAAGTTATTACGTCCTGCATTTTACGATCAGATTCGCACTCAAGAGCAGTTAACCTATTCACCATTTACCGTTAGTTTTCCTGTTAATAACAGTGTTGCATTTGGCCTGTTTACACAAAGCCCCGCTGTTAGTAATGCACAGTTACATAGCCGATTTGGTGCTTTTTTACAGAGTTTTAGCAAGCTGTTAAATGAAACTCATGAAGAAAAATTTAGCACAATTAAAGAAGCACATATCGCCAATTATTTAGCAAAACCAACATCTATTTCCGGGGAGTTTTCTTACCTGACTAATGAATGGTTAAACATTAAAAATGAGATAAATAACAAGCAGGCTTATATTCAATGTTTGCGTGAAATCAGCTTAAAGGATGTACAGGAATTTTATCAAAATATCTTTTTAGAGGGTAAAAACAGACAGGAAATTTTAATTCAGGTACAAGGAGAGAAGTTTAGAAAATCACCTCTATTAACTGTAAAAGATGAAGTAAGAATTACTGACGTGGATCTTTTACCTAAATAACCTCAACTCGGGACAAGCAAATCGATACAGTGTGGCTTTTTGCGAATGATTCTCTGTTACTGTTTTTATCGAGGATATCGGTGTGGAGATGCTTTAAAGACAGTAATTTTATTTCTGTAACGCTATTCCGGCTTAAACAGGGCCGGAATGCACAACAGTGCAATAAGATAGTCGTTAAATTTCATGCGGTTGCTCACAAAATGGACATTGATATCATTTGTCCATGCTAGCATTTTGATAAAATGCGAGCCAGTCAGCTGGCTCTAAGCAAGAGAATGCGCACAATGATCCCTTCCTCATTATTTTTCCGCAAACTATTAATGTTAGTTTTTGGCATTATTGTCAGTTGTTTTACATTGAACGTTTGCGCAAAAAACATCATTTTTAGTGAACAGGAAGCACTTTACTTGCAGAATGAGCCAGTCATCAAAGTGCATGCCGAGCAGGATTGGCATCCCTTTAACTTTATCGAAAACAATGAAGTTAAAGGTTATTCTAATGATTTAATGCGTTTAGTGGCCCAGAAAATTGGACTGAAAATAGAATTTGTAACTGGTTATAACAGGAATGATTATCTAGAAATGTTACTCAAGGGTGATATTGATGTTATCACCAATTTGAAGATCACCCCTGAGCGAGAAAAATCTGTTATTTTCACACAGTTTAATCCGTTAAAAGCGATCGATGGTTTATTAACGCTTAATGAAACTGCACATTATTCAGATTTTAAATACTTAAAGGGTAAAAATGTAGCAGTAGTACGCGGCTTCTTCTACGAAGAGTTAATGCGCATTCACTATCCTGAAATAAATTTATTATTAACCAGCAGCACTGAAGAGTCTGTAGAGCAATTAGTGCTTGGACATGTTGATGCTGTCTTAGACTCTTATGCTGTGATTAATTATTATATTCAACGTTATTTCATTAGCGGGGTAAAAAATGCCCCTCTCTTTGATCATCCAATATTTAACTATCTACCTCTGTATATGGGGATTAATAAAAATAATCAGGTTTTGCGTGATATTTTAAATAAAGGTTTATTAGCGATTTCAGATGATGAATTATTTCAATTACAGAAAAACTGGTCTTTATCTATAAACCAAAATTATCAATTTGCAGATGCCAGTTTCCAGGAAAAAATGCCTGTCTTTAGAGAGAAAGAACGTCGTTATTTACAAACTAAAGGCGATTTGCGTATGTGTGTTGATCCTGACTGGCTACCGATAGAAGGTATTCAGAATGGAGAGTATGTTGGTATGGGCGCGGACTTTGTACGCTTATTTAGCCAACGCATAGGCAACGTTATAAAACTGGTGAAAACAGAGTCATGGGCGGAAACATTAAATTTTGCCAAGCAGGGGAAATGTGATTTTATTCCCGTGATCAGTAAAACAGAAAAACGGCAGGGTTACTTGTTATTTACGTTTCCATATCTGCGTTTTCCATTGGTATTAGTCACCAAAAAAAATCATTTAATGCACAAGCTTGAACAAGTTATACATAAACCTTTAGGTATTGTGAAAGATTATTCCTATAAAGATGTTTTTGAAGAGAGTTACCCACAAGCTAAGCTGCGGGAATTTAGCTCAGCTGATATGGGATTAGCA